>VFYY01000029.1 GCA_016871375.1 Acidimicrobiia bacterium
CTCGCCGTGCCGATCGTCGTGGACGGGATCCCTGCGGGGATCGTCGTCGTCACTCCCCAGCGTCCGGGGCCGTTCGCGGCGCTCCGTCCCCTCGGACCGACGCTCGCGCTGTCGGGGCTCGTGCTGCTGGTCGCCGGCGCCGGCGCCGCCGCGGTGTTCGTCTTCGGACCGGTGCGGCGGCGCCTGCGCGAGCTCGAGCACGCGGCGTCGCGCATCGGGTCGGGCGACGGCAGCGTCCGCGCGCCGGAGCACGGCGGCGACGAAGTGGCCGCGCTGGCGCGGTCGTTCAACCGCATGGCCGGCGACCTGCAGGCGCGGGCCGAGGCGCTGCAGGCCTCGGACCAGGCCCGGCGCCAGCTGCTCGCCGACGTCTCGCACGAGCTGATGACGCCGCTGACCGCGATGCGCGGGTACCTCGAAACGCTCGCGATGGCGGAGCTGCGCCTCGATCCGCCCACGCGCGAGCGCTACCTCCGCATCGTGGACGAGGAAACGCGTCGGCTCGAGCACATCATCGGCGACCTGCTGGAGCTCGCGCGCCTGGAGGGCGACACGGCGCCCTTCCGCCTGGAGTACGTCGAGGTGGCCCCGCTCTTCGAGCGCGTCGCGGCGCGGCACGAGCGGGTACTCGAGGAGCGCGGCGTGACGATGGTGCGCCGGGTCGAGCGCGGGGCGGAGCAGGTGACCGCCGACCCGGTGCGGCTCGACCAGGCGCTGCAGAACCTCGCCGCCAACGCGCTGCGGCACACGCCGTCAGGTGGTACGGTGACGCTCGCCGCCGAGCCCGCTGACGGGGCCGTGCGTCTCATCGTCCGCGACACCGGCCCCGGCATCCCGCCCGCGGACCTGCCGCTGATCTTCGATCGGTTCTACAAGGTGGACACCGCGCGCGCGTCCGGCGGCAGCGGTCTCGGCCTGTCGATCGTCAAGACGATCGTCGAGCGGCACGGCGGCACGATCGCCGTACGCAACGACAACGGCGCGGTCTTCGAGATCGTGCTGCCGCTGCCGAGGAGATAGCGGAGAGCGTGCCTCGGCCGATCGCCGTGGTACCCTCAGGAGATGGGTACCACGGCTCCGGCGTCGCCTGTCAGCCTGAAGCGGCGCCGCTGGATCACCGCCGGGCTGCTGCTCGGCATGAGCCTCGGCGCGCTCGAGGCGACGGTCGTCAGCACGGCGATGCCGACGGTCATCGCGACGCTGGGCGGTCTGGCGCACTACAGCTGGGTCTTCTCCGCCTATCTGCTGACGTCCACGGCGTCGGTGCCGATCTGGGGACGGCTCTCGGATCTGTACGGCCGCCGCCGGATGTACATGACGGGCGTCGTCATCTTCCTGATCGGATCGGTGTTCTCCGGCGCGGCGACGTCGATGGAGATGCTGATCGCGGCCCGCGCCGTGCAGGGCCTCGGCACCGGCGCCATCATCCCGCTCAGCATGACGATCGTCGGCGAGCTGTACGCGCTGCAGGAGCGCGCGCGCGCGCAGGCCCTCTTCAGCGGCGTGTGGGGCGTCGCCTCGGTGGCGGGTCCGCTGGTGGGCGGCTACATCACGGACGCGCTGTCGTGGCGCTGGGTCTTCTACCTCAACCTGCCGTTCGGCCTCGTGGCCGCGGCGATCATCATGGCGGCGTACCCGCGGATGCAGCGCCTGCACCGCGTCCGCATCGACTGGGTGGGCGCCTCGCTGCTCTTTGGCGGCATCAGCGCGCTGCTCATCGCGCTCGGCAGCGACATCGGCTTGGCGGCGTGGTGGTTTGCCGCGGCCGCGGCGGTGCTGCTGGCGGGCTTCGTGATGGCCGAGCGGAACGCGGCTGATCCGATCCTGCCCATGGAGCTGCTGAAGACGCCGCTCATCGCGCGCACGCTGCTCGTCGTGTTCCTCGTCGGCATGGCGCTCTTCGGCGCCATCACCTTCATTCCCCTGTTCGTGCAGGGCGTGATGGGGGCCACCGCGACGCAGGCCGGGCAGGTGCTGACGCCGCTGTTCCTCGGGTGGGTCTTCATGTCGGTGGCCACCGCGCGCCTCACCGTGCGCCTCGGCTATCGCCGGTTCGCGATCACCGGCAGCCTGCTGATGACGCTCGGCTTCCTGGGGATGACGACGATCGACGCGGATGCATCCCGCAACGCCGTGCTGGGCTACGGCCTCTTCATCGGCGCCGGCATGGGGATGTCGATGCTGTCGCTGCTCCTCGCGGTGCAGCATGGCGTGGAGCGCTCGCATCTCGGCCTCGCGACCTCGCTGCAGCAGTTCTCGCGCAGCGTCGGCGGCGCGGTCGGCGTCGCGGGCATGGGCGCGCTGGTGACGCGCGGGCTCGCCGGCATCTCGATCCCGGGGGGCGCCGAGGCCATTGCCGCCGGCGGCACGCTGCTGACCGGCGCGGTCCGGCTGCAGTTCGCGTCAGCGCTGCACCAGGTGTTCGTCGCCGGCGCCGTGCTGGCGGGCGCCGCGCTCCTCGCCACGTTCTTCCTGCCGCCGGTGGACTTCGGCCGCGGCGTACCCGCCGCTGCAGGCGAGCAGATGCTCGCGGCGGAGATGACCAACCTCGAGCCCGAGGACGAGCCCGTCGCCGTCCGGGATTGAGTACGCATTTTTTGCAGCGCACAGCGCCCTCCGGGCGCTGCAGATTCTGCACACTCGCCAGCACCACGTTGAGGCGTTTGCGCGGGTTTTTACGACGATGCTATCGTCGTCCCGCCGCGATGCGCAGGGCACACGGTTCGCACCTCATCGCAGCAGCGTGCAGCCGGATTGGCTTTCTCGTCGTGTGACGCTCCTGGAGCAACGGGTGGACAGCCTGGAAGCACAGATCACCGACCTGCGAGGCGATATGAACGCCGGGTTCACGTCGCTCCAGGCGCAGATAGATTCCATGCAGGTTCAGATGGATTCACGTTTCGACGCCGTCGAGCAGGTGCTCATCTCTCTGCACGGACAGTTCACCTCTCTGCAGGCGCAATTCACGGACATGCACCGCCATATGCTCGTCCTGCACGAGGACGTCATCGACCGCATCTCACGGATCAACGGCTGACGCCGGTTAGAATCAAACCATAACTATGAGAGAAGCCCTGATCGTGTCCGCTGTACGTACGCCTGTCGGCCGCGCCGGCGGCTCCCTTGCCGAGGTCCGTGCCGACGACCTCGCGGCTGTTGCCGTGAAAGCCGCCGTCGAGCGCGCGCGGATCGACCCGGCGCGCATTGACGATGTGATTCTCGGCTGCACGAACCAGGCAGGCGAGGACAACCGCAACGTGGCGCGCATGGCGGTGCTGCTGGCGGGCCTGCCGGTGGAGATCCCTGGACAGACGGTGAACCGTCTCTGCGGGTCCGGCCTGCAGGCGGTCGCCAGCGCCGCGCACGCGATCAAGGCGGGCGAGGGCGACGTCTTCGTCGGCGGCGGCGTCGAGAGCATGACGCGGGCGCCCTACGTGATGCTGAAGTCCGGCAGCGCCTGGAACCGCGAGGTGCCGCCGATGGCCGACTCCACCGTCGGCTGGCGCTTCGTCAACCCGAAGATGAAGAAGGACTGGACGATCTCGCTCGGCATGACGGCCGAGAAAGTGGCGCGCGAGTACGGCATCACCCGCGAGGCGCAGGACGCCTTCGCGCTGGCGAGCCAGCAGCGCGCCGCGGCCGCAATCAGGGACGGCGTCTTCGAGGACGAGATCGTGCCCGTGGAGATCCCGCAGAAGAAGGGGAACCCGGTCGTCGTCTGCGTGGACGAGCACCCGCGCGCGGACACGACCGCCGAGAAGCTCGCGGCCCTGAAGCCGGCGTTCACCACGGAACCGGGGGGCCGCGTCACGGCGGGCAACTCCAGCGGCATCAACGACGGGTCCTCGGCGCTGATGCTGGTCGCCGGCAGCGCGCTCGACGGCGGCACGCCGCTGGCCCGCGTCGTGACGACCGCGGTCGCCGGCGTCGATCCGTCCGTGATGGGCATCGGCCCGGTGCCCGCGGTGCGCAAGGCGCTGACGCGCGCCGGCCTGACGATCGATCAGATCGATCTCATCGAGCTCAACGAAGCGTTCGCCGCGCAGGGCCTGGCCTGCATGAAAGAGCTGGGGATGGACCCGGAGAAGGTGAACGTCTACGGCGGCGCGATCGCGCTCGGCCACGCGCTCGGCTCGTCGGGCTCGCGCATGCTCGCGACGCTCGTCCACGCGCTCCACCGCCGCCAGGCGCGCTACGGCCTGGCGACGATGTGCATCGGCGTCGGTCAGGGCATCGCGATGATCGTGGAAAGGACGTAGCGGGTAGGGCTGGTGGGCCAGTGGGGCGAGTAAGTTCTTACCCGCCCTACCCGCCCTACCCACCCTACCCGCCTTACCCGCCTTACCCGCCTTACCCGCCTTACCCGCCTTACTCGCCCTACGTGAACGTCACGATGCCGGTGATCGCTGTCCGATAGGCGGCAGCCTCCACCGCTTCCCTCCAGCGATCGAGCGGCACGGCGACGCCGACGAGCGCCTTGCCGTCGAACTTCCCCGTCTCGAAGAGCCGCGCCCAGCGCGGCAGGTCGCGCATCGGCTGCACGCCGGCCAGGTTGCCGCCGGCGTGGTCCTTCGTGCCGTTCGACCAGCCACCAGCCGGGAACGTCACCGTCGATCCCATCGGATAGCCGACGCCGCACGTGCGCATCACGCCGCCGGCGGGGCACAGCGTGAACACCGACTGCAGCACCTCGAGCCCGTGCGGCTCGCGCGCGTAGCGCTCCGTCTTCGGCACGAAACGCTCGCCGCCGACGGCTTCGATGATGTAGTCGGGGCCGCTGGCCATCGGGTTGCGGCCGCCCGCGAACGGGCGGTCCGGCACCCAGCTCGTCATCTGCCTGAGGCGCGCAATGAGTGCCGCGCCGTTCTCGAAATCGTTCGGGTTGAGGACGTCGGTCGCGCCGACCGTGCGCGCGAGATCGCGGCGGTAGGCGATCGGGTCGATGGCGACGATCTGCGCCGCGCCCTGCAGGCGCGCACCCTGCACCGCCGCCAGCCCGATCGGGCCGGCGCCGAACACGACGACGCTCGAGCCCGCCTCGACCGGCTCGCGCACCATCGTCATGCCGAGGCCCGTCATGGCGACGCACGTGAGGTTCGACAGCTCCGCCGCGTCATGCCGGCTGGCGATGGGGACGACCATCTCCTCCCAGGCCACGATCAGCTCGGAAAAGCCGCCCAGGTTGCCGTTGACGTTGGTGCCGTCGGCCATCCTGCCCACCATCACCGGCGGGCGGTTGAATCCCGCCTGACAGTTGGCTGACCGTCCGCGCAGGCACTGGAAACACTGCCCGCACTGGCCGGTGACGACGACGAGGACGCGGTCGCCGGGCTGCACGCGCTTCACCAGCGGACCGACCTCCTCGACGACGGCCACGGCGCCGTGGCCGAACACCGCCGGGTTCATCACCGGCTGCGCGGTGTTCAGCGCGCCGACCATCGTGTAGCACGCCTGCGCCGCCTGCACGCGCGCCACGATCTGCCGCGGCTCGATCGGGTTGAGCGTGAGCTCCTGGACGTCGAAGCTGCTGCGGTAGCGCACGACCGCGCGGAACCTGCGCCCGGCGGTGGCGGGCTTCCAACCGGTGATGACCGCCGGCGCCTGCGCAAACGCCACCCCGCCGCCCACGAGCGCCGCCGCGCCCTGCTTCAACAGATCGCGCCGCGAAAACGCCGCCTCGTCGAACGGATACGACATCGAAGCCTCCTGTTACTGAGCGATGAACTGCTGCTGACGCTCGACCCTGAGATCCTCGCGATCGACGGTGACTTCGAGGAACGGAATATACATCTCCTCGTTGCCTTGCGCGCCGAATCTGACCGTGGCGGACGGGTCCGGGTTGTGGGGATTGGCGGCGGAGTTGTCGAAGTGGCCTGACGCCGTGATGAGACTGCCGCGTCTCACGCGCAGCGGGCGCTGGAGCTCGTAGGTGATCTGCCAGTGCGGGTTGTACTTCGGCACGCTCAGGATCGTCGTCTGCCGTCCGTTCGGCTCGGTGACGATGAAGGTCATGTCCTTGCCGCGGTAGTGCATGTGGGGCCACAGCGAGTGGACGGTGATGTCCTCGTCCAGCTTCAGCGTCCCCGTCATCGCCCAGTTCGCGGCGCCGGCCGGAATGTCAGGGATCACCCGCGCGCCGCGCGCGTCCGCCTTCAGCTCGACGCCGTTGATGAACAGCGTCTCGTTGACCGTCCACGTGCGCACCTCGTGATGGGGCTCCCCGCGCGAGTACCACAGCCCGATCTGCACGCGCACCTTCTCCGGGCGTCCCGGCGAGATGAGGTGGAGCCCCCACGCAATCCAGTCGTCGCGGCGGAACAGCTTCGCGAGCCCGTTCTCGAACTGCAGCAGGCCCCCTCCGGGCACGTAGAACATCACCGGCGTGCCGAACGCCTCGGCGGACGAGGTGCGGAACGGACGGCCGTCGCCGAACAGCGGCACGCCGTCCAGCACGGGACCGTTGTCGAACACGGTGCCGCGCCCGAGCTTCGTGCCCGGCGGCAGCCCCGGCGCGAGCGAGATGCTCGAGTGGTGCACGGCGCCGCGCACGCTGGGGCGGATCTCGATCGCCTGCACCCACTCGTCGCGCCGCAGCGGCAGCTTCATCCACACCGTGAAGGTCGGCACCTCGCCCTGCGGCGGAAGCTGGAACTCGCCGAACGGCAGGTCGAGCACGAGGTCGGGCGCGCGGTTCATCTGCCAGGCCGTCTGCGGCATCCTCGGCGGCGAGGGCGGGCTGCCGTCGCCCTGCGGCGCGCCGCCGTCCGCCCATGCCGCGAGCGTGTCGATCTGCGCCTGCGTCAGCGCGCGCGAGTTCTTGAACTGGCCGAACTGCGGATCCGCGAACCACGGCGGCATGGCGCGCTCGCGCGTGCGCGCCTTGATGGCCTGCGCCCACGGCCGCGCCTCCCCGTAGGTGAGCAGCGACATCGGCGCGATGCCGTCGGCGCGATGGCACGCGGCGCAGTTGGCGAAGAGAATCGGCGCGACGTGACGATTGAACGTCGGAACAGAGGGAAGCTGGGAGGGCGCGGCGCCGCCGGACAGCGGGCCCGCGGCCGTGAACGCCAGCCCGGCGGCGACGGCGACGATTCCTGCCCACCGCGGCACGGCGGTGAGTTTATCATCGGGCTCTCATTGAGGAACGCCGTGAAGGCGTTCCGGGAGATCGGGAGGAACGCCGTGAAGGCGTTCCGGGAGATTAGAGCGGTTTCTGAAACGTCGTAGTGTCCGGCTTGAGCCGGACCAAGTTGATCGGCACCGCCGTGTGTGGTCCGGCTCAAGCCGGACACTACGAAGAAGTCGAAACCGCGCCAGGAGGAACGCCGTGAAGGCGTTCCGGGAGATCAGGAGGAACGCCGTGAAGGCGTTCCGGGAGACAAGGGCGCCGATGCGACCTCTCATCTGCGGAGTCCTCATCCTTCTGGCGGCGGCGGTGCACGGCCAGAGCATCGATCGCGCGCTGCCGGTGGACGCCCGCGGCCCCGCCGACAACCCGACCACGCCCGCGAAGGTCGCGCTGGGCCGGCTGCTCTTCTGGGATCCGTTGCTGTCCGGCAACCGCGACGTGGCGTGCGCGTCGTGCCACCACCCGCGGTTCGGCTACGCGGAGAACCGCGACCTCTCGATTGGCGTCAACGGCGTCGGCCTCGGCGACCGACGGCGCTTCGCCGCCGGCAACACCATCCCGTTCGTCAAGCGCAACAGTCAGACGATTCTGAACGTCGCCTTCAACGGCATCGACGACACCGGCGCCTACACGGCCGCGAAGGCGCCGATGTTCTGGGACGTGCGGACGCAGAGTCTCGAGGAACAGGCGCTGGAGCCGATCAAGGCGCTGGAGGAGATGCGCGGCCACGCGTACCCGGAAGACCGGGCGGTCCCGGCCGTCGTCGCCCGCCTAAACGGCAATCCCGAGTACCAGCGGCTGTTCATCGCCGCATTCGGCGGCGCCAGTCCGGTGAACGCCCGGAACCTCGGGCGCGCGCTGGCGGCGTTCCAGCGCTCGCTGACGGCGAACAACGCGCCCTTCGACCGCTACATGCGCGGCGACCGGGCCGCGATGACCGCGTCCCAGGTGCGCGGCATGCGCCGCTTCGAGCGCGTCGGCTGCGTCAACTGCCACAGCGGCCCGATGTTCTCGGATTTCAAGCTGCACGTGCTGGGCGTACCGGACAACCCGCGGCTGACCGAGTCCGACAGCGGCGTCGAGCGCACCTACCAGTTCCGGACGGCGTCGCTGCGGAACGTGGAGCTGACCGCGCCCTACATGCACAGCGGCGTCTTCCAGTCCCTCGAGGACGTCCTCGAGTTCTACGACGACGTGGACTCGCGGCGGAGCGGCAGGGCGCGCAACGCGAACGTGAGCCGCGAGCAGCTCGACCCGCTGCTCCGCCGGCTGCGGGGCGTGGACGATGACGACGTCGATCTGATCGCCTTCCTCAGCGCGCTGACGGATCGATCCTTCGACAGGACGGTCCCCGACCGCGTGCCCAGCGGGCTCGCGGTGGGCGGAAAGATTCAGCAGGGCAAGTAGGGCTGGTGGGGCCAGTGGGGCGGGTAGGAACCCCCCCCGCCCTACCCGCCTCACCCGCCTCACCCGCCCTACCCGCCCTACCCGCCCTTACGTCCCGCGTCCCCAGAGCGCGCAGTACCGCCGCAGCACGAACTGCAGGTTCGCGTCGTAGTTGGGCCACATCGCGTACTTGGGCAGCTTCAGCGTGCTCTCCACCGGTTCCCAGCAGCGCCCCTGCTGCGCCTCGGCCTTCACCGCCGCGGAGGCGTCCTGCAGGAAGGTCAGCTGGTCCTGCACATCCTGCTTCGTGCCCAGCCGACCACCCGCGCCCGGGTGCCCGGGGATCAGCCGCTCCCAGTCCATCGAGATGATCTGCCTGATCGAGGCCTCGGCCTCGAGCGGGTAGAAGTCGATCATCCCGCGTCCCGGAACCTGGCCTACCGGCAGCAGGTCCACGACGAACACGATCCGCTCGCGCGGCAGCCGCATCACGAGCGTGCTGTCGGAGTGGTTCAGGCCGACGTGCGTCAGCTCGAGGCGTGTGCCGCCCAGCGTGATCGTGCGGTTCCTGTCGACCGTCTCGTCCGGCAACACGGTATTCGGGTCGCCCAGGATCTTCAGCCGCTCCGCCGCCTTGCGATGGGCGACGAACCGCGCGCCGGCGTCCTTGAACGCCTTGCCGCCGGCAATGTGGTCGAAGTGGTGATGACTGTAGACCACGTACCGAATCGGCTGGTTCGTGACCTTGCGAATCTCCGCCAGATACGTGTCGCCGCCGGTCGGCCGCCCGTAGCCGACCGGATCGGTGACGATGACTCCCTCCGAGGTCACGATGAACATCGACTGGCTGTTCTGGTTGCGGAAGGTGTAGACGTTGTCGGTTCCGTCCACCTTGTTGGTCTCGATCTGCGGCGCCTGCGGGGCCTGGGAGAGCACCTGGGCGCTCAGCAGCCCGCAGGCGGCGACGGCCAGAAGTGTGCGGTGCATAGGCATCTCCTTCGTCATGGGTGATTTATACTCCACGATCCCGTGACCTCGCGGATTCGTACCACCGGCGTCGGCAGCTACCCGGTCCTGCCGTGGATGGTCGGCAACCCGTCGCGCCTGGTGCTGCGCGACGCGATGATGGCGGTCCTGAAGACGCAGGAGCTCGCCGGCCTGGACCTCGTCACCGACGGCGAGCTGATGCGGTTCGACGCGAGCCATCCCGAGACCAACGGGATGATCGACTACTTCATCTCGCGGATGGACGGCATCCGCAAGCACTTCACCGTCGCCGAGCGCGCGCGGCACCGCTCCGACCGCGCGTCCGGCTACCGCCTCCTCACCGCCGGCGTCGTCGTCGGCAGGATCGGCGACGGCACGCTGAACCTGCCCGACGATGCGGAGTTCGCGCGCGCGCTCACGGCCACGCCGCTCAAGTTCACGGCGACGGGTCCGCACATGCTCTCGCGGCTGCTGAACAACTGCTACTACAAGGACGTCGCGGACCTGGCGATGGACATCGCCGCCGTGCTGCGCCGCCAGCTCGAGGTCGTCGAGGCGGACACCGTGCAGCTCGACGAGGCCAGCATCGCCGAGTACCCGCAGGACGCGCCGTGGGCGGTGCAGGCGATCAACCACGTCCTCGACGGCATCCTCAACGAGAAAGCCGTCCACATCTGCTTCGGCAACTACGGCGGCCAGCCGAACCTGCGCGGCTTCTGGCGCGACCTGATTCCGCTGCTCAACGAGCTGCACGCCGACCACCTCGTGCTGGAGTTCGCGCGCCGCGGCTACGACGAGCTCGACGTCTTCACGGAGCTCGACCCGCGCATCCGCCTCGGCATCGGCGTCGTGGACATCAAGGACAACGAGGTGGAGAGCCCCGAGCTCATCGCCACGCGCATCGAGCGCATCGTGAAGACGCTCGGCGCGGAGCGGCTGCAGTACGTCCACCCCGACTGCGGCTTCTGGATGCTGCAGCGCAGCGTCGTGGACCGGAAGATGCGCGCGCTGGTGGAAGGACGGAACCTCTTCGAGGGACGGCTGTGAGACCGGAGGCGGGCGGCGCCGCCAGGGCCGCGATTCGCGCGACCATCTTCAACCACCTCGCCGGCATCGTCGTCGCGCCGACGACGCAGGCGCTCGCCGGCCGCGGCGTGTTCGAGATGTTCGGCGGACCCGGCGACTGGGTGGCGCTCGACGACGTCGTGACGCGCACGCACGGCAACCGCGGCTACCTGCGCGTGGCGCTGCGGCTGCTCGCATCGGCGGGCTGGCTGACGCAGCGCGTGGAGCGCAACGGGCGCTTCGTCTCCTACGCGATGACGGATGCCGGCCGCGCGGCGCTGCCGCAGGCGCAGGCGCTCTACGGGCCGGCGGTCGCCTTCCTGTCCAAGACGCTGTTCCTCGAGGACTCGCTCTTCGGACGGCAGGACGGCGCGCTGCTGCCGTCGTTCGCGGATCTCGTCACCAGCGCCGCGCAGCGGTGGGGCACGACGGACGAGCAGCTTCGCGGTCACCTGGACGGCGTGCTCGTGGGCCCGGTGATGGTGATCCTGGCTCGCGCGGGCGTGCTGGCCAGGCTCCAGCAGGGGCCGGCGCCGCGGTCGGCGCTCGGGGGCAACACCGCCATGCTGTCCTGCGTGTTCGATCTCCTCGCCACGCAGCGCTGGGTCGGGCGGCACGGCGACACCGTCTCGCTGACGCCGGAGGGCGGCTACGCGGCGCAGATCGCCCCGTCGTACGGCGTCACCGTCTCCTATATCCCGATGTTCACCAGGCTCAACGCGCTGCTCTTCGGCAACCCGCGCATCCCGCGCGTGGACGAGAGCGGCATCGAGACGATGGTGGACCGCGGCATGAACGTGTGGGGCAGCGGCGGCGCACACCGCACCTACTTCACGAAGGTCGACGAGATCGTCATCGAGCTGTTCAACCGTCCCGTCCACCTGCAGCCGCGCGGCGTCTGCGACATGGGGTGCGGCGACGGCACGTTCCTGAAGCACCTCTACGAGGTGGTCCGCGACCGCACCGGGCGCGGCACCATGCTCGATCAGCACCCGCTCGTGATGGTCGGCGCCGACTTCAACACGGTGGCGCGCCGGGTGAGCAAGCAGACGCTGCGCAAGGCGGCCGTCCCGCAGTTCCACGTCATCAACGGCGACATCAACCGGCCGGCGCAGCTGGCGGGCGATCTCGAGAAGCTCGGGCTCGACATCCACGACTTCCTGCACATCCGGTCGTTCCTCGATCACAACCGCCCCTACGTGCGGCTGGCCAACTACACGAGCGGCACGCGGCGGTCGCGCTCGACGGGCGCGTTCGCGCACATGGGCGAGGAGGTCCTGCCGGACGAGCAGGAGGAGAACCTGGTGCGGCACCTGCGCCGGTGGGCGCCGTACATCGGCCGCTTCGGGCTCATTGCGCTGGAGCTGCACACGCTGCCGCCGGATCTGGCGGCGGCGAACCTCGAGAAGACGCCGGCGGTGGCCTACGACGGCACGCACGGCTTCTCCGATCAGTACCTGATCGAGGTCCCGATCTTCCTCGACTGCGCGCGCGAGGCCGGCCTGCACGCCGACCCGCGCTTCCAGTCGTCGTTTCCGCCGTCGGAGCTCGCGACGGTCACCCTCAACTTCTTCACGGCCGGCGCCGGCCCCGATTCCGATCGCATCGCCACCGAGCGGCACGCGGTGATCGCATAAGCCCCGCCGCCCGGCGGGACGAGGAGAACCATGGCCACCACGACGAACGCGCGCGTTACCACCGAAGACGACATCACCAACGAAGTCCTGAAGCGGTTCGAGGGCACGCCCGACCCGCGCCTGCGGCAGATCATGCTCAGCCTGGTGAAGCACCTGCACGGCTTCGTCAAGGACGTGCAGCTCACCGAGCCGGAATGGTTCGAGGCGATCAGGTTCCTCACCGCCACCGGCCAGAAGTGCACCGACATCCGGCAGGAGTTCATCCTGCTGTCGGACACGATGGGCGTCTCGATGGTCGTGGACCTGATCAGCCACCGCAAGCCGGCGGGCGCCACCGAGTCCACCGTCTTCGGCCCCTTCCACCGCGAGGGCGCGCCCCACATGAAGATGGGCGACACCATCGCGCCGAAGGACACGAAGGGGACGCCCACCACGATCAGCGGCCGCGTGCTCGACACGGCGGGCAATCCCATCGACGGGGCGCGGCTCGACGTGTGGCAGGCCGACTCGGCGGGCTTCTACGATTCGCAGCTCCCGAACAGCGACGAGCTGCACATGCGCGGCATCTTCACCACGGGCAGGGACGGCACGTACGTCGTCCGGACGACGCGGCCGGTGCACTACCAGATTCCGAACGACGGCCCTGTGGGCCGGATGCTCAAGGCGACCAACCGCCACCCGTGGCGCCCGGCGCACACGCACTTCGTCGTCTCCGCGCCCGGCTACGAGCCGGTGACGACGCACATCTTCGACTCGATCGATCCGTATCTGAAGTCGGATGCGGTGTTCGGCGTGAAGGACTCGCTGATCGTCGACTTTCAGACCAACGACAAGGGCGAGGCGACGGCGGGCTTCGACTTCGTGCTGAAACCTGCAGGCAAGTAAGGCGGGAAAGGCGGGTGGGGTGGCTAGGGAAGGACCTGCCCCACCCACCCCACTGGCCCCACCAGCCCCACTAGAGCGGTTTCTGAAACGTCGTAGTGTCCGGCTTTAGCCGGACCAAGTTGATCGGCACCGCCGTATGTGGTCCGGCTAAAGCCGGACACTACGAAGAAGTCGAAACCGCGCTAGCCCTAATTCCCTCTGCCGCCCGCGGGCGCCGGCGGATTGATCTGCGCGGCGTCCCAGTGCTCCACCAGCTTCCCGTTGCGCACGCGGAAGGTGTCGAAGGTGAAGCGCTCGTAGAAGTTGCCCGGCGGCAGCGTCGGGTCCTGCGTGTAGACCTTGTGGACGATGGTGACGATGTCGCACTCGGCGGTGACCACCTCGAAGGGATTGCCCGGCGGCGGCTGCGGTCCCGCGGCCTGGCCGCGGCCCGCTCCCGCGCCACCCTGCCGCGCGGCCGCCGGTCCGCCGAAGCGCGACTTGAAGTAGTCGAAGTCGTTCATCTTGGCTTCCTGCGCGCCTTTGACGAACGCGGGGTTGTGCTGCTTGTAGCTGGGGTCGGCGAGCGCGACGCGCGCGTCACCCGTGGTGCGGAAGAACTCCAGCGCCACCTTCTTGTTCGCTTCGAGCTCCGCGGGCGTGGCCTTGCAGCCCGGGGTCGGATGGGCCTGCACGGCGGGCGGCGGCTGCTGCGCGAAGGCGAGCGCGCCGGCGACGAGCGGCATCGCCAGCAGCGTCAATGCGGTCTTCGAGGTCATGCGGGTCTCCTTTGCGGTCAGGGCTTGAAGGCGCCCTATTGTGGTATACAAGAAGGTCCCGGCGCACCCAAAAACCCTTTCCTACGGCGCATGGAGCAGCGCAGATGAGCACGCAGAAAACCTATTTCGGCTCTCTTGAGAAATATCAGAAGGGCGCGGTCGAGGTCCTCGCCGACGACCCGAAGAACTACGCCTTCTCGAACATCTTCGAGGTCGCCTCGACGTCGAAGCCGTACGAGAAGGTGGCGGTCGGCAAGAACCTGAAGTACGTCATCGAAGCCCTGCGCGCCGAGGGCACCTCGCCGTGGTTCGCCTGCGCGCACGACGAAGCCGCGCTCTGCATGGACGGCGAAATCGAAGTCCACTACGTGAAACCCGATCAGGCGCCGGTGGCCGCCAACAAGGAAGGCACGGTGAAGCTGAGCGCGGAGCCGAAGGGCACGAAGATGGGGTGGGTGAAGATCCGCCGCGGCCATCAGGCGCTGCTCCCCGCGGGCGCTGCATATCAGTTCAGGGCCGCCGGCAAGCCCGGCGTGCTGCTGGTGCAGACGATCCTCGGCGATGCCACCGTCGAGAAGTGGGCAGAGATCTGCCAGACCAAGGCATAAGGGGGAGACTGTCATGAGCACTGTCGCCAACCAGCAGGGACTGACCGACAAGGGTCTTGGCTACAAGGCGCACTCGATCGGCGGCTTCCGGTTCGAGCGCGACGAGTACTTCGCCCACATCTTCTACCCCGGCGGCCGGCACATCATGCCGGTCGACGCCTTCCTCCGCGCCCTGATGCGTGACGTGGCGTGGGGCTTCTTCTACGGCACCGTGAACTTCGACAACGTCTTCGGCACCGTGAACCACTACGGCACCGTCGAGATGTTCATCGGGCTCTTCAACGAGGCCTACCGCAGCACGAACCGGCATCACGTCGAGACCTTCGAGTCGAAGGACCTGAAGAAGGTCTTCGAGCAGATGCTGCAGGACTGGGTCAACGAGGGCTTCGATCCGTTCGCGGCGCCCGACGAGACCGGCGCGCCCTTCGGCGCGAAGAAGGGGAACAACACGAAGGCGATCCAGCGCCAGCGCATGGTGGCGGACCGCATGGTCGGCCTGCCGGGTGATCTCGGCTACCGCACCGACCAGAACGGCTACCCGCTCAACCGCCAGTTCCAGGACATCCCCACCGACCAGCCCGAGGTGCACGCCGAGCCGGGCTTCGAGAAGGACGTCCACGCCTACAACTTCTTCAACTACGTCGCGCGCTCGGACGTGACGTGGAACCCGTCGGTCGTCTCGTGCGTGAAGGACAGCCAGTTCTGCGCGACGACCGAGGAGCACATCCTGCCGATCACCCACGGCAACGACCGCGTGGAGTGGTTCATCCAGGCGACCGACGAGATCATCTGGGACATCGACGACCGCGCCACCGGCAAGCCGCGCGCGAAGGTCGTCATGAAGGCGGGCGACGTGGCGGCCATGCCGGCCGACATCCGTCACCGCGGCTACTCGCCGAAGCGGTCGATCCTGATCGTGTGGGAGAACAACGACGGCACGCTGCCGCAGAAGTACGCGTCCGGCCAGCTGAAGCCGTACCCGGTGGAATTCTGATGCATTGTAGGGGCGACGCATGCGTCGCCCCTACGTCCTAGTACCCCGTCGCAGGGATTTTGATCGATTGAAGCGGCGGCAATTCATTGGGCGGAACCAAGAGGGTGATGCTGCGGGGTTGGCCGGGCACCCGCTCGATGAGCCCACGCTCGTGGAGCGTGACGATCATGCGATGCACCGTGGGCGGCGTCACGCGGAAGAACGCCAAGAAGTCACTCTCTGCCGGTGGGCGACGGTGCAGAGTCGTGTAGGCGTGGATGAACGCCAAGTATTGGCCTTGCGTCGCGGTGAACGTGATCGACATGCCGTGCGTTTTGTGATCCGCTGTGTCGCGGAGGGTCCGCGATGCACATACGATACCGCGTCGAATTGGATGCGAGCGAGCGTCAGCAGCTGGCAGCCATGGTCGCCGGAGGCACACACGCCGTGCGGCGGGTGAAACGCGCCCAGATTCTCCTGGCGGCCGACCGAGGCATGTCCGACGCCGAGATGGCCGCGACGTTGCGCGTGGGGACCTCGACGGTCTATCGCACCAAGCAGCGCTTCGTCGAGCAGGGCCTCGAGCGAGCGTTGTCCGAGGAGCCGCGGCCGGGCGGCCAGCGGAAGCTCGCGGCTGCGGAAGAAGCGCTGTTGATCGCGACCGCCTGTTCGCATCCGCCGTCGGGACGAGCGCGCTGGACCCTGGCCTTGCTCGCCTCGGCCCTCGTGCGGCTGACGGCCCACCAGACGATCTCGCGCGCCACGATCGGACGCCGCCTCGCCGCCAACGACCTCAAACCGTGGCAGGAGAAGATGTGGTGCGTCCCGCAGATCGATGCGAGTTACGTCGCCTGCATGGAGGACGTGCTGGAGCTGTACACGACACGCCCGCGCCCCGGGACGGCCACGGTCTGCGTTGATGAAACCCCTCAGCAGCTCATTGGCGAGGTCCGGACGGCGTTGCCGCCGGCGCCAGGGCAGCCCGCGCGGCGGGACTATGAGTACCGGCGCAACGGGACGGCGAACATCTTCGTCGCGCTCGATGCGCACGCGCCACGTCGCTACACCAAAGTCACGCCGCGCCGCACGGCGGTCGATTTCGCCGAGTGGCTGCGCGATCTGGTGGACGTCCACTACGCCGGCACTGCGCGCATCCGCCTCGTGCTGGATAACCTCTCGACGCACACACCGGCCGCACTCTATCAGGCCTTTCCGCCCGCCGAGGCCCGCCGGGTGCTGCGCCGTCTGGAGTGGCACTATGTCCCCAAACACGCCAGCTGGCTGAACATGGTCGAAATCGAAATCGGCGTCCTGTCGGCCCAGTGTCTGGATCGGCGCATCCCGGATATGTCCACGCTCGACCGTGAAGTCGACGCGTGGACCCGCGCCCGCAACGCGGCCGGGGCCTGCGTCCGCTGGATGTTTGGCATCGAGCAAGCCCGCGTCAAGCTGGGTCACGCGTACCCGGCTGTTGCCGGCAGGGAGGCCGCCGCGTGAATCAGTCAAAATCCCTGCGACGGGGTACTAGTCGGGGCACGGCGACGCCGTGCCCCTGCCTCCCGCGGCCGTAAACGCCGGGCCCCAACCCGGCGTAGACCGTTCTAAACACGGCCGAAGCGGGATGGCAGAGCTCGTTTTTTTCTACGGCACCCTGATGACGCCGTTCAACCGGACGGGGCGTCTGCGCGTGGACGAGCATCTCGTCTCCAGGGGCCGTGGCACGATGAACGCGGCGCTCTTCGACCTCGGGATTTACCCCGCCGCGGTCCCCGCGTCAGAGGGCAAGGTCTGGGGCGAGGTCTACGAGATGACGCACCCGGCCATCGTTCTGCAGGCGCTCGACGAGATCGAAGGGTTCCGGGCGGAGGAGCCCGAGAGCAGTCTTTACACCCGGAATCTCACACCCGTGACGCTGGAGGACGGCCGCACCGTGGCGGCCTGGGCCTACTTCTACAACGCGCCGCTCGGCCGCGCCCAGCGCATCGAATCGGGCGACTACCTCGAACACCTGAAGGTCCGCTGACAGCCGGCTGCCGGCAGCTAGCGCGGTTTCGACTTCTTCGTAGTGTCCGGCTTTAGCCGGACCACACACGGCGGTGCCGATCAACTTGGTCCGGCTAAAGCCGGACACTACGACGTTTCAGAAACCGCTCCAGGTCAGCTTCGACGCGTACAGGGTGGCGCCGCAGGGCGACCGTCTCCTCGAGCCGGTGGATCTCCGCAACGTGATGGCCGTCCTTCCCGGACGCTCGCCGCGGCGCATCTACGTGACCGCGCACTACGACTCGCTGGCGCGCATCGAGACGCCGCCCCCCGGCGTCGAGAAGACGGCCACCGGCTTCTGCTGGAACGTGACCGACAACGCCGCGCCGGGCGCGAACGATGACGGCAGCGGCACCGCCTTGACCATCGAGCTGGCGCGCGTGTTCGCGCAGAGCGGGCTGGACTTCGACGCCATGCTCGAAGGGGTATCGTTTCCGTGCCGGCCGGTGGTGATCAAGACGCTTCCGGCTCTGTCTGCCGGAACGCCGTAGCGGCGTTCCTACACACCGCTGCGGTTGGCCTTGAGCGATTCGAGGAACTCGTTGATCGCGGCCGCCTGCCGGTCCGAGACGTCGAGGAACTCGAGCCCCGTCTTGTAGGTGACGATGTCCTGGTCCACGTCGCTGATCCGCGAGTGGACGACGCGTCCCTTGAGGATGACCGACTTGTTGCCCACGACGAGGCGGACGTCGTGCAGCGAATTGAGCTGGAGCGGGTACCGGGTTTCGACCGACGCGCCGCGAAGGCTGATGTCTTTCACGTGCATGGGCTGAAAGACCATCATCTCGCCCTGGAGCTCGCCGAGGATCGGGATGCGCTCCGCGTCCCGCTTGTCGTCCATAGTAGGCAGTAGGCAGCAGGCAGTATGCAGTAGGCAGGCCCCGGGTGCCAAACGCCCTTTCTGCCTACCGCATACTGTCTACTGCTGACTGGAGCGGATTCTGAAACGTCGTAGTGTCCGGCTTTAGCCGGACCAAGTTGATCGGCACCGCCGTGTGTGGTCCGGCTAAAGCCGGACACTACGAAGAAGTCGAAACCGCGCTAAAGCCGGACACTACGAAGAAGTCGAAACCGCGCTAGTTCATCCGTGGAGCAGGACGCGTCGGCAGCAGGACCTCCTCGTCGTCGGCCAGCTGCGAGATCGCGGTGTCGAAGTCGTCGCCCTCGAACTCGGTGGTGCAGGTGAGCACCGGGATGTCGCGGGTGGCCGCATCGAGCTTCAGCATGGAGAGCAGCTGGAACGCGGCGACGTCGTCGATGCGCGCGCAGAGGATCACCAGGTTCGGGACGACCTTCTTGATCTGGGAATAGGCGTGGTCGCTCGACTCGACGAAGACCATGTCGTAGCGGCCGGCATCAAGGACCGCCTCGAGCATCCCGAGGACCTCGGTGTTGCCGTTCACCACGACCACTTTCTGGACCGTCGTCATCTGGTTACCCACCTTCTGTCCTGGACTGGATTCAGGATCCGTGCCACGCGAAATACCTGTGATCTTTGACGGGTGTCGCCGGACTTTCGTCCCGATGTCCTCTCCTTTTGGAGGCGGGGACGCTACCCAGCCGTGCCTAACCCGTTTGTTTGCCGCACTTGACTGGAGTGCAGGCAATTAGACTGAGAGCAAGAACCGTGAGCACGTACCACAATTTCATTGACGGCAAATGGACACTGTCGCGTTCCGGCACTGTGTTCGAAAACCGCAACCCGGCCGATCGGGACGACCTGATTGGCGTGTTCCAGCAGTCGTCGCCTGCGGACGCGGAAGAGGCGCTGGCCGCGGCCGCGCGCGCCTACCGGTCGTGGCGGCTGGTCCCCGCGCCGAAGCGCGCGGAGGTCCTCTTCCGCGCGGCGCAGATCATCGAGCAGCGGAAGGAGGCGTTCGCGCGCGACATGACGCGCGAGATGGGCAAGGTGCTCGAGGAGACGCGTGGCGACGTCCAGGAAGCCGTCGACATGACGTATTTCATGGCCGGCGAGGGACGCCGCCAGTACGGGCAGACCGTGCCGTCCGAGCTGCGGGACAAGTTCGCGATGTCCGTCCGTCAGCCGCTCGGCGTCTGCTCGGTGATCACGCCGTGGAACTTCCCGATGGCGATCCCGTCGTGGAAGATCGTCCCCGCGCTCGTCTGCGGCAACACGGTCGTCTTCAAGCCGGCCACGTTGACGCCGCTCTCCGCCGTGAACTTCGTCAAGGTGCTGGAGGAAGCCGGTGTGCCGCCCGGTGTGGTCAATCTCGTCACCGGCGGACCCGACGTCGGCACACGGCTCTCGACACACGACGAGGTGCGCGTCGTGTCGTTCACGGGCTCGACGTCGGTGGGCCGCACGGTGAACCAGAACGCCGCCAGCGGCTGCAAGAAGGTCCACCTCGAGATGGGCGGCAAGAACGTCATCATGCTCATGGAGGACGCGGACCTCGACCTGGCCGTGGACGGCTGCGTGTGGGGCGGCTTCGGCACCAGCGGGCAGCGCTGCACGGCGGCCAGCCGCGTCGTCGTCCACGAGCGGATCTACGACGCGTTCCTGGAGGCGTTCAGCGCGCGTGTGCGCAGCCTTCGCGTCGGCAACGGGGCCGAGAGCGGCGTGGACATGGGCCCGTCGGTGAGCGAGGCGCAGCGCAACACCGTCCAGGAGTACGTGCGCATCGGGACGCACGAAGGCGCCACGCTCGTGACCGGCGGCCGCGCGTTGACGACGGGCGCGTGGGCCCGCGGGTGGTTCCACGAGCCGACGATCTTCGGCGACGTGCATCCGCGGATGCGGATCGCGCAGGAGGAGATCTTCGGTCCGGTCGTCTCCGTCATCCGCTGCCGCTCGCTGGACGAGGCGATCGCCATCGGCAACGACGTGCCGTACGGGCTGTCGGCGTCGATCTACACCCGCGACATCAACAAGGCGTTCACCGCGATGCGCGATCTCTACACCGGGATCTTCTACGTGAACGCGCCCACCATCGGGGCGGAGGTGCACCTGCCGTTCGGCGGCACGAAGACGACGGGCAACGGCCACCGGGAGGCCGGCACCGCCGCGCTCGACGTGTTCTCGGAGTGGAAGTCGATCTACCTGGACTTCAGCGGACGCCTGCAGCGCGCGCAGATCGACACGTAGGGCGGGCCTGTACGGCCCGCCTCACCGGCACGCACCCGACCCGCTGTCGCCCGGGCCGGACACCGACACGAACTCCCACTCGTAGGTGCCCGGCGCAAGCGTCAGCCGCAGCACGCCGAACGCGCTGATGCGGACCTCGCTGTTCGGCCTGGGCGCGAGGAACTGGTACAGCGCGGCCCCTCCGCTTCCCACCGTGAACTGGCGCATGCCTCGCGCCGGATCGGGCTGCCCATCCGGGTCCTGACGGGCGAAGCGCTCATAGAGGTGATCGTGCGCGCTGAGCACGAGATCGGCGTTCGCGTCGTACAGGATGCGCCACAGGTCGCGGACGGCCGGCGTGTCGCCGTTCGGCCCGGACGAGTACAGCGGGTGATGCCAGTAGGCCACGACGCACTGAAACCCGGCGTGCTCGGCAAGGTCGGCGCGCAGCCAGGCCGCCTGGGCGGAGCCGGGGCCCATCGGGACGTTGCTGTTCAGCGAGATCGCGTGCCACGAGCCGAGGTCGAAGCTGTAGTAGCCGAGACCGGCGGGACCGGCGTTGGGGCCGAAGTACTCGTAATACGGCCCGGCCCCGGGCGTCTCGTACTCGTGGTTGCCGGGTGACGGACGCGTGCGCCCCCGGTGCCGCCCCCACGTCGGCTCATAGCAGTTGCGGAAGTCCTCGCGGCTGCCGTGCGGGTAGGCATTGTCGCCAAGCGTGAAGACGGTGCCGCCGATGGTGTCGAGGAGCCGCGCCGTCGCCTGGGAGTTGGTGTCGCACTGGGCGATGTCTCCGGCGCCGACGAAGACCTGGGGTGCGCCCGGCGGGGGCGGCTGGGGCTGCGGTACCGGCCCCGGGGGCACCACGGGGCCGGGCGGCACGTCCGTCGGACCGCTCGGCGATCCGCCGCACGAGACGCAGGCCAGCACGGCCAGCAGCAAGGCCGCCCGTCGCAGCACTCAGAATCTCACGATCGCGGCGAGCTCGATCCGCCGCGGAGGGAAAGCGGATACCGGCCGGGCGAACAGCGGCGACAGCAGCTGGCCGACGTACTGGTCGTAATTGATCGCGTTCAGGACGTTGAACGCCTGCACGCGGGCGTCGATCGTCATCCCCTCGCGGGAGAAGCGCCGCGTCAGGGCCAGATCGATCGAGCGGTAGGGTCCGGTCCTGGCCGTGTTCCGTGCGCCCGGGCGGGCATCGTTCTGCGTCGTCCCGGTCCGGTCGTCTCCCCAGGTGACGGTGTAGGGCCGGCTGCTCCGGTAAAGTCCCACGCCCGCGAGCGACCAGCCGCGCGTCAACGCCCGCTCCCCAGGCAGGATCCAGTCGACAGCCGCCGCGACCGCGTGCGGAACATCCGCGGCGGCTCGCCCCTTTTCCGCCTGCAGGTTGCCGCTGTCTTCCGGCAGCTCGTAGTTCAGCAGGTCTGCCGCGCGCGCGCGCGTATACGAGGCCAGGATGTGCAGCGGCCCGCGCGTCCGCTCGAACTTCAGCTCGAGCGCGTGATACCAGCTCTCGCCTTCGTTGCCGAGCCTGATGACCTTCCGGACGGTGCCGGGAAGCGGGACGATCGGCCGCGTCGCATCGGCCTGCGCAACCGACCGCGTGGCCGGCTTGACCAGCGATGCCGGTGCGTTGACGTCGATGATGCTGATCAGATCCCGACCGTGCAGGTAGACGTAGTCCGCTGTGACGACCCCACCGGCGAACGCCCGCTGCACGCCGATGGCCGACTGCAGCGCCGAGGGATTCCGGAAGTCCGCAGCCACGGTGTGAATGTCACGGGGCGGCGACACCGCGGGCACGTCGGTGAACGCCGCAGGAAATCGTGGAAAGAGCGGCGACGACGGCGTCAGCGACAGCGAGAGCGCTCCATTCGCTCCCTCGAGCTGCACCCGGTTGATCGGGAAGAGGAGGTGCTGCTGCGTATACACGCCGATGCCGCCGCGCACCACCGTGCGCCCGCCGCCGCCGAGGTCCCAGGCCGCGCTCGCGCGCGGCTGGAGGTTGTTGCGGTCCACCGGCATGTCGAAGCCGGCGACATGCGACACGCGCTCGACGTCGTACCGCGCGCCGAGGTTGAGCCGCACCCGCCCGAGCGCCCAGTCCGACTGCACGAAGCCGAACGCCGACAGCGTCCGCGGCTCCGCGACGATCGCCCCCGGCGTCGGCGCGAGACCCTGGACGAAGAGATACGGCTCCGGCGACGGCCCGGCGAAGAAATAGCCGCCGTGGCCGAACGGAAGGCTGGTGCTGCGGGCGCGGACGTGCTTGAGGCCGCCACCGGCTCGCAGGCTGATCGCGCCGCCGCTGTACGACAGCGTGTCGCTGCCTTCCCAGGTGTCTTCGGGGTCCGCATCGAACCCCGCCGGCCCGATCGATCCGCCGGCGACGGCATAGCCCGACTGCGACACGAACAGCGCCGGCTGGAGGTCCCTGCGGCGATGCGCGTAGCGAGAGAACTGGACGCGCGGCTCGTGCAGCGTGCGCGGCGACAGCGCCAGGCCGGCCGTCGCCAGCAGCGAGTGCGCGTCGGTGGAATACCGGGTCCCGCTGCCCGCGAGGACGATGCCGCCGGGCTCGTGGTGCCAGCGGAAGCGCTCGCCGGTGTACCGCGCCATGAGCAGCTGGCCTGCCACCTGGTGATCGACCCGCGCGAACGCCAGGTGCTCGTCCTGGTGGTCGGGCACTTCCGCGAGCGGAGCGGCCGGCGACGCCACGAAGTTGTGGTCGTGCGCGCGCCGCCCCTCGTAGCTGCCGAACACGTGCGTGCGGTCCGCCACGATCGGGCCTCCGACGGAGGCGCCGTACTGCTGGCCGTTGCCGGCCGGCTTCCGCGCGGCGAACGCCGGCGCCGAGTCGAGCGCCGCGTGGCGGCCAAAGACGAGCGCGCTGCCGTGCCATTCGTTCGTGCCGCCGCGCGTCGCGATGGTCGTCACCGACGCCAGGCCCTCGCCGAACTCCGCCGAGAAGAGTCCGGTGAGCACGTGGACCTGACGGACGGCTTCGAGCGGGACGCCCGAGGAGAAGCTCCGCGCCGTGCTGCGCCACTTGGAGTAATGGCTGGCGCCGTCCACGAGCACGTTGTTCGTCCAGAACATCTGGCCGTGCGGGTTCGGGAAGTCGGCATAGCCGGTGAAGCCCGCCGCGAGCGAGGCGAGCGGGAGAAATCCCCGCCGCGGCACCGGCAGGGCGCGGATCAGCTCCTCGCCGACCGTCTGCTGCAGGGTCGCGGCCGCCCGTTCGAGCGGCGCCTCGCGCACGATCACGGCCACCGCATCCTGCGCCGCCAGGCGCAGCGTGAAGTCGAGGACGAACACCTGCTCCGGGCGGAGCTCGATCCGCTCCCGGACGGCCACGGCGAAGCCGGCGCGCTCGGCCCGGACGTCGTACAGGCCGTCGATCGGGACGCTCACGAGGGCGAACCGGCCGTCCTCGCCGGTGGCGGTCCGGCGCTCGAAGCCGGTGGCCGGATTCCGCGCGGTGATGTCGACGCCGGGCACCGGCGAGCTGGTCTCGTCGGTCACGCGCCCCTCGATCGTGGCGGTCAGCCCCTGGCCGGCCGCCGGCGCCGCCAGGAGGCACACGACGACCGCGATCGTCCACGTTCTGGTTGCCACCGTGAACACACTACCCCAAGTGCAGTATCATTCCGAGCCCCCGGGGATGCTGTCTCTCAATCAGCTGCGAAAACGCGCCCGTCAACGCTTCTCGGAGCCCTCGCGGCGCCGGGGGCTGCTCATCGCCTTCGAGGGGCCCGACGGCTCCGGCAAGACCACCCAGCGCAAGCTGCTCAAGACGTGGCTCAAGTCCGAGGGCTACACGGTCGTCACCACGAAGTGGAACTCCTCTGCGCTGATCAAGCCGGTCATCAAGAGCCGCAAGGCCATTCGCGCCCTGAGCCCGCTGGAGTTCTCGCTGCTGCACGCGGCCGATTTCCGCCACCGGGTGGAGCACGAGGTGCTGCCCGCGCTGTGGAACGGGAAGCTCGTCATCGCCGACCGCTTCCTCTTCACGGGGCTGGCGCGCGACTGCGCGCGGGGGCTGGATTTCGACTGGGTGATGAAGCTGTACCAACCGCTGCTCTTCCCGGATCTCGTGCTGTACTTCTCCGTGTCGCCGACGACGTCGAGCGACCGTGTGGCGGCCGACCGCGTGCCGAATTTCTACGAGGCGGGGCAGGACGTCACCGGCGTGGAGGATCCCACCCAGAGCTACCTGAAGTTCATCACGCGGGTAATCCGGGAGTACGAGTCGCTCGCCAGCGTCTTCAATTTCACGTCCGTGGACGCGGAGCAGACCATCGTCGAACAGCATCAGCAGATCCGCCGCCTCTTCCGCGACGGGGAGCGGCGTCCGTGGTCGGACTGGAACCTCGACGCGGTAACGGAATGGCTCGCGCTGCGAAACCATCAGGCGTGACGAAGGCGGCCCGTGCTCCCGCGGAGCGCCGGCGCACGCCGCGGCCGACGGGCAGAGGGAAGCTCGTGTCGGTGGACGGCATCAGCGCGGCGGCCATCCGGCAGGCGGCGAAGCGCCTGGCCAGCGCGGACCGGAAGGTCCGCGCGGGCGTCAGCTGGTGGGATGCCTCGGGGATCTTCGGCGACGTGGAGGCCGCGCCGTCCGACGCGGAGCAGCCGTCGGTCCGCACGCTGTTGCTGCTCTACGCCGCGGATCTGTCGTTCCGGCTGCGCTGGGAAATCGGCCCGGCGCTGGCGGAAGGCCGCACGGTCATCGCCGCCCCGTACGTGGATACGGCCGTGGCGCTCGGCCGCGCCGCGGGCGTGGACGAGAGCTGGCTGCGGGCGATGTTCGACTTCGCCCCCGCGCCGTCGGAGCGCCGCTACGTCGAGACGGCCCGCACCGCCAGGAGCGAGACGGGCATGCTCGAGTTCACCTGCCGGCGGGCGGCAGGGCTGTCCACGCGCGAGGCGCGCGAGGCGCTGCTGACGCGGATGCGCGCCCGCCTCAAGGCAACGCGCGCGCGCGCGTAGCCGCGACCTCCGCCAGCACGATCCCCGGCCGCTGCCGCGCGAAGGTCCGGATCGCGTCCACTCCCTCCAGGAACTCCGCCTGCGTGAACGGACTCAGCGTGTCCGCGAGCGCCGCGTCCCGAATCTGCGCGAGCTGCCGATCGAGCTCGCGCTCCAGCCATCCGGTCGCCGCGCGCGCGGTCTCCTCGAGGAAATCCAGGTACATCGTCCGCAGGTCCGGCTGATCGAGCAGGCGCGTCATGAGCCGGTTGCGGTTCTCGGCCGGGACGTCGGTGATGTTGTGCCAGACCGACAGCGTGGGCGCCGCCGCGAACGCGTGGCTCTTGTCCCACGGGATGATCGTGAAGCGGTTCTGGTGCTGCGGCCGGTAGAGGTAGAAGTTGTTGGCGCCCCAGTCGCCGAGGAAGCCGTCGGTCTCGGCCAGGAACGCCTCGATGGCCACGTAGCGCAGGAACGTGCGCACGTCGAGGAACTCCTCGATCTCGGTCCTGAAGGTCGCGGCGCTCGCCGAGTTGATCGTGTTCACGAAGCGCTCGATGACGTCGGGGCGCGGGTTGGTTTCGTTGGTCTCGGGGTTGAACGGCTTCGGCACGTACAGTCCCGGGTCCGGGCCCAGGTACTGGAAGTAGTACGGCGGCGCGGCCGGGTCGTAGTCGTAGTCGTAGAGATACCCGTCGTTCTCGCCGTAGACGCGCCGCAGGAAATCCTTGTCCACGGCCTCGACGAGCGTGTACAGCCCGGCGTACGCGTTGTTGACGAAGAAGCGCACGTGCAGCTCGCGCGGCGCCGCCAGGCCCATGTAGCGGTAGAGCGACATGCTGAGCCGCTCGTGCAGGTGCGAGGCGTCCTGCGTGTTGTTGCGGATGACGACCGACTTGAGCCCGAGGAACTTCTGCCGCGTGGAATAGCGGTCGAAGTCGATGCGCAGCCCCGGCTTGGTGCCGCTGCGGCTGCCGTTGCCGCGCGACCGGATGCCGACGTTCCGCACGGTAGTACCGCGCCAGCGGAAGTCGGCGGGGTAGTAGGTGTTGCTGCGGAAGGTCGCCTTCAGCGTCTCCCAGTCGCGGCTGTTGATCAGGAGGTGAATGTCCTCGAGCTGGCTGTCGTCGAAGAACGGCGCCGCCTCGTCCGCGGTCTGCGCGGGGAGGCCCGTCACGAGCATGAGGACGAGCGCGGCGACGACGTGGTAGGGGCGACGCATGCGTCGCCCGTCGGTCTGCATCACAGCGCGCATTGCACCCTGAAGACCGCGTTCCAGAACGCCCGCGCGTCGGTCCGCGGGTGGCGCTCGGGATCGTCGAACTGCTCGCGCGCGCCCTGGAGCTGCAGCTTGACCCACCGGTTGGCGTACCAGTTCACGCCGACCGTCGCGATCCCGTCGCCGCTCGGCAGGATCGTCTCCGCGCGCGGGTGGCGGAACGCCTCGTCGTCGCCGCCGGGCCCGTCGAAGCGCAGGCGCTCGTAGCGCGCGACGAGCTCCACGGCCCCGGCGCCGCCGCGGCCCAGCTCGCCGCGCGGGTTCACGGGCCAGTTCTTCTCCTCGCCGGTCAGCACCCACGCGCCCGAGACGTACCACGCGCGGGCGCGCGCGGTCGGCAGGTCGTTGTCGAAGAACCCCTGGCCCTCCCGCGTGTCGCGCACGTCCATGAACTCGGCGCGGGCGCCGAACGCCTCCCATCGCCACTCGGCGTCAACGCCCAGCCGCTGCCGCGTGCCCTTGACGAACACCGGCTCGAAGAAGACGTAGCGTGACATCAGCGAGCGGCCGCGCAGCCCGTTCGGCAGCTCCGATGCGTTCGCCAGCCGGCTGAGCGTCCCCGAGACGCCGAGTTCCAGCTGGTCGAGCAGGCTTTCTCCCTGGACGCGGAACGGCGTCACGACCACGCGCGCGGCGCCGGTCTCGTCCGCGCCGAGGATGCGCTCCGACCGCGCGTTGTCGCCGTCCTGCCGGAACACGCCGGTCCAGTAGCTCACCCGGTTGCCCACGTCGCCGTGCACCATGACGCCGACATCCCGCGCCGGTGCGAGCTGCGACGCGCCAAGGGAGCGATAGACGAAATCGAGGCTCGCCACGCTGGTGAGCTGCTCGCGGCTGAAGGGGACCTTGAACCGGCCGAGCCGCACCTGCGCGACGTCGGTGTAGTTGACGTCGACCCAGGCGTCCTTCCAGGTCTCATTCAACCGCCTGGCCTCGACCTCGCGCTCGGTCAGCTCGTACTCGATGTTGAACTGGAAGTGGTCGAACAGCTCGCCGTCCACGCCGACGCGCGCGCGCTGAATCTCCGTCGGGTCGAACTCGACGGGTTCGTCCCCCGGCTGCCGCGTGTCCCACTGGAACTTCCCGATGAAATCCACGCGCAGCCACGAGCCGGCGCGCACCGACGGGCGGTCGTTCCACACGAAGCGGAGGGGCCGCGGCGCCGGCGGGTCGGGCGCCTGCGCCCGCGCCGGCGCGGCGATCGCCAGCGCCACCGCCGCGGCAGCGACGCCCTTCTTCAGGGCCGCGCCGGCGGACTCGAACAGCTGCGCGATGGTCGCGACGGCCGACTTCCGGGTGACGGTCAGCGCCACCTCGCGCCGGAAGTCCAGGCTCATCGCCGCCAGCGCCAGGCTGCCGACGACGGCGATGCGATCGTCGACGAGCATCAGCTTGCCGTGCGAGCGCAGGCCGCCGACCGACTTCTGCCCGTGCACCTCGACGTCGACGCCTTCCTGCCGCCGCGTCTCGAGCAGCTTCGTCAGGACCGGATCCGACGCCTTCGGATCGATCAGCCGGATGCTCGTGCGGGCGCGGTTGATGAGCGAGGTGAACTGCTGGCGTGCCCGCTCGGGGCCGACGATCAGGCGGTCGGGGAGGCCCTTGGGCAGCGACCGTCCCTCGCGATCGGCGTCGTGCAGGCGCAGCAGGCCGTCGACGACCGCCGGATCCCGCGTGACCACGAGCGCGTCCACGGTGCTCCGGAAGCACCTGCCCGTGAAGTTCAACGACGCCACGATCGCCGGCCCATCGTCGGCGACCAGGTACTTGGCGTGGTACTTCACCACGGGATCGGAATAGGGATGGAGGGTCACGCCCGTGGTTTCGAGCACGTTCCACAGCCGCTTCAGTTTCTTCCTGCCCTTGGCGCGCGCCGTCACCAGCACGTCCACCTGCACGCCGCGATCGACCGCGCTGGCCAGCTCGCCCACGATCCCGTCGTCGGTGCAGCGGAAGAGGGAGAGCGTGATGCGCCGCCGCGCGCGCCGGATGACGCTGACGATGGCCGCGCGCCGCTCGGCCGGCGCCGTGACGACCCGCTCGGTCCACGTACCGGCGCGTGCCGCGCTCATCCGCGCCTCGGCTGCTCCCAGCCCACGCCGGTGATCCCGGGGATGCCGCGGAGCTGCGCGCTCAGGTCGTCGATCGTGGCGCCCTGGTCCAGCCACGTGTGGTACAGGACGGCGAACTTCTTGCCCTGGCTGATCTCGCGCGGCTCGAACACGATCTGGTTGCGGGCGAAGACTTCCTCGACCTGCTTGGAGGGGAACTCGCGCGTCTCGGTGGCGATCTCGACCGCCATCAGGCGCGCTTCCGGCTCGTTGAACTGGTCGAGCGCCAGCAGGGCCACGCAGAGGAACGCCGTCCCCAGCCCCGCCACCGCAAACGCGCCGAGGCCCGACGCCATCCCGAGCCCCATGAGGATGAAGAGAATGGTGACGTCCTTCGGGTCGTCCACCGGCGTCCTGAACCGGATGATGCTGGCGGCGCCGACGACGCCGAAGGCGCGCGCGAGCGAGTTGCCGATGACGATCATCATCAGCGCGCCGGCCATGCAGAGCAGCATCTGCGCGTGCGCCATCGAGCGCGCCACGGGGCGCTCGTGCGATGCGGGTCGATGCACCCACGTCACGAGGGCGCCGATGAGCAGCGCGGCGACGAGTTTCGACAGCTCGATGAACGGATGGATGCGCGGCGCCGCGTCTCCCTGGTCGGCGGCGAAGAGGCCGCCGGTGCCTGTCGCGGTGCCGAGCCCGGCCAG
>VFYY01000030.1 GCA_016871375.1 Acidimicrobiia bacterium
CGCGCCGGGCGGTGGCAGGGGCGCAGGCCGCGGGCGCGTCGCGGCTGCGGCGACTGCGGCACCGGCTGCTGGTGCGGTGTCCGGCCGCGAACTGTTCGAAAAGGCCGCCGGCGGCACCGGGTGCGCCATGTGCCACGGCGTGAACGCGCGGGGCGGCGCGCAGTTGAGCGCGCCCGACATTCGCGGCGCGACGGAAGACCGGGTGCGGGCCGCGCTCGTGGGCGTGGTCGCGATGAGCCGCTTCAAGCTCTCGGACGCGGAGATCGCGGCCATCGTCGCGCACCTCGCCGAGCTCAACAAGGCGCCATGAGCCCGATCTCGCGGTGGTCGATTGCGACAGTGGTGGCGGTACTCGTGTGCGGCGCCGCGCTTGCGGCGCAGCATGAAGGGCACGGCGCCGCCCATGTCGCACCCTCGGCACCTCAGGCACACCAGGCACTCCAGGCCCCTTCGAATTACCTCACGGTCAACGTGTCGCTGACGGCCGCCGGCATCGAGCCCGCCGCCGTGTTCGTGCCGTCGGGGCAGCCCGTGCAACTCATGCTGCGCAACCGGACCACCGGCGAACATCACTACCGGGTGGTCGGCCTGACGCCGGACGAGATCGCGTGGGTCCAGCGCGGCGGCGGCACCGTGGACGCCAGCCTCGCCGAGCCGGGCCACGACCACCACAACCGGCAGCTGGTTCGCGCGCGCGCGGCGTCACCCTCGGGCATCACGCCGACCGGACGCGAGGTCCATGGCTACGTCTCGGCCGCGGGCAACATCGACATGGTGCTCTTCACCGCCACGGAGACGGGCTCGTTCGTCGTCCAGTGCGATCTTCACCCGGAGCACGTCGGCAGTCTGACCGTCTTCGCGAACCCGGCGCCGGAAGCCGCGCCGCTCTCCGCGGCGACCGGCCCGCTCCGCGCGGCGCTGACGAGGAATCTCGGAGATGTCGACTACGCCGGCGCGTCGGGCGTGCACATGGAGGCGACATACGCGCCGCAGGACGAACAGCACGTCGCCATCCTGCTGACGGAGCAGCTGCACACGGCCAACCTGCCGGAGCGGCCACCGGCTCCGGAGCTGCTCGTCAGCGGCGCTCCCGTTTCCCTGGTGAACTCGAAGGTGGTGACCGACTCCGTGCACCACAGGATTACGTCGTACCGATTCGCGCGTGACGAGAGCTTCGCGAGCGGCCACCAGGTGATGACGCTGCGGCTGGCGTCGGGGCAGCAGGCGACGTGGCACCTGCCGCTGATGCTGCCCGCGGTCGCGGCGAGCGGCGTCGCGCCGACCGGGTTCGGCGAGAGCTGGGCGTTGATCCTCGCGCTGCTCGGCGGCATGGTGGCCGCGATGTGGCCGTGCCTGTTCCAGCTGACGGTGTACTTCATTCCCGCGCTGGCGGGCGTGGCGATGCAGGACGACGGCTCCTCGCCGGCGGCCCGCCGCACGCAGGTGCTGCGCGCCGCGTTCTTCTTCATCCTCGGCTTCACGCTCGTGTATACCGCGACGGGCGCCGTGATCGGCTATGCGGCGCAGCGGTTCGGCGACACGGCGCAGTTCGAGGCGTGGCAGCGCTATATCGGAGTCGCCGCGGGTGTGGTGGTCATCGGGCTCGCGCTCCGCGTCGCGGCCAAGGTGCGCGCGCCGCTCGTGTGCCGGATGCCGATTCTCTCCAGCATGGCCAACTCGAAGAAGCCGGCCAGTCGGACGGAGATGATGGTGGCCGGCCTCGCGTTCGCCACCGGCTGCATGACCTGCTTCGGGTCGGCGCTGGTCGTGGGCATGGTGGTCTACATCGGGCTGGCGCAGTCGGCGCTCTACGGCGCGATGGTGCTCTTCCTGTTCTCGCTCGGCATGGGGATTCCGCTCGTGATTGCGGCCATCGCGATGGCGCGGGCGCTCCCGGTGCTCATGAAGCTCGAGACCGCGGTGCCGTGGATGGGGCTTGCCAGCGCGGTGCTGATGGCAGGCTTCGGCATCCTGCTGATCAGCGGCAACTACATGATCATGTCGGAGTGGGCCTATCGGCTCGTGAGCTGACCCGCAAGCGCCGCCCGAAGCGCGTCCCAGGCGAGCAAGGCGCACTTGATGCGGATCGGGAACTGGCGGACGCCGGCAAGGGGCGCCAGTGTACCGAGCTGATCGACGGTGCTGCCCGGCGGCGAGAGCAGCGCCTGATGCAGCCGTTCGATCAGTGCGGCAGCGTCGGCGACGGTCTTCGCCCGCACCGCCTCGGTCATCAGCGACGCCGACGCCCGCGAGATCGCGCAGCCGCTGCCCTGGAAGCCGACGTCCGCGATCACGCCGGCGTCCACGCGCACGTACGCGGTCACGCGATCCCCACACATGCGGTTGAATGCCTCACCGCTCGCCGCCCCTTCGAGCGCACGGAAGTTCCTCGGGTGGCGGTTGTGGTCGAGGATCACCTCCTGATACAGATCGTCCAGCCCGGTCGTCACGCGAATACCGTCCTGACCGTGCGCAGCGCCGCCGCCAGCGCCTGCACGTCTTCGCGCGTGTTGTAGCACGCGAGCGACGCCCGCGCGGTCGCGGGCACGCCGAACCGCGCCATCAGGGGCTGGCAGCAGTGGTGGCCGGCGCGGATGGCAACACCGCTGCGGTCCAGAATCGTGCCCACGTCGTGCGGATGGATGTCGTCAATCGCGAACGAGAGAATCCCGGCCTTGTGCGGGGCCGTGCCGATCAGCCGCAAGCCCGGAACCTCGGACAGCGCCGCGGTGGCGGCGGCGAGCAGTTCCTGTTCGTATGCGGCCACCTGCGCGATACCGAGATCTGTCAGGTACTCGATCGCCGCCGCCAGGCCGACGATGCCGGCGATGTGCGGCGTGCCCGCCTCGAACCTGCCGGGCGCGTCGGCGTAGAGGGTCTCCTCGAAGCTGACCGAACGGATAGTGCCGCCGCCCCGCTGGTAGGGGCGCATCTCGTCGAGGAGCGACGCGCGGGCGTACAACACGCCGATGCCGGTGGGGCCGAAGACCTTGTGCGCGGAGAAGGCGTAGAAATCGCACCCGATCGCCTGAAGGTCCACCGGCATGTGGGCCACGGCCTGCGCACCGTCGAGGAGCACGGGAATACTTCGCTCGTGCGCCAGACGGACGAGCTCCTCCACGGGATTGATCGTGCCGAGCGCGTTCGACACGTGAGGGACCGCCACCAGCCGCGTACGCGAGCCGAGCAGCTCCGTGCAGGCGTCGAGCCGAAGCTCGCCCGTGTCGGTGACGGGCACCACACGCAGGCGAGCGCCCTTCTCCTCACAGAGCGCCTGCCACGGCAGGATGTTCGAGTGGTGCTCCATCTCGGAGACGACGATCTCGTCGCCGGCGCCGACGCGTGCGCGCCCCCAGGTCTCCGCCACCAGGTTGATCGCCTCGGTCGTGCCGCGCACCCAGACGATCTCCCGCGCGTCGGCGGCGTTGAGGAACTGGCGCACGCGCTCCCTGGCCGCGTCGCAGGCGTCGGTCGCCTCGGCGCTGAGCAGGTGCACGCCGCGGTGCACGTTGGCGTTCTCGTCGCTGTAGTACCGCACCAGTCGATCGATGACGCGTTGCGGTTTCTGCGTGGTGGCGGCGTTATCGAGGTAGACGAGCGGCCGGCCGCGAACGTCGCGCCTGAGGATGGGAAAATCCCGGCGGACTGCGGCGGCGTCGAGCGGTGTCCTGGGCGCCACGGTCCCGCAAGTGTACCGTGGGGCGGGCAGTGATCCCTGTATGTTGGCCATCGGCATCAGGCAAAGAATCTCGCATCGTACGCGAACGGTTCCGGCGGTGGGAATCGTATCCGTTTGAAATCGGGGTGGTCCGGATTGAGCAGCCAGTTGGACTCATCGGGCGCCAACGCCGAGGGCACGATCAGAATCGCGTCGCGTTTGCCGTGGGCGAAGCGGTCGCCGATGGCGGCGAGTTCCGCCGGCGCAGGCGTCTCACGCCACGTCCTCGGTAGACCCGCATGGCCGATCTTCGTGCGCGAGACATCGTCGGGAACATCCGCCGTCGCGACCACCAGGTCCGGCGGGGGATCGTCACGATCGAGATGCACGAAATACTCGATCATCGCCAGCGAATAATGTTCCGACGCGTAGGCGAGACGAACGCCAGGACTGGACCAACGGCCGCCATACCGGTACGCACCTTCGCCGTCGAAAGGATGTCTGGCGTAGCGTTTTCGGAGGATGCGATGGACGCGGGTCAACTCACGCCGCCGAAGGCAATGCGTCCGAGCACGTTCTCGACCGCTCGCGCTCCGAGCTCCGTGTCGATGACGGCAAGCGGCGCCTTCCCGCCGAGTGCGCGGTTCGGCCGCTTGAGCCATCGTGTGGCCGCGTCACGTTCTCCGAGCGACGCCTTCGCCAGCGCGACGATGCGCGCCAGCCGGTAGATCCGATCCGACTCATAGCGAGCAAGCCGTCCCTCCCGCCGCCGGCGCTGAAGGCTGCGGGGCGACAGATCGAGGGCTGCCGCCAGCTCCTTGATGCTGAGATCGGCAGCCTCCAGGAGCTCCCCGATGACTTTCTGTGGGAACCCTTCGCGAATCGCGGACTGGAGATCGGCGTCACGTTCCAACCGGCGGCCGAGGACCGCTTCACCTCCGAGCTCGTCGACGACCGCGCGCAGCTCACTGGCCATCTTGTCGCCAATGATAGCGCCAATTGGCGCACAGCCCAAGCCGCGGCCCGTTCCCGAGTCAGACCCCCTGATCCAGCGGAGGACGACGGTTCGCCGTCTCGAACGTGCGCAGCCTCTCGACGATCCCTTCGATCTCGCGCAACTGGGTCTCGATGAGATCGCGGGTCATGGGCGCCAGCGGCTCATCGAGCGCGTCGCGATACGCCTGCAGGGCGACGGTCTCGCCGCGTTCGGTCTCGTGCAGCACGGCCTGCTCGTCGTGCCCTTTCAGCGCATCCATCAGCGTCATCCACCCGCGGTGCAGGGCGGCGGCGGCCGTCCCCTGGTGCGCATCGTCGCCACCAAGCCGCGCCGTGCATGCGGCGTCAGGTCGTCGGCGAAGCGGCCCCGCTGTGCCGCGATATCGAGGAACAGCGCCTTGATCGCGGGATTCTCCACGTGGTTCGCCGCGTAGCGGAATCCGCGCTCGCCGTCCCTGCAGGTGTCGATGAGGTGATTCAGCACGCCGCGCTCGGTTCTCGGCATTGTCATCCTCCTCTCGGGCGGAGAGAACCTCAGAACTCGACAGGATACGGCGGGATCTTGCCCTCCTGATGCAGCCGCGCCACCTGGTGATCGTTGTTCTCCCACACAATCAACATCGAGCGCTTCGGCGAGTAGCCGCGGTGGCGGATGTCGGCGGGCATCGCGGCGACGTCGCCGGCCTTCATCACCACGCGCGCCAGCGGCCTGCCGGTGACCTTGTCTTCGATCGCCCAGATGATCTCGTCGCTCACCTGGATGAACCATTCGACGCGATCGTTGCCGTGCGTGATGGGCAGGGTGTGCTCCTCGGTGGTCGGGCAGAGCAGGCTGTCCTTGACGACGGAGCAGACCGACGGGTTCCACGTGACGTCGGAGCGCGACAGGTACGCGAACAGGTTGAAGGCGTGGATCTCCCCCTCGAAACCGGGCTCGGCGCCGATCCACGGCTCGTCCTGCGGCACGTCGGCGAACATCCGGTTCACGGGATAGCCGCGACGTCGAAGACGTTCGAGAACGCGTAGTCCTTCGGGTTGTCGTCGATCACTTGCACGCTCCCCTTGACGTAGCCGTCGAGGGAGCCGAACACGGTGCGGACGCTCTGGGAGGTGGGCATATGCCTCCTCTGGGAAGTGATGATCCGAGGGTGAACGAATCGGGCCGAGCATCTCGCAAGTGCCGCGCCAAGTGCGCGCAGGCGGGTTTCCCCGGTTGGCGGTCACCGGCGACGGCCGCGGCCGCGGGGAGCGCGTGAAAACCCGCGGCGGGAGCGAAATAGTCCGCTGAACGGGGGGTCGCAAGAGCCCGAATCGATGTGAGGAATTCCCCATCGAGGCGTACGTCCCCGAAGCTACTCGCGCGAATTCCCCCTGTGTACCCGTCGCCGCGCGCCTGGCACGGCATTCGCCGTCGGGCGAGATGCGGTGGTAGCGCAGCGGCTGCGTGTGAACGTTCCTGACGAGGGCTATCACGCTGGACTGATCTCCTGCCAGCGTGCCTGTCCGGTGCACACCGACGCGCGCGGCTACGTACGCGCGATTGCCGAGGGCCGGTTCGACGACGCGTACCTGATCGCGCGCGGCCCGAATCCATTTGCCTCCATCTGCGGCCGCATCTGCGGCGCGCCGTGCGAGGCGGCGTGCCGGCGGGGACGCGTGCCCCGCGTCGACGACGACGGCCGGTTCGTGGCGAACGATCGCCCGATCGCCATTCGTGCGCTCAAGAGATTCGCCTGCGACGTCGCGGGACCCGACACACGGCCGCCGGACGAGGTGCTCGCCGCCGTCCGACACCATGTTCCAGCCGTGGCGGCGGGCGCTGAGGAGATGGCGGCGTTACTGCGCGCGGCGCACCAGCCCGGGATCGCGCCGGGCGGCGGCGAGCGCGTCGCGATCATCGGCGCCGGGCCCGCCGGCCTGTCAGCCGCACACGACCTCGCGCTGCTCGGCTTCGCGCCCGTCGTGTTCGAGAGCGAGCCGGTGCCGGCCGGCATGCTGGCCGTCGGGGTGCCCGCCTATCGGCTGCCGCGTGAGGTCATTGCGCAGGAAGTGGCCGTCATCCGCGCGTTGGGCGTGGACATCCGCTGCGGAGTCACCGTCGGCCGCGATGTGTCGTTTGCCGACCTGCGCCGGGACTTCGCGGCGGTCATCGTGGCGGTGGGCGCCAAGTCGTCGCGCGCGCTTGGACTGCCGGGCGAGCGTGGGCCGCGCGTGTACGGCGGCGTCGACCTGCTGCGCGCCGTGGCGCTCGGCGAGGCGCTCGACATCGGTCGCGAGGTCGTCGTCATCGGCGGCGGCAACGTCGCCTACGACGTGGCGCGGACGGTAGTGCGACAGATCGCGTACGACACGGCCCGTACCGCCGCCCGTCTTCCCGCGACCAGGAGGGTGTGGCTCGTCTCACTCGAAGGACTCGAGGACATGCCGGCCGACACGATCGAGATCCTCGAGGGGGACGAAGAGGGGATCGAGCGCCGCAACGGCTGGGGGCCGCTGGACATCGCGCGTGACGACGCCGGCGCGGTCACGGGCGTGACATTCAGACGCTGCCTGCACGTCTACGACGAGCAGCGACGGTTCGCGCCTCTGTTCGACGACACGGACCGGATGACGCTGCCGTGCGACACGGTCCTGCTCGCCGTGGGCCAGGCGCCGGCGACCGCGTTCCTCGAGGACGGCGGCGCCGATCTGGAGATGGCGCGACCGGGCTGGCCGAAGGTGGAAGCCGCCACGCTGCGCACCACGGCGCCCGGCGTGTTCGTGGCCGGGGACCTGGCACACGGCACCCGCCTGCTGATCGACGCCGTGGCGTCGGGAAAAGCGGCGGCGCGATCGGCGTACACCTACATCACCGGGCGTCCGCTGCACGCGTCGGCGCTGACGGCGCACCTGCCGCTGCCTGGCTACCGCCGCGAGCGCGGGTACGAGTCGATCCGCCGCCAGGCCGTTCCGGTGCGCCACCCGGACGATCGCCTGTCCGACCCTGGCGGGCAAGTCGAGGTCGGGTACGACTCCGCGCGCGCGATGCGCGAAGCGTCACGCTGTCTCGACTGCGGAGTCACGCCGGTGTTCGACGGCAGCCGGTGCGTCCTGTGCGGCGGCTGCGCGGATGTGTGTCCGACCGAGTGCCTGACACTCGTGCCGCTGAGCGCGCTCGCCGGCGACGACGCCGTGGAGGCGGCGATCGCGGGCACGCTCGGTCCCGGCGTCGATCGCGAGGCCCACTCCGCCATTGTCAAGGACGAGGATCGCTGCATCCGCTGCGCCCTCTGCGTCATGCGCTGTCCGGCAGACGCGATCGTGATGGAACGGGTCGCCTTCTCGACTTCATGGAGCGCGTCATGACGGTCACACCGGGTCATCCCCGCTCGCGGCTCGATCCCGAGCCTGTCCCGCGGCGCGACTTCCTGGGCCTGCTGTCGTTCTGGACGATGGCCACGACGCTGCTGTTCGCCACGCTCGGCATGCTGCGCATGCCGAGGGCCGCCGTGCTTCCCTCGCCCTCGAAGAAATTCCGCGTCGCGATTCCCGAGGCGCTGCCACCCGGCGAGGCCTACGTGCCGCCGGGACGGACCACGGCGATCTTTCGCGACGCGCAGGGCACGTACGCCATTTCGATCGTCTGCACGCACCTCGGCTGCATCGTGAAGCCGACCCCCGACGGGTTCGAGTGTCCCTGCCACGGCTCGGTCTTCGCGCGCGACGGCGCCGTGGTGCGCGGGCCGGCGCCGCAGCCGCTGAGCTGGATCAAGGTGGAGGCGGGCGGTGGCACCGTGGTCGTCGACGAGGCGGCGACGGTGGCAGCGGGGACGAAGGTGACCGCATGAGACGCGACGGGGCACCTGCGCTCGGCCAGTTCGCCCACAACCTGCGCGAGGCGCCGCGCCGTCTGCGCGAGGCGGCCGTTCGCGGCGGCCGTCCGACGACCGATCGGACGCGATCGACGTTCGTCTTCAACAACGTGTTCCTGCACCTGCACGCCGTGCGCACGCACCGCTGGAGCCTGCGCTGGACGACGACGGCCGGCCTGGGCATCGCGTCGGTGGCCGCGTTCCTCATCACGCTGGTGACCGGCATCCTGCTGATGTTCTATTACAAGCCCTACCCGGACGTCGCCTACGACTCGATGAAGGACATCCACTTCGTCGTCCCGACCGGCCGGTTCGTGCGCAACCTCCACCGCTGGGCGGCCAACGTGATGGTCGTCGCCGTCATCCTGCACATGGCGCGCACCTTCTATACCGCGGCCTATCGCGCCCCGAGGGAGTTCAACTGGCTGGTCGGGATGGCGCTGCTCGTCACGACGCTGGGCCTCTCGTTCACGGGCTATCTGCTGCCGTGGGACCAGCTCGCGTACTGGGCGATCACGATCGGCGCCAACATCGCCCAGTCGCCGCGTGAAGTCACCGACGCGCTCGGCGTGACGCAGGCGTTCGATCCGGGCGGGCTGCAGCGGCTGCTGCTCCTCGGATCGGACACGGTCGGCGAGGAAGCGCTGATCCGGTTCTACCTCCTGCACGTGATACTGCTGCCGCTCATCGCCGGCATGCTCATGGCGGTGCACATCTGGAGGATTCGCAAGGACGGCGGGCTGGCCAAACCCCCCGATGTGGACGCGCGGCTCGGTGATCCGCCGCCCGCGACCTACCCGGTCTTCACGGAGGCGCCGACGAAGACCTATCACCTGGCCGCCATCGTGCGCGGCCGCACGCCCGCGGTCGGAGGCGGGCCCGAGAACACGGTCCCGTCGATGCCGCACCTGTTCTACGCCGAGGCCGCGGTGCTCATGCTGACGCTGCTCATCTGCATGGCGCTGTCGCTCGTCTCCGACGCGCCGCTGAAGGAGCTGGCCAACCCCCTCGTGCCGGAGAATCCCGCCAAGGCGCCGTGGTATTTCCTCGGCCTGCAGGAGCTGGTGGCGTTCTCGGCCTTCATGGGCGGCATCGGCATCCCGACCATCGTGCTCGTCGGGTTGGGGCTGATCCCGTTCCTCGACCGCGAGCAGGCGGGGACCGGCGTCTGGTTCGGCGGGCCGGGCGGCTGGCCGCTGGTGCGCAACTCGATCGCCGTCGGGTTCGCCGCGGCGCTCATCCTCGAGTCGTTCGCCATCCAGTTTGGATGGCTGCGCGAGTGGGTGCCGGGCATCCCGCAGCTCGTCATCACCGCCGTCAATCCCGGCACGGTGCTCACATTCGTCTATGCGGCGTACTCGCTCTGGCTGGTCCGGCTCTTCAACTCTGCGCGTGCCGGGGCGCTGGGACTGTTCACCTGCTTTCTCTGCGGGTTCGTGGTGTTGACGGTCATCGGGACCTATTTCCGCGGACCGAACTGGCAGTTCTACTGGTCGCCGGCCGACTGGCCGGTCCATTGAGGACCCCGTGCAGCAGACCAAGTGGCTGCTCCTCGGCTCGAGCCTCGGCGCGCTGGCCCTGTTGGCGACGGCCGCGCTCCAGGAGAACGTCTTTCGCGAGTGGCGGCGCATCCAGGCCGAGGCGCACGCGGCCGACGCGCCGATCCCCGTCCATCTCCGCCAGGTCGTGAACACCTCGCTCGGGATTGCCGATCGCTGCGTGTCGTGTCACGTCGCGATGGGGCCTGGCGATCAGGAGGTCGCCGGGCCCGGCATGGCTGCACATCCGCCGGTGGTTCACGATCCCGGCGAGTACGGGTGCACGACGTGTCACGGCGGCCAGGGACGTGCGACGGACAAGGCGGACGCGCATGGCACGGTGCCGTTCTGGCCCGGGCCGATGCTGCCGCGCGGCATGAGTGAAGCCGGGTGCGGCACGTGCCACACCGCCATCGCCGTGCCGCAGATGGAAGGTCTGCGCCGCGCGCGCGTCGCGTTCACCCGGCTCGATTGCCTCAGTTGTCACCGCGTCGACGGCCGCGGCGGGACGCTGCGCCCGGACCTCGGCGGCATGCAGGGCCCGGACCTGTCGCGCGTCGGGACAGGTGGATACGACTCGAAGTGGTACGACAGCCACTTGAAGAAGAGCAGCGCCCCTGGTCCATGGAGGAGCGCGTTCGGGTCCATCTCCGAGAGCGATCGCGCGCTGCTGGCGACCTATCTGGCGACGCGCGTCGCGGCGCCGCGTCTCGTCGAGGCCAAGAGCGTGTTTCACGCCACGGGCTGTCTCGGCTGCCACAAAGTGAGCGGCGTCGGTGGCGACGACGGCCCGGATCTCACGCGCGCGGGCGAGAAGGACCCGGGGCGCGCCGACTTCGCGGCCGTCTCCGGGCCGCGCACGCTGGCCGGCTGGTTCGACGAGCACGTGCGCGCGCCCGCGGCCGTCGTGGCCGGATCGCTGATGCCGGCGCCGCCCGTGTCCGCGGCGGAAGTGGAGGCACTCACCTTCTACACGCTGTCGCTGCGGCGCCGCGATATCGCGGGTTCGTATCTGCCGCGCGACCGCATGCGCGTGGCGCGGTTCGGCGAGCGCGAGTTCACCTCCGACGGCGCGACGCTGTTCGGCGCGTTCTGCAGCGGCTGCCACGGCCGCGCCGGGCAGGGGCACCGCTCGCCGGGGCTGCCGACCTTCCCCTCGGTGGCCAATCCGGACTTCCTGGCCGTCGCGCCGGATGCGCTCATCGCCGAGACCATCCGCCGCGGCCGTCCGGGCCGGCGCATGCGGGCATGGGGCGATGGATCGACGGGGCTCCGTGACGAGGACGTCCCGGTGCTCGTGTCTCACCTGCGATCGCTGGCGGGCGTGCCGGCTCCGGTCGTCGATCCGCAACCGCCGCGGTGGGTCAACGGCGACCGGGCCGAGGGCGAGCGCCTGTTCTCCATGATCTGCGCCGGGTGCCACGGCGCCCGGGGCGAGGGCGGCGAGGGGTTGGCCCTGAACAACCCCGTCCTGCAGCAATTCGCGACCGACACCTACTTCGTCGAGACCATCTCACGCGGACGTCGCGGCACCGCGATGGCGGCATTCACCGAGCCCGCGCCCACCCGCCCGACGCTCTCGCGCCAGGAGATCGAGTCCATCGTCACGTTCATCCGCACGTGGGGAGTCACGCCATGACACAGCTATCGCGCCGCGACTTCCTGGAGCTCGTCACGGCGGCCGGGTTCGGGAGCTTCGCGCTGTCCGCCGACCGCGCGTGGGGGCTGCAGGCGGTCGCCAACCCGTTGGCCACCTATCCGAGCCGCGAATGGGAGCGCGCCTATCGCGATCTGTGGGCCTACGACTCCACGTACACCTTCACCTGCGCGCCCAATGACACGCACAACTGCATTCTGAACGCGTACGTGCGCGACGGCGTCATCACACGCATCGGCCCGACGATGAAGTACGGCCAGGCCACGGATCTGCTCGGAAACCGGACGACGCACCGCTGGGATCCGCGCGTGTGCCAGAAGGGGCTCGCGCTGACGCGCCGGTTCTACGGCGACCGCCGGGTCAATCAGACCATGGTCCGCGCCGGATTCAAACGATGGGTCGACGCCGGCTTCCCGCGGGCGCAGGATGGGCGGCCGCCCGCCGAGTACTTCCAGCGCGCGCGCGATGAATGGATCCGGCTGCCGCACGACCAGGCCGCGATGATCGTCGCGCGCGCGTTGAAGAACATCGCCGAGACGTACTCGGGCGACGCCGGACAGGCCCGGCTGCGAGCGCAGCACTACGACGAGGAGACGATCGCGGCGACGCAGGGGGCCGGCACGCAGGTGCTGAAGCTCCGGGGCGGGATGCCGCTGCTGGGGATGACGCGCGTCTTCGGGCTGTACCGGATGGCGAATTCGCTGGCGCTGCTCGATGCCCACATCCGGAAGGTGCCGCCCGACCGGGCGCTGGGATCGCGCGGCTTCGACAACTATTCCTGGCACACCGATCTGCCACCGGGCCACACCATGGTGACCGGCCAGCAGACGGTCGAGTTCGACCTGCACGCCGTGGAGCACGCGAAGACGGTCGTCGTGTGGGGCATGAACTGGATCTGCACCAAGATGCCGGACGCGCACTGGCTGACCGAGGCACGGCTCAAGGGCACGAAGATCGTGGTCATCGCCTGCGAGTACTCCGCCACGGCCAGCAAGGGTGACGAGGTGATCGTCGTGCGCCCGGGCACCACGCCGGCGCTGGCGCTGGGCCTGGCGCACGTGATCCTGCGCGATCGGTTGTTCGACGCGGACTACGTCAAGCGCTGGACCGATCTGCCGATCCTCGTGCGGACCGACACGCTGAAGTATCTGCGGGCGCAGGACGTCTTCGGGGGAGCGCCCGCGGCTCTTCGGCGCACCAGTGTCCTCGAGGCCGGCCAGCCGCCCCCACCACCGCTCGCGCAGCGTCAGCAGTTGGTGACCGAAGGCCTGCGGAACGACTGGGGCGACTACGTGTGGTGGGATCGGGCAGCCGGACGGCCGCGGGCGATCACGCGCGATCAGGTGGGTGCGGCGTCGCCGATGGGCGATCCCCTGCTCGAGGGGAGCGTCGAGGTCATGCTGGCCGACGGCACGCGCGTGCGGTGCCGGCCTGTCTTCGATCTGGTCAGGGAATACGCCGCGCACTTCGATCCGAAGACGACGGAAGAACTGACGTGGGCGCCGGCGCGGGCGGTGGAGTGGCTGGCGAGGCATCTCGCCAGGCAGCCCGGCACGACGCTCTTCGCCGTCGGCATGGGGCCGAATCAGTTCTTCAACAACGACAACAAGGACCGCGACATCTTCCTGCTGGCGTCGCTCACCGGCAACGTCGGGCGCCTTGGCGGCAACGTCGGCTCGTACGCCGGCAACTACCGCACGGCGCTCTTCAACGGGTCGCCGCAGTACATCAACGAGAACCCGTTCGATCTCGAGCTCGATCCGGCGCGGCCGGCGCGGCCCCGCCAGTACTGGCGCGCCGAGTCGGCCCACTTCTACAACCACGAAGACCACCCGCTGCGCGTGGGGAAGCGGCTGCTGACCGGCTCCACCCACATGCCCACGCCGACCAAGGCCATGTGGTTCGCCAATGCGAACTCGATCCTCGGCAACGTCAAGTGGCACTACAACACGGTGATCAACGCGCTGCCGCGCATCGAGATGATCGCCGTGCAGGAGTGGTGGTGGACCGGATCGTGCGAGTGGGCGGACGTCGTCTTCGGCGTCGACTCGTGGGCGGAGCTGAAACATCCGGACATGACGGCGTCGGTGACCAACCCGTTCCTGGCGGTCTTTCCGCGAACGCCGATGACGCGCATCTTCAACACGATGGGCGATATCGAGGTGCTCGCACTCGTCGCCGCGAAGCTGGCGGAGCTGACCGGCGACCAGCGGTTCAACGACATGTGGGCGTTCGTGCGCGACGGGCGCACCGACGTCTACCTGCAGCGCATCCTGGACGCCTCGACGAACACGAAGGGCTATCGATTCACCGACCTCGAAGCGAAGGCGCGCGAGGGGGTGCCCGCGCTCATGAACTCCCGCACCTCGCCAAAGGTCGTCGGGTACGACCAGCTGGCCGAATCGATCCCCTGGTACACCAAGAGCGGACGGCTCGAGCTGTACCGGGAAGAAGACGAGTTCATCGAGGCGGGCGAGAACCTGCCGGTGCACCGCGAGCCGATCGACTCGACGTTCTACGAGCCGAACGTGATCATCGCGCCCAGACACGAGGCGATCCGTCCCGCCGGCCCCGAGGCGTACGGCGTGTCGCGCGACGACCTGTCGTGCGAGACCCGATGCGGGCGGAACGTCGTGCTGACGTGGGCGGAGGCGAGCAGGACGCAGCATCCGCTGATGAAGCAGGGGTTCAGGTTCATCTTCCATACGCCGAAGTACCGGCACGGCGCCCACACCACGCCCATCGACACGGACATGAACGCGGTGCTGTTCGGCCCGTTCGGCGACATCTACCGTCACGACCGCCGTGCGCCGTTCGTCACCGAGGGATACGTCGACATCAACCCCACCGACGCGCGCGAGCTCGGCGTGCAGGACGGCGACTACGTCTGGATCGATCCGGACCCCGAGGACCGGCCGTTCCGCGGCTGGCAGCAGAACGCCCGCGACATGGCGTGGGCGCGCCTGCTGTGCCGCGCGCGGTACTACCCCGGCACGCCGCGCGGCGTCACGCGCATGTGGTTCAACATGTACGGCGCCTCACCAGGGTCGGTGGACGGCCAGAAGACCCGCGCCGACGGCCTCGCCAGAAACCCGCGCACCAACTACCAGGCCATGTTCCGGTCCGGCTCGCACCAGTCGGCCACGCGCGGCTGGCTCAAGCCGACGTGGATGACCGATTCGCTGGTGCGCAAGGAGTTCTTCGGCCAGGCGCTGGGCAAGGGGTTCCTGCAGGACGTCCACTGCCCGACGGGTGCGCCGCGCGAAGCGTTCGTCAAGATCTCGCGCGCCGAGCCGGGCGGCATCGCGGGACAGGCGCTCTGGCGGCCGGCGGCGCTCGGCATCCGCCCGCGCTACGAGTCCGACGCGATGAAGCGCTATCTGGCCGGCGGATTCTTCGGCGGCGCTCGGACATCACGGGACACCACGAAGGAGTAGCGAGATGGCCCGCGTCTACAACTGGCAGATCGGCCGCGAGATGTCGTACTGGTACCCGGAGAGCCGCCCGAAGCGGCAGTTCGCCGCCGTGTTCGACACCAACAAGTGCATCGCGTGTCAGACCTGCACCCTCGCCTGCAAGACGACGTGGACGTCGGGCAAGGGGCAGGAATACATGCTCTGGAACAACGTCGAGACGAAGCCGTACGGCTCCTATCCGCTGGCATGGGATCTCGAGCTGCTCGAGGTGCTGAACGGCGGCCGCTGGAACGGCCGCACCTACGAGGGCGAGACGATCTTCGAGTCGGCGCCCGCGGGTGCGCGCGTCCTGAGCTGGCGCCCCGCGGCCGAAGACTACGCGTATCCCAACGTCGGCGAGGACGATTGCGCCGGACAGGTGGACGGCGGCGCCGGGTTCTCGCTGCCGCACATGGCCTGGTTCTACTACCTCGCGCGCATCTGCAATCACTGCACGTATCCCGCCTGCCTCGCCTCCTGTCCGCGCGGATCGATCTACAAGCGCCCCGAGGACGGCATCGTCCTGGTGGATCAGGGGCGATGCCGCGGGTACCAGGAGTGCGTCAAGGGGTGCCCGTACAAGAAGGTCTACTTCAATCCGATGACGGGGACCTCCGAGAAGTGCATCGCCTGTTTCCCGAAGGTCGAGACGGGACTCCAGCCGCAGTGCTTCGTGAACTGCATCGGCAAGATCCGCATGGCCGGCTACATCTCGAGGCCGGAGGCCGCGCGGCCGGACAACCCGATCGACTACCTGGTGCACGTGCGAAAAGTGGCGCTGCCGCTCTACCCGCAGTTCGGCCTGGAGCCCAACGTCTACTACATACCGCCGGTCCATGTCCCGCCGGCGTTCCTGCGGCAGATGTTCGGGCCGGGCGTGGACGACGCGATCGAGACGTACCGCAACGCCCCGAACGACCCCGACCTGGCGGGGCTGCTCGCGCTGTTCGGCTCGAGCGAGTCGGTCATGATGCGCTGGGCGCGCCGCGGCGACGAGATCGTCGGCGCCGACGACAGGGGCACGCCGCTGGTGCGCGTCCTGATGCGCGAGCCTGTCCACGTGCGTCCGGCCTTCGACCGGCTCTATCAGATCACGCGCACCAATTGCCCGTAGCGAGGGAGACGATGCAGAGAGTCATCGGTGCAGTGCTGGTGCTGGGCATCACGGCCGGCGCGTCGTGCCAGCGCGCGGCGACGGTCACACCTGAGGTCGTGGCCGTGCGCGCGGCGGCGGTGCCGGAGGACCCCGGCGATCGGGCGTGGCAGAGCGTCCCGGAACACGTCGCCAGGCTGCTCGTGCAGGACGTCGTCGAACCGCGGCTCCTTCAGCCGTCGACCCCCGAGGTCCGCGTGCGCGCCATCACCGACGGATCGCTGATCGCGTTTCGCCTGGAGTGGGCTGACGCCGAGCTGAACGATCGGCCCGGCCCGGGGCGGTTCGCCGACGGGTGCGCGGTGCAACTGCCGCAGAAGAGCGCCGCCCCGGCGCCCGATCCACAAATGGGCCAGGCCGGACACGGCGTGCAGATCGCGTTCTGGCGGGCGGACTGGCAGGCCTCGGTGGACGGCCGTGGCGACAGCATCACGGATCTCTACCCGAACGCCTCGATCGACCACTATCCGTTCGACGCGCCGTCGCTCGAGCGCGGATCCGAGACGCAGACGAAGATGGCGCGCCGCTTCGCTCCCGCCGATGCGTTGGGCAATCGGCGTGGGGGCCTGAGATCGTCGGCGGTGGAAGATCTGATTGCCGAAGGACCGGGCACGCTCGGTCCGGCGCCCGCCAGCGTGTCCCGCGGCCGCGGCGTTCGCACGCCGACGGGATGGCTGGTCGTGATCGTTCGTCCCGTGCCCGACGGCCTGTCGCCGACCTCGCGCACGCAGGTGGCCTTCGCGGTCTGGGAGGGCTCCGCCGAGGAAGCCGGCAGCCGCAAGATGCGGAGCGGCTGGGCGGGTCTCGCCATGCGGGGGCCGTCATGACCGCGGGCGACGCGTGCACCGCTCGCGTCGGCGGGTTGCTGCGGGAGGCCGCGACGTGGCGGCTGCTGGGCCGGCTGCTCGAGTGTCCCGGCGACCGGTGGCATGCGGAGATCGCGGCGCTGGCCCGCGAGCTCGCGGACACGGAGCTGGTGGCCACGGTCGCGGCCGCGGCCGGCGTCGCCACGGAGGGGCAGTACCACTCGGTGTTCGGTCCGGGCGGACCCGCGCCGCCGCGCGAAGCCACCTATCGCGACACCCTGGAACTGGGGTCGCTCATGAGCAGCCTGGCGGGCCGGTACAACGCGTTTGGATACGCGCCCGAGCTCGCGGAACCGCCGGATCACGTCGCCATCGAGGTGGGCTTTCTCGCCTACCTGAAGCTGAAGGAGGCGTACGCGCTCGCGGAGGGGGACGAGCCCCGCGCGGCGGTGGCGTCGCGCGCGGCCGAGAGGTTCATCACCGATCACCTGGCGATGATTGCCGTGCCGTTGGCCGGCCTCCTGGCGTCGTCGCATCTCGAGTATCTTGCGCGCGCCTCGCGCAGGCTGGCCGCGCTCGTGGGACCCCATCCGCACTCGCGCCGATTACCGATGCTGCCCATCGCCTCCAGCGACGACGACACAGACGCATTTGAGTGCGGGACATCGTAGCGGTGTTCACCGAAGCAGTGTTCACTTGAAGACAGCGGGCGGAACGCTCCGTCGGACAGGGTCCGGATGCCGCGGGAGCGCTCGAAGACGTCCCGCGACCGTCCGGCGTCGAAGCGCCCCAACGGCACGCGCGCCGGTGAGGGATATTCCGTGACCCCCTGAAAAAATCCTCCGCAAGAAAACGGCCGTCGCCGTCTGATGCCCTGACCTGCGCCTCATCGCGCGCGGCACCACCTGGCGCAGCCCATGCACTCGCCGTGACGACCGGCGCACGCCGGGCAAGGAGGCAGCCATGGACATGCGCGGCACATATCGCGGACTGTCACGGATCGTTGCCCTGGCTCTTGCCCTCATCGCAGCGGCATGCGGACAAGGCTCCCCGCCAGCGGCGGATGCGGCGGAGCCGACTGCCGCCTGGACGAAGGCGTTCAACGGCGGCGATCCGGCCGCCCTCGCGTCGCTGTACGCGGAGAATGCCAGGTCGCTGCCGCCCGGCGGGCCGGCCGTCGTCGGCCGCAGCGCCATCGAATCGTACTGGCGGGAGGACCTCGGCGAAGGCGGCGTCACCACGACGCTGACCCCGGTGGACGCGGTGGCCGAGAACGACCTGGTGCACGTCGAAGGGGCGTATCAGGTCACGGGCAAGGAAGGCGTCGAAATGGTCAGCGGGCAGTATCAACAGCTATGGAGGCGCACCGCCGGTCAGTGGCAGGTCGAGCGCGAGATGTGGCGCATCGATCCGGCGCTGCACCGGGAAGCCAAGGTGGCACAAGGCCTGACCTCTTCGTGGACAGACGCCTACAACTCCGGCGACGTGAAGAAGCTGACCGCCCTGTACGCGGACGATGCCGCGCTCTCCACCGTCCAGGAAGGGACGGTTACCGGAAAGGGAGCCGTCGAATCGTTCTGGGTCCAGGACTTCGGGCGTGCCAAGCCGTCGTCCGCGCTCACGCTGACGGACGTCTACCTCGCCGGCGACATGGCTCACCTCGAGGGTGACTACAAAGTCACCGACAGCGGCAGCATCACCGAGGGGCGCTACATCCAATTGTGGATGCGTGATGCCAACGGCTGGCGCGTCCATCGCGAGATGTGGTGGCGCTAGCGCGGTTTCGACTTCTTCGTAGTGTCCGGCTTCGGACCACGCTATCTAGCGCGGTTTCGACTTCTTCGTAGTGTCCGGCGTTAGCCGGACCACATACGGCGGTGCCGATCAACGTGGTCCGGCTAAAGCCGGACACTACGACGTTTCAGAAACCGCTCTAGCGCGAAGCCGGCGGCGCCTGCGTCGGCGGCGGAGGGTGGGAGAACCACCGCCCGCCGTCGGCGCTCACTGAAACTCCAGCGTCGTCTCGATCGTCGTGCGGCGGAAGCCGAGGCTCTCGAAGAGCCGTTGTGCCGCCGCCGATCAGGGCCTGGCGGCGAACATCCAGAGATACGGCCGGTGGTCGAAGCGAAGATCGGGGTCGAACCGATCCGGGATGAAGTCGCCGTCCACGTTGTCGGCCGTCGGCGTGATCTCCGGATCCAGGCAATCGACGATGCCGTCGCCGTCCACGTCGGCGTAACCCTTGAGATATTCGCTGATGGACGTTTTCCCTTCCGTGGCCCTGGCCAGCGGCTCGATGTTCTCGCCCGTCCGCGGGTTGACGACGGGCGTGCGGTCGTAGAGGACCGTGCCCTCGCGCACGAGCGTCCGCTCGCCGATCTGGTACTCGACGAGCAGGTTCGGCATGTTGCGGCGCAGCAGCTCGTTGCCGAACAGTCCCGGAAAGAGCGCGCCGGGGTCGATGTTCAGGATGACGCCGGTGCGCCGCGCGTCGAAGACGTGCGGAGAGAACAGCCCGCGCGGGTTGCCCGGCCAGCGCCGCACACCCAGGCCTGAAAACGTCACTAGGTCGTCCAGCAGCACCACCGCGTCGTAGCGCGCGAACCCGAGACCGTCGTCGGTGAACTCGAGCTCGAAGCGGGACAGGCGCGTAATGCCGACCGTGAAGCTGAAGTCGACGGCGGCCGCGGCGCGGCGCCCGATCCCTTCCATCACGGCCGCCGGCGTATAGGACCTGAACAGCTCCTCGAGCCCTTCGCGGATCCGGCCCGCCTGGATCTGCTGCTTCACGCTCGCGGCGATGTACGTGTTCTCCACCAGCTCACGGCGGTTCACCTCGGTGTCGGTGAAGGCGATCAGGATGTCGAAGTGTCCGCTCACTCGTCCCATGACCGGAAGCGGCCTGCGGTCGAGGAACAGCCCCTCGTGCGGCAGGTAGGTGCTGTAGACCGGGAAACACGACGGCGAGTACACGATCCGGCTCACCCTGCCGGCCTGCTCGCTGGTGAGCTGAATCGCGTACTCGGCTTCGCGCGACGCATCGGCGCACGACGGGGTGACGACGTCGGGCTGCGGGTTCATCGGGCGCACCGTCCATGTGCCGGCCTGCAGCCACCCGGACGAGACGCCGCCGCGGTCGGTGGCTTCCATGTAGGTGTCTTTCGCGCCCGCGAAGCCGGCGGCGAACGTCAGCGCCACCGTGACGACCAGGCTGGTGCCTGACGCGGCCATCGACGAACCTGAGGCCGCGAGCAGACATTGGCCGTTGGCAACACGCCCCGGCGTCCCTGCCGCCACCGGGCCGAGCCACGCGGTATTGGCGTCGTTGCGGAGCCAGAACTGGCCGGCGCTGGCATGAACGAAACAGGCGTGCACGCCCGTCAGCCCGCCGCCGACGATCACCGCTTCCACCGCGCTGATGTCGGCGGCGCCGTCGGCATCGGAGTAGAAGAACCGGAAGGCAGACGCGGCGCCGCTGCCCGCGCCCGGGCTGACGGCGACGACGCGGGGATCGGCGGCGGCGGCGTCGGTCGGCTGCAGCGGCAGCAGCGCACAGGCGGCCGCCGCCAGCAGCGCCGCTCTCAACGACCCTCGCAGGCCGGCTGCGGCGCCGCCAGGTCGAACTTCTTCATCTGATCTTCGAGTTCGGGAACACGGAACAGTAGCACTCGGCGGCGTCCTTCGCTTCCTTGTCGAACCACAGGTGCGGGGTGATCGGCCTCATCGCGCCTCCTTCATCGCCCCATCGCCGCGAGGCGGGCGCGGCCGCACTCGAGCATGACGTCCATGAAGCGGCCGAACCGCTCGGGTCCGTAGAGATACGGGTGCGGGCCGGACGGGTTCCTGCGCAGCGCCTCCAGGTGCGTGAAGTCGTCCTGCAGCCCCATCGCGTGCATATTGACGACCGCCTCGACCTTCTGCGGCTTCGCGTAGTCGTTGAACACGCGCTCGAACTGCTGCAATGACGCGCGCGTCGGCATCTGCGACGCGCCGACAATCATCACGCCGTGCGTCGCCCGGCCGAGCTTCGCCGGCACGATCATCCCCATCGTTCCCGGCGTGTGGCCGGGCAGGTGGACCAGCGTCACCGTCGTGTCGCCGAGCGTGAGCGTCTGCCCGTCGGCGGCGGCGATGTCGGGCGTCGCGAGCGGCCGGTCCGGCCGCTGCGCCGGCAGCACGAGCGTGCTGTCGGCGGGATTCATCACGACCTTCGCGCCGTAGGTCTTCTGCAGGTAGAGCGCGCCGCCCGTGTGATCGGACTGCCCCGGATGCCCGTGCGAGATGACGATGTACTTGATCTGCGCCGGGTCGAGGCCGGCGGCCTTCAGCCCGGGGACGATGACGGTGCGCGCTTCCTCCGCGGAGTTCATCGTGTCCTGGAGGATGATGCCGTCGCTGGTGGTGATCGCCCAGACGTTCTGCGACGTCATCCCGATGAAGTACATGTTGTCGAAGACGCGAACGGGCTGCATCACCTCGTTCGGCACCGGCGGGAGGCCGGCGGCCTGCCGTGCAAGCGCCAGTCGCAGCGGGCCGGTGGGCGTGCAGAACATCTTCGCCTGCGGCTGCAGATCGGCACCGGCGATCTTGAAGGCCGCCGCCACGCGTTGCTGTGCCTCCTTCGAGGCGTCCCATTGTTGCTGCGTCGGTGTCTGTGCCGCGGCGGGAACGGCGAGACAGAGGACGGCGGCGATCCGGATGAGCATGTGCGCCTCCTGCGCGGCGATCCTATGCCAGAATGCGGGGAGTGTCCCGGTTCGCCGACTGGCTGGCTCAGACGCCGCTGAGCACCGCCATCCAGGTCAACGAGTGGGTGATCCCCACCATCCAGTCCATTCACATCGTCGCCATCGGCGTGGTCCTGGGCTCGGTGCTCATGGTCACGCTGCGTATTCTCGGGCTCGCCGCCCGCGACCAGACGCTCGCCGAGACGAACGCGCGCTTCGGCCCGTGGCTGACGGGCGCGCTGATCGTCTTGCTCGTCACCGGCATCCTGATGATCGTCGGCGAGCCGGCGCGCGAGCTGCTCGCGCTGTCCTTCTGGATGAAGATGGTGCTCGTCGCCTTCGCGGTGGCCGTCCGCCCGCGCGCGCCGGCGCTGGCGTTCGTCACGCTGCTCGTCTGGCTCTGCATCGTCGTGCTCGGCCGGCTCATCGCCTACGACCACGTCTGGGGATCCTGGTCCGCGGCGCTCAAGGGGTAGATGGATATCGCCGCGCTCCTCGCCTGGCTGGAAGCCTCGCCGCTCGCGGCGTCCATCCGGAACACGATCGTCGCGTTTCCGCTCGTCGAGTCGGGGCACGTGATCGGCATCACGCTCGTGTTCGGCACCATCCTCGTCATCGACCTGCGGCTGCTCGGCCTGGCGTGGACGCGGCGGCCGTTCTCGCTGATTGCCGACGAGGTGCTGAGGTGGACGTGGATCGCGTTCGCGATCGCCGCGGTGACGGGTGCCTTGATGTTCATCACCAACGCCGCGGCGTACTACAACAACTGGTACTTCCGCGCGAAGATGCTGCTGCTCGTGCTCGCCGGCCTGAACATGGTGTTCTTCGAGATCACGGACCGGCGATCGGTCCTCACGTGGGACCGGCAGAAGTCGGCGCCGCCGGCGGGACGGCTCGTTGCCGCCGCGTCGCTGGCGATCTGGATTGGCGTGATCTTCCTGGGACGATGGGTGGCATACGCTCCGGCGGCGACCGGGCCGCCGCCGGGCGAGGAGGTGGACTTCGAGAAGCTCGAGGAGCTCCTGAAGTAACTACGGCTTCTTCTTGACGGGGCCCTCGGCGGGGAGATCGGCCTCTCCGAACCGCTTGGCGCCCGGCACCGAATCGCAATGCTTGCCGGGAGCGGGCTTGGTCCCCTTCGGACACTGGAACAGGCCGGCCTCGCCGCGATCGCCCGAGAGGGTGCCGTCGCGCCGCGGATGCATGCCCATGCTGAACACGGTGCCCTGCGGGAAGCTCTCGCGGGTGATGCCGTGGCGGAACGCCTCGGCGGAGCTCTCCATCTGGGCGATCCAGACCTGCGGCTGTCCCTTGCTGTCGCGAACCAGCGCATCCCGCTGCTCGTTGAGCGGCACGTAGTGCAGCTCGAAGTGCGCGGCGTTGGGCACGATGCGCACGATCACGCCCGTGAACACCATGTAGCGCGTGCCGTCGTACACGGCATAGGAATGGTGCGCCTGCAGCGTGGGCGCCAGGACCACGAGCGCGGCGAGTGCAATGAAATTCCTGACCGACATGAATGATTCCTCCGTGACCCGTATTTATCTGAAGCCGAGGTCGAGCTCCTCGACCGGCCGGGACATGTCCTTCTCGAGGTGCTTCTCCCAGATGTCGGCCCACGGGCGGTCGAGCATGTCGGGCACCTCGAACTCGATCACCTGGCCCGGCGCCACGGCGGTCGGAATGCCGTCGATCGGGTACATCGGACGCGTGCAGAGGTCGATGCCCAGGCGGCCGGCGTCGCTCCACGTGCGCTGGAAGTTCCGGTGCCACAGCAGGCGCACCGGCTGCACCAGCGCCTCGGGGTCGTACACGATCGTCTCGTGATCGAGGCCGAGGAACCTGCCCGAGGCGTCCTTCGCGGGCGTGAAGACCTCGATGGCCTCGAGGCTGTCGCTCCACTCCCAGGCGGTGTGCTGGTTCCAGCCCTGCACGTTCGCCGTCCACGTGATCAGCGCGTCGCCGTCCCAGAAGCCGATCGTGTCGCCGTACCACTGGCGCACGGTGTTCCCGAGCGGGAACTGGCGATTGAGGTAGATGGGCCGGTTCATGCCGTTGCCGATGAGCAGCACGACCTCGGGCGTCGTGAGGACGCGGCTCCACTTGTAGCCGGTCGCCCACTGCCGCATGTAGCCCTCGGGCCAGCAGTAGGACTGCGACCACGCGTGCGCCGCGTTGACGCCCTCGTGATAGAGCTGCTGCACCATCCGCTGCTGGTACGTCGGCGTCAGCAGCGACAGCATCGTCGGCACCTGGCTGGCGCGCATGTAGTTCCAGACGCGCCGGCCCATCGGCGTGAACTCGCCGTAGGCGCCGTCCCACTTCGGCATCGTCTCGTAGGTGTGCTTCGTCGGGCCGCCGCGGCGCTTCGCGTCGGCCAGCAGCGCCTCGTAGTGTTCCTTTGCGGTCTTGAACGGGTACGGGCTCACCATGTTGTCGCGCGCCCAGTCCACCTTGCAGTCGCCCCAGCGCGCCGAGACCGGCGGACTGGCGCCGATGCGCGGGTCATCGGTGCTCGACCCGGCGCCGCCGCTGCGCATGTCCGCGACCTGGCGGGCCGAGTTGCACCGCCAGTACCGCTGGTCCATCCAGAGGTCCTTGTCCTTGTAGAAATCGCTGGTGGTGAAGAGATCGCGCGGCAGCGGCTGCACGCCCTCGGGCGGCTTCGCGTCCCAGGCCGCGCCCGCGCCGAGCGCCGGCACGTCGGGTCCGGGGAACTGCGGCATCCCGCGCAGGCCCTTCACCTGCGGCGGCTGCAGCTGGGCGGCTGCGTCGCCCGCGGCGCCGGCAATGAGGGCTGCCGCCAGCGCCGCGCGCATGAACGTGGTACCTCGAATCATGAAGACACCCTCCAAAAGCGGTGGAACCGGGCGCTCATTATCCATGATCTGACGTACCCTAACGCCCGTCGGAATGGCAAAGACCAACAAGAAGAACGGCGACTCCGGTGCGACCGTTGGCTACGAGGCCGAGCTGTGGCGCATGGCCGATGCGCTGCGTGGATCGATGGACGCGGCGGAGTACAAGCACGTTGTTCTCGGCCTTATCTTCCTGAAGTACATCTCGGACGCATTCGAGGAGCAGCACGCCAGGCTGGAGGCGGAGAAATCAACTGGCGCCGACCCGGAGGACCCGGACGAGTACCGCGCGCTGAGCATCTTCTGGGTGCCGCCGGAGGCGCGCTGGGCGCATCTCAAGGGCCAGGCCAGACAACCGACGATCGGCCAGCTCGTGGACGATGCGATGGCCGGCATCGAGCGCGACAACCCCGCGTTGAAGGGCGTGCTGCCGAAGGATTACGCGCGTCCGGCGCTCGACAAGGGCCGCCTCGGCCAGCTGATCGACCTGATCAGCAACATCAGGGTCGGTGACGAGGCGGGCCGGGCGAAGGACGTCCTGGGACGGGTCTACGAGTACTTCCTGTCGCAGTTCGCGAGCGCCGAAGGCAAGAAGGGCGGCGAGTTCTACACGCCGCGGTGCGTCGTCAAGGTGCTCGTCGAGATGCTGGAGCCGTATCGCGGCCGGGTCTACGACCCGTGCTGCGGCTCGTCGGGCATGTTCGTGCAGTCGGTTGAGTTCATCCGCGCGCATGCGAACGGCAACGGCAATGGCGGGCACCCGTTTCCGGGGGCCATAGACGGTTGTTTGTCACCGCTGTTCGAAAGCGTGTGGAAACGCGCAGTAGAATCTCGCACTCTTGCGGCACTTCGCGACGCGCTGCTGCCCAAGCTGATCTCAGGACAGTTGCGCGTGAAGGACGCGGAGGCGCTGGTGGCCGCCGCGCCCGCGTGAGACGTTACTCGTAGCCAGGGAGATCATGGCTACCGCGCACCGCACTGCCTCGTCCCGCACGTCGTCGTCCCGCGACGCGGTCCGCGCCGGCAATGTTTGAGGTCGTCGGCGACGTGGCCAACGTCCAGGTGATCGCTACTGGACGAGGCATTCGGCGCCTGAAGAACCTGCGAAAACGTCACGGCGGCCGACGGTGGCGGAAACTCAAGGGGATGCTACCGTTCGATTGACGAATGGCTCGCTGCGGCGGGCCGACATCCACTGGTACGAGGCACACGGCGTGGGCAGGCGGGGACTCAAGATCAAGCGTTTCCTGGATTGACGGTCTATGAGAGTGCAGCCATCAACAGCATCATTCGCGCTGTGCGTCGAAGACGGTGGCCTGGAGGACCTGGAGGCCCGCAAGGTCTATCAGGTCCTCCCTGACCGTGACGCGGCGCGGGAGGGTTACATTCGCGTCGTCGACGAGTCCGGTGAGGACTACATCTATCCTGCCAGTCTTTTTGTCGCGGTACGGCTTCCAGCCGCGATTGTGCGACGCCTCAGAAAGCCGGCTCGCTCAGGCTCGCCAATCTCTCGACGGCCACTCCGACGAGCACGATAGCCATCGATGACCCCCGTCGAGGTAGCGGCGTGCGTGTTCTGTCGCGTCGGCGAACGCAGGCCTGGCACGACCACCATCACTCTGACTCGTGACGAGGCCGCCGTGGTCATCCGCGACGTGCCCGCCGAGGTGTGTGACAACTGCGGGCATGCCTACTTCGACGGGACCGTGGTGGAAGCGCTCGAGCAGATTCACGAAGCGGCCATCGATGCGGGCGCGAAGTACGCCGTCCGGGATTTCGTGACGAAGGTGGCATGAACGGGGCTGCACCCGCGTGAGCGGACGCGAGTGGTCAGTGCCGTTCGCCGAATCGACCGTCGAGGAGGCGGCGCTCGCCTGGCTCGCCGGAATCGGCTGGCGGATCGCCCACGGTCCCGACATTGCGCCTGACGCGCTGACGCCCGAGCGCCGCGACTACGGCGAGGTCGTCCTCGAAGGGCGGCTTCGCAGTGCACTCTCCCGCCTCAATCCGGCCCTTCCACCCGAAGCACTCGACGATGCGTTCCGGAAGCTCACGCGGCCGGAAGGCGCCGACCTCATCGCGCGCAATCGCGCGGTGCACCGGCTCTTCGTCGACGGCGTGACCGTGGAGTACCGCAGCGGTGACGGCCACATCCGCGGCGCGCAGGCGCGCGTCCTCGACTTCGACGTTGCGGCTCGCAACGACTGGCTCGCCGTCAACCAGTTCACCGTCGTCGAAAACAGGCATACGCGGCGGCCCGACGTCGTGCTCTTCCTGAACGGCATACCACTGGCGGTGCTGGAACTGAAGAACCGGATCCTTCGAAAGCACGGCTACCCGCCTGACAAACAGGAGAAGGCAACGCAGACCGTCCGGCAACAGGCAGAGTTACTGTCGAGCGAGTGGGCGCTGGCCTGAGCCCTATCACCTGCACGCCTACGACCTACCACCTACCACCTACCACCTATAATCGCCCCGTGAGCGAGACACGCGCGACCGCCGAGCACAAGTCGCAGGCACCGGCATCGGTCGCCTGCTACGTGCTGACGGTCAGCGACTCGCGCACGCCCGAGACCGACACCAGCGGCCGCGCCATCCGCGAGCTGCTCGAAGCGGCCGGCCACACCGTCAGCGGCCAGGGCATCCTCAAGGACGAGCCCACGCAGGTGACCGCGCGGGTGCGCGAGCAACTGGCCGACGCGCGGACGCAGGCCATCATCACCACCGGCGGCACCGGGATCACCTCGCGCGACGGGACGTTCGAGGCCATCGACGGCCTGCTCGAGAAGCGGCTCGAGGGCTTCGGCGAGCTGTTCCGCATGCTCAGCTTCGGCGAAATCGGCTCCTCCGCGATGATGAGCCGCGCCACCGCCGGCACCGCGGGGCGCAAGGCGATCTTCGTCCTCCCCGGCTCCGAGCACGCCGTCCGCCTGGCGATGACGATGCTGATCCTTCCCGAGCTCGGCCACGTCGTGCAGCAGCTCAAGAGATGAAACTCACCGGGACGTCGCATCGAATGACTGGCCGGGCCGCTCCGTTGTCGCGGCCCGTAGAACTTCGCTCAGCAGCCAGGCGAAGAGAAAGCTTCATCTGTTGAGTCCGACCACGAAAATGCGGCCGTTCGGCGAGACGATTCCGCTCTCGCAGGCGCAGGCGCTGATCGAGGGCGCGCTCGGTCCGATCGATCGCACCGAGCGCGTGCCGCTCGCCGAGGCCAGCGGCCGCGTGCTGGCACAGGATGTCGTCTCGGACGTGGACGTGCCGCCCTTTGCACGGGCGGCCATGGACGGCTATGCCGTCCGCGCGGCGGACACCAGGGGCGCGACGCGCGATCAGCCGAAGCAGCTGGCCTGCGTGGAGAAGGTGTTCACGGGCCAGGTCGCGACCAGGCGCGTCGGCAGCGGCGAGTGCATGGAGATCGCCACCGGCGCGCCGATGCCGCCCGGCGCCGACGCCGTGATCATGGTCGAAGAAACCGATATGGGTGCCATGGGCGGCGCCGGCGGCGCCGTGCGCCTGTTCGCGTCCGTGGAGCCGGGACAGAACGTCGGCCGGCAGGGCGCCGACATCAAGACCGGCCAGACCGTGCTGCGGACCGGCGACGTCCTGAACGCCAGCCGCGTGGGCGCGCTGGCGGCGCTCGGGATCACGGGCGTCGAGGCGTATGCGAAGCCGCGCGTGGCAATCCTGTCCACCGGCAACGAAATCGTCGATCCCGGCCGGCCGCTCGCGCCCGGGCACATCTACGACATCAACCGGTTCACCGTGGCGGCCGTGATGGCCGAGCATGGCGGCGTTCCGGTCCCGTACCGCACCGCCGCCGACACCCTTGACGACCTCTCGCGCGCGGTGGACCAGTGCCTGCAGGACGACCTGCTCGTCTTCTCGGGCGGCAGCTCCGTGGGCGAGCGCGACCTCATCCTGGACGTCATCGCCGCGAAGGGCACGGTGCTCTTCCACGGCATCGCCCTCAAGCCCGGCAAGCCCACCGCGTTCGGCCTGGTGAACGGCAAGCCGGTGTTCGGGCTCCCCGGCTACCCCGCCTCATGCCTGACCAACGCCTACCTGCTGGTGGTGCCCGCGCTGCGGACGATGGCGCGGCTGCCGCCGCGGGAGGTCCGCTCCACGAGGCTGCCGCTGGCGCAGCGGGTGAACTCGGTGCCCGGCCGGCACCAGATCTACACGGTGCGCCTGGTCAACGGCGAGGCGGCGCCCGCGTTCAAGGCATCGGGCGACATCACGAGCATGTCGCAGGCGGATGGATATATAGAGATCCCGGCCGACGTGAGCGCGCTGGAGAAGGGCGCGCTCGTCGAGGTGAAGCTGTTCTAGGAGTCCGTCCGAGTAATCGCGGTGAAAGTCATATTCTCTCGTGCTGCGCGCTCACGCTGCCGGTCGCCGCTCCCGGCGATGGCCGCGGAGGTGTCGCGT
>VFYY01000031.1 GCA_016871375.1 Acidimicrobiia bacterium
GCGCTGCTCAGGCGTGGCGCACAGGGCGAGCAGCGGGTCGAGACGGTTGAACGCGGCGACGGCCGCAGGGCTGAGGGCTGTCTTTGGTGGACTGGATACCGACCGTGAATGGCGGCGGTCGTTCTTTTTCATTGGGCTCTCCTGTTTCGGAAAGCCCGGCTGCGGCGTTCTACACTCAGTAAAGCCGCTGTCAGCCGGGATACCTCCGGTTGTGGTGGTTAGGCTCGGTCGGGCGTTAGCGCGCTCGGCCGGGCCGTTTCTATTTCTTCGCCGGCTTCTTCTTCAGCACTCCTTTCTGCTCGAGCCATGCTGTCAACGCGCGTCGAACCTGCTCGGATAGCGGTATCCCGTCACGTTCCTTTACCGCCTGCAGACCGGCCATGATGTCCGGGTCGATGCGGAAAGCCGTCTGCTTCTTCGCGCTCGGCGTCATGTATCACACCGTATAACACCTTGAGGGGTTAGTCAACGCGCCATAGACTCCATCACGTAAGTGGAGGGACGCGATGACATTTCCGCCAGGCGTAGGCTTTGGTGTGGTGAAAGGTTCCGATCCAGAAGAGTTCGTTGCAGTCGAAGGACCGGACCACAACCAGACGCACCCACCCGGTTACATGGGTCGAACGAGTTATTTCACGGAGCAGGAACTTAGAGACACGTTGCGCCGCGGCGGGGCGAGTGACTCAGACATCGATGCCGTGATTGCAGGCGCTAGGCAACATCCCGTTTGATCGTCGAGTCGCTACATTGGTATAGGCGACCGTGAGTCGGGCTGACTCCTGCGGCTGGCACTGTCATACTGATTGTCATGTGCTCAGCCGGACGGAGCCCAACCACGCCCAACTCCACAACAGCGAAAGGTGCGGCGGACCTTGGCAATTTGCTAGATCGCGCCTATTCTCGTGCTCTGGAATTGGACTCAAAATCCGGTGGGCTTTACCGCCCGTGTGGGTTCGATTCCCACCTCCGGCACTCATGACGATCCTCGTCGTCGAAGACGACTCGAGCATCCTCTCGCTCGTCGAGCGCCTGCTGAGCTCCAAGGGCCATACCGTCCTTGCCGCCCACGATCCCGATGATGCGTCGGTCGTGATCGCGCAGCACGGCAAGCCGCCCGACGTGCTGCTGGCCGACATCATCCTTGGCGGCCAGACGGGCGTCGATTACGCCAGGGAGCTCAAGAAACAGCATCCGCGACTCAAGGTGGTCTTCATGACCGGCCTCGCGCACCGGGCGCCGGCGGCGCTGCGTACCGGCCTCGGTCCCGTCCTGCACAAGCCGTTCTCCGCGGAAGAGCTCTACCGCATCATCAATGAGCTGTAGGGGCGACGCACGCGTCGCCCGTCGACGATGGTGAGACGTTTCGTCGACAACTCGGGGCTGCTCGTCGCTGGCGCGGCGATCGCGCTCCTCTGGGCGAACCTCGACCCGGTCTCCTACGACACCGCGGCGCACGCCCTCCACTTCGTCGTCAACGACATCGCGATGGTCTTCTTCTTCGCCCTGGCGACGAAAGAGGTCGTCGAGGCGACCGCGCCCGGCGGCGCGCTCCATTCGCCGCGCCGCGCCGGCCTGCCGATGATCGCCGCGGTCGGCGGCATGGCCGGGCCGGCGGCGGTCTATCTGGCGCTCGTCGCCGTCCTGGAGATGCCGGCGCTCGCGCGCGGCTGGGCGATCCCCGTCGCGACCGACATCGCGTTCAGCTACCTGGTCGCGCGCATCGTGCTCGGGCCGAAACATCCGGGCATTCCGTTTCTGCTGCTGCTCGCGATTGCAGACGACGCGCTGGGACTGTTGATCCTCGCGGTCTTCTATCCAACCGGCGAGCTGCGGCTCGTGGAGTTCGCTCTCCTCGGCGTGCTTGCGCTCGCCGCGGCCTGGGGGCTCCGCCGTCGCGCGACGAAGAACTTCTGGCCGTACGTGCTCCTCGCGGGCACCATCTCCTGGCTCGCCCTCTATCGCGGCGGACTGCACCCCGCGCTCGCGCTCGTGCCGATTGTCCCGTTCATGCCGCACGCCTCGCGCGACCCCGGGCTCTTCGTCGAGGACCCCTCCGCGCACGACACGCTGAACCAGTTCGAGCACTGGTGGAAGCTGCCCGTGCAGATCGTGCTGTTCTTCTTCGGGCTGGCGAACGCGGGCGTACAGATCAGCGACGTCGGCCCCGGCACGTGGATCGTGCTCGCGGCCATCCTGCTCGGCAAGCCGATCGGCATCGTGCTGACGACGGCGGTGGGCGTGAGTGCGGGGTTTCACCTGCCGGCAGGCGTCAACTGGCGCGACTTGACGGTCGTCGGCATCATCGCCGGCATCGGCTTCACGGTCGCGCTGTTCTTCGCGACCGCGGCGTTCCCGCCCGGCGATCTCCTGGATCAGACCAAGATGGGGGCGCTGCTGAGTTTCTCGGCCGCAGGGCTCGCCTTCCTGGCGGCGGTTCTGCTCAACGTAAAGCGCACGTGAGCGAGGCGAGCGTGCCGCCCTCGCCGACCAGGTAGACGACGCCGCCGTTCCCCATCGCGACGCCCTCGCCCTGGGGCTCGCGCAGCGGGCGGAGATCGAACGGCCGTCCGCCGGCGGTCTTGCCCGCGAACAGCTCGCGCGCGGCGTAGAACACCACCCGGTCGTTCGTGCGGATCGCCACGTCCGCCCCGTCCGGCGACAGCGCCGCGCCGGTGACGGCCGCCAGCGGCAGACCGGCGACGCGCTCGAGCCGCGACGGCGTGCCTTCGCGCAGCGGTCCCTTCAGTCGATACAGAGCGGTCTCGCGCGCGGGGGCCTTGCTGATGATGAACAGCTCGTCGGGGCCGGCGACGACCAGCGCCTCGGCGTCACGCGGGCCGTCGGGATACACCGCGTCGATCGCTTCGGCGGGACGCGTCCTCGTCTCGCCGGGCGTCGGCTCCGGGACGCGGTAAATGGTGACGCGCTGGCGCACGCGGTTGTTGTCGCCGATGTCCGCGATGTAGAGGCACGAGCCCTGGGCGCACGGCCCGGCGGCCACGTCCTCCCAGTCCACGACGCGCGCTCCGGTCACAGCCACGCGCGCCTTGACCGCGCCTGAGCCGTCGAGGCCGATGAGCGCCGGACGGCCGGAGTCGTTGTGGGACCAGAGCAGGCCGGGTGTGAGGCGGCTGACCGCGACGCCGCTGCCTTCAGGCAGGTCGCGAATCGGCTTCGGAGACGCGGCCACGGTACACAGATCTTCACGCCTGGCGGCGCTGCCCGCCTGGTCGCTCACATCCAAAAAAACCGCACCGAGGATCATCAGGAAAACGGCCATCAATTCGTTCCTCATCGAATAAATTCACACGCGAGCCCCGCGCCAATCCACAAAAATGGATCGCGTTTGATGTCGCAGTTGTTGATTCCCTGCGAGACGTACGTTACGGTGCGCGCACCAGCCACAACTTGGGCACACAGACGGATTCTCAGAAAAGAAGGAGGAGTCCGATGGCAGGTCTGGTCCGCTCCATCGTCATCATGGGAATGGTCCTCGCCATGCCGCTCGCCGCCTGGGCGCAGGAGGCCGCAATCACCGGCACCATCACGGATTCGACCGGCGGCGTGCTGCCAGGCGTCACCGTGGTCGCCGTGCACCAGGCGACCGGAAACCGGTTCGAGGCGGTCACCGACGAAACGGGACGCTTCCGCATCCCGGCGCGCATCGGGATGTATGAGATTACGGCGGAGCTGCCGGGCTTCACCGCTGTGCGGCGCACGGGACTCGAACTGCTCGTCGGACAGACCGCCGCGATCAGCCTGCAGATGTCGCCCTCGACGGTGCAGGAAACCGTGACGGTCACCGGCGAAGCGCCGCTCCTCGACGTCACGACCTCGGTGATCGGCGGCAACATCGACCAGCGCCAGATGCAGGACCTGCCGATTCAGGGCCGCGACTGGACGTCGCTCGCGCTGCTCGCGCCGGGCAACCGCACGACGCAGATGGGCGGCGAGCCGGTGCAGGACCGCGCGGACGTGCGGGAGTATCAGCTGAACATGGACGGCCAGCAGGTGACGCAGCAGCTCGGCATCGGCGGCCAGCCGCTCTACAGCCGTGACTCGATCGCGGAGTTCCAGTTCATCTCCAACCGCTTCGACGCCACGCAGGGGCGCTCGTCGGGCGTGCAGGTGAACGCCGTCACCAAGTCCGGCACCAATACGCTGTCGGGCCTCTTCAACGGCTCGTTCCGCGACTCCGACTGGAACGCGGACGACCCGGTGCTCAACCGGAAGGTGCCGTTCTCGAACCAGCAGTTCAGCATCGCGGTTGGCGGTCCGATCCTGCGGGACCGGCTCCACTACTTCGCGAACTTCGAGTACGACCGCACGCCGAAGACGAGCATCTGGAACACGCCGTTCCCGGCGTTCAACATCACCCTCAGCGGCAAGCAGTCGAAGAAGATCGCCGGCGGGCGCGTGGACTGGCAGATCTCGCCGGGAATGCGGCTCCTGGGCAAGGTCTCCGGCGCCAACGACAACGATCCGTTCGGCACCGGCAGCAACACCCAGCACCCGGCCAGCACCAACAGCCAGGACCGGGACAATCGCGAGTACCTCGGCCAGCTGACCACGGTGCTGAGCAACCGCATGCTGAACGAGGTGAAGGTCGGCTTCTCCGAGTGGAACGTCCTGCAGGGGAACCGGACGACGTGGTCCAACCACTGGGCGCGCGACATCGGCGTCACCGCCGGGCACCCGCGCATCCAGATGGTCGGCCTCACGATCGCGGGCAACCAGAATGCGCCCCGCATCCGCGACCAGAACTCCTGGATGCTGCGCGACGACTTCTCGCTCAGCTACGAGGCGGGCGGCCGCCACGACATGAAGGCGGGCGGCGAGTACATCTTCATGCACGAGTTCACGCGCAACTGCCGCAACTGCATGGGGCAGATCGACGCGCGCAACGGCACGATCCCTGCCGCGCTCCTGCAGTCGATCTTCCCGGATCCGTTCAATGCGGACACGTGGAACCTGAACGCGCTGGCGCCCTACACGCGCCGGTTCACGCTCGGCATCTCCGAGACGTTCCGCACGCCGTTCGACGTGCCGAAGACGGCGGCATGGGTGCAGGACGACTGGCACATCGCGAGCAACCTCACGCTCAACCTCGGCCTGCGCTACGACCTGCTGACCAACACCTGGGCGAACGACGCGAACGTGCCGCCGATTCTCGATCCCGACCGGCCGAACGACACCAACAATGTGCAGCCGCGGCTCGGCTTCGCCTACCAGTGGAACGACCGGACGGTCGTGCGCGGCGGCGTCGGCAAGTACTACGCCGACATCCTCACGAACCTGCAGATGTGGACGTACGGGAACGAGACGATCGCCTCGGTCGAGGTGACCAACAACGGCCGGCCCGACTTCCCGTCGAACCCGTTCAACGGGCCGCGGCCGACGCCGGCGCAGGCGTTCGCGAACTTCTGCGACGTCAACAGCCGGCCGGGCTGTCTGACGCGCGGCCTGCAGGAGCTGGCGCCGCCGCCGCCGTACGACCAGGTCCAGAACAGCTGGCAGACCTCCATCGGGTTCCAGCGCCAGATCGGTTCGGTCGCCGCGCTCGAAGTGGATTACGTCTACAACGGGAGCCGCAACGAAAAGATCATCATGGACAACGTCAACGTGTCGTATGACCCGCGCACCGGCGTCAACCTGCCGTACTCGAGCGCGGCCACGCGTCCGTATCCGCTGCTCGGGATCATCTCGGTGACGCCGTACATGGGATGGTCGAATTACCACGCCGCGCAGACGGCGCTCACCAAGCGGCTGAGCAACAACTGGCAGGGCTCCGTCACGTACACGCTCGGCTGGCTGAAAAACGCCGAGTCCAACCCGATGAGCGGCCGCCGCATCGTCGATTTCGCCGTCGCGCCGGATCTGGGCAACGAGTACACCCTGGCGGAAACCGACCAGCGGCACCGCGTCGTGTTCAACGGCATCTGGCAGGTCGGCTACGGCTTCCAGGTGAGCGGCGTGTACTTCTACGGCTCCGGCGAGCGTGAGGGCGTCAGCAACGGCCAGGATCTCAGGAACCTGGGGGCTGGCGCGCAGCGCCTCCGCGCCAACGGCACGATCATCCCGCGCAACGACTTCATCGGCGATCCGATCCATCGCGTGGACGTGCGGCTGCAGGAGCGGATTCCGCTGCCCGGCCGTCTCGCGATCGACGGCATCTTCGAGGTGTTCAACCTGTTCGACCGATCGAACTTCGGTTCGTACACCACCGACGAGAGCAGCGCGGCGTTCGGCCGGCCGGAACAGAACACCAACCTCGCGTACGCCCCGCGCACGATCCAGCTCGGGTTCAGGCTCACGTTCTAGTCCCAAAGGTCAGGGCCGGCGCGCGGGGTGTGGCACCACGCTCCCGGTTACTCAAGGAGGAGTCCGATGGCACGTATGGTCTGCAGGATCCTCGTGGTGGGAGCGATCCTCGCGATGCCGCTGATGGCGTTCGCGCAGGAAGCCACGATTACAGGCACCGTCACTGATTCCACCGGCGCCGTGCTCCCGGGCGTCACTGTCGTGGCGGTGAACGAAGCCACGGGCAACCGCTTCGAAACGGTCACGGACGAGCGCGGCCTCTTCCGGATCGCCGCGCGCGTGGGCGCCTACCGTCTCAGCTCGGAGCTTCAGGGCTTTACGACGGTCACGCGCACCGGGGTGCAGCTGCTGGTCGGCCAGTCGGTCAACGTCAGCCTGCAGATGTCGCCGTCCACCGTGCAGGAAACCGTCACCGTGACCGCCGACGCCCCGCTGCTGAACGTGACGACCTCGTCGCTCGGCGGCAACGTCGATCCGCAGCAGGTGCAGGAATTGCCCGTGGCGGGCCGCAACTGGATGGGCCTGGCGCTCCTCGCCCCGGGCAGCCGCACCTCGTCGACCAACGCCACCGCCCCGCTGCCGGACAGAAACGGCGGCGAGGCCCGCGAATTCCAGCTCAATCTGGACGGCCAGCAGATCTCGTCCGAGCTGGGCGCCGGCGGCCAGCCGCGCTTCAGCCAGGACTCGATCGCCGAATTCCAGTTCATCTCCAACCGGTTCGACGCGACGCAGGGGCGGTCCACCGGCGTGCAGGTGAACGCGATCAGCAAGTCGGGCACCAACCGCCTGGCGGGCCTCTTCCGCGCCAACTTCCGCGACACCAGCTTCAACGCCGAGAACCCGGTGCTCAACCGCGTGGTGCCGATCAGCAATCAGCAGTACAGCACGACGCTCGGCGGCCCGCTGGTGCAGGACAAGCTGCACTACTTCGGCAACTTCGAGTACGAGCGCGAGCCGCGCAGCAGCATCTGGAACACGCCGTACCCGGCGTTCAACATCGAGCTGAAGGGGAAGATCTCGCGCAGGATTGCGGGCATCCGCTTCGACTACCAGCTCTCGCAGAACACGCGGCTGATGGGGAAGGTTTCGGGCCAGAACTCCTACGAGCCGTTCGGCGCCGGATCCGCCACGGCGCATCCGGCGTCCACGATCGACGTGGACGAACGGAACCGCGAGTACCTGGCGTCCTTCACGCAGGTCATCGGCAACCGGACGCTGAACGAGATCCGCGCCGGATACTCGCACTTCGGCTTTGCCAACGCGACGCTCGTGAACTGGTCGCGCCACTGGCAGGCGCCGAACGGCATCACCAACGGCTACCCGCGCATCACGTTCACCGGCTTCACGTTCAACGCCAACGCCAACGCGCCGCGGCACCGCGATCAGAAGGTCTGGCAGATCCGTGACGACTTCTCGCACGCCTACGACTTCCGCGGCCGCCACGACATGCGCGCGGGCTTCGAGTTCGTCGACCACTACGAGGACAGCCTGAACTGCAACCAGTGCGGCGGCACCATCGACGCGCGCGGCACCTTCCAGGGCGCGGTCATTCCGTCGGCCGCCCAGCTCCAGGCGTGGTTCCCGGATCCGTTCAACGCCGATACGTGGAACTTCGCGGCGATCACGCCGTGGGTCCGCACCTACACGATCGGCATCGGCCAGTTCCCGAACCAGTATCACCAGCCGAAGTACGGCGCCTGGGCCCAGGACGACTGGCGCATCATGAACAACCTGACGCTCAACCTCGGCGTGCGCTACGACCTCAGCCTGAACTCGTGGGCCAACGAGCGCGGCCTCGACTACAAGCCCGGGCAGCCGCCGTTCTTCGCCGCCGGGCGTCCGGACGACCGGAACAACCTCCAGCCGCGCCTCGGGTTCGCCTACCAGTGGAACGACCGCACGGTGATCCGCGGCGGATCGGGGACCTACTTCGCCGACGCGCTGACCGTGGACGCGTTCTGGCCGTACTACAACACCCAGCTCCTGCGGATTCAGTACGGCAACGACGGCCGCGCCGCCTTTGCCGCGGACCCGCTGAACGGCGCGCCGCTGCCCAGCTACACCCAGGCGCAGGCGCTGCTGTGCAACAACCCGTCGCAGGCCGCGAACTTCGCGTCCTGGCAGGCGCGAGGCTTTGCCGGCGCGGCGCCCTGCATTCTCAACGCGCTGCAGGAGATGCCCGCGCCGGATGAGTACATGAAGCAGGCGAGGAGCTGGAACTCGTCGATCGGCTTCCAGCGGCAGATCGGCGGCACGATGGCGATCGAAGTGGACTACATCCACACGAAGGGCGCGTGGGAGAAGGACACGCTCGACAACGTGAACCTGGCCTACAACGCGGCGACCGGCGCCAACGTCCCGTATGCGGCGACCGGCGCGGGCCGTGCCAACCTCCCGTGGCCGGACATGGGCATCGTCTCGATGATCCCGCACGACGCCGCCTCGGAGCTCCGCTCGGTGCAGACCGCCTTCACCAAGCGGATGAGCCAGCGGTGGCAGGCCTCGGCCACCTACACGCTGTCGTGGTTCTACAATCGCCTCAACCAGCCGTTTTCGGGCCTGACGAAGGTCCCGTTCGCCGTGCAGCCCGACCTCGGCAACGAGTGGGGCCTGAGCGCCGACGACCAGCGCCACCGCGCGGTGTTCAACGGCATCTGGGCGGTCGGTCGCGGCTTCCAGGTGAGCGGCCTGCACTTCTTCGCCGCGGGGCTGCGCAGCGCGAGCAGCTACGGCGGCGACCTCAGGGGCATCGGCGGCGGCGGCGAAGCCCGGCTGCGGCCCAACGGCACCATCGTGCCGAGGAACGCGTTCATCCAGCCGGCGCAGAACAAGACCGACATCCGCGTCCAGCAGCGCATCCCGCTGGGCCGCGTGTCGGTCGATGTCATCGCCGAGGTGTTCAACGCGTTCAACCGCCCGAACTGGGGCGTCAACACGCAGGAGAGCAACGTCAACTTCAACCAGCGGATCACAGCGCAGTTCCGGACGGCGCAGGTCGGCTTCAGGGTGACCTTCTAGGGATTTGTGATTGCTGATTTGTGATTTGTGATTTCAGAACAACGAAATCGCAAATCGCAAATCGCAAATCGCAAATCAGGCAAGTCTGGCGCCCGCTGCGGACTCGAGCAGAGTCCAGCAGCGGGTGCCCAGCGTCTTCTTCCAGTTCGCGTAAAACCCTGACAACTGGCGGCGGAACGGGGCGGCCTCGACGTCGTTGAAGACGAGGCCGCGGCGGGCGAGCTCCGGCCGCATGCGCGTGTTCGCGGCTTCCTGATCCTGCCGCTGCAGGCGCACGTAACGGGTCACGTTGCGGTCGATGGCCATCTGGATGTCCTGCGGCAGCGTCTGCCAGGTCGGCAGGTGCGCCATCTGGTTGAACCCCGACCACATGTGGTTCGTCATGCTGACGAACTTCACGACTTCGTCCAGCTTGAAGAGGTCCACCAGGGCGAGCGGGTTTTCCTGCGCGTCCGCCTTGCCGCTCTTCAGCGCCTCGTAGATGGCCGCGCTGTTGAACGTCACCGGCTCGGCCCCGAGCGCGCGGAAGCAGTCGGCGACCATCTGGCCGGCGGGCACGCGCATGCGCATGCCCTTGAGGTCGTCGGGGACGCGCACCGGGCGCGGCACCGACGTGATCTGCCGCATGCCGTTGTCGAAGCCCCCGACGCGGAACCCGTGGATGCCCTTCGCGGCCATCTCCTCGATCACGTACGCGCCGAGCGGGCCGTCCACCGCCTCGTGGGCGTGGGGCGCGTTGCGGAAGGCGAACGGGACCTGCTGCACCTCCGCGACCGGCACGACGGTGCCGAGGATGCCGCCCATGAGCGTGAAGAACTGGATCTCGCCCGCGACGAGCAGCTTCAGCGCGCCCGGGTCGCTCGTCGGCAGGTTGTTGTTCACCGGGTAAACCTGCGCCTGCACGCGCCCGCCCGTCTCCTTGCCGATGGCGGCCCACATCTCGGTGAGGCGCTTGTGCAGCGAGCTCTCCGCGATCTGGTTGTGGTACTGCGTGAAGGTGTAATCGGGGCGCTGCGCCCGCGCGAAGACGGTGAGCGAACCGAAGGCGGCGCCGGTGACGAACGCTCTGCGAGTCAGCATGGCGGACACGTTATCATGTCTACCGGAACGGCTCGACGCCGTTCCTTGGGTCACGCGATGCGGCCGGTCGTCGCCTCGAGTAGCGACCAGCCGCGCGTGCCCAGCTCGTTCCTCCACGTCGCGTAGAAGCCGGACAGCGCCGCGCGGCACGGCGCCGGATCGACGTCGTTGAACGCGATGCCGCGGGCGTGCCAGGTCGGTCCGCATCTGCGCGTTCGCGGCGTCCTGGTCCCGGCGCTGCAGGCGCGCGTAGCCGGTCACGTGGCTATCGATGACCGTCCTGATGTCCTCGGGCAGGCGGAGCCACGTCGGCCGGCCACAAACCTCCGCCGTGTCATCACAGTGAGGAACGCCGTCGAGGCGTTCCGGGAGACCGGGCGCGGCACGGCGCGCACGGTACCACGTTATACTTTCGCCTCACGGCGAATGGTGCGCCGGTGCGAGGGTGCGAGAGTGCGAAAGGCCGTCTGTCTCGGCGCGTTCCTCCTGGTCGCGACGGTGTCGGGCCAGCAGCCGGCGGCCGATCTGATCCTGTCGAACGGCAAGGTCATCACGGTCGACGAGCGCTTCACGATCGCGCAGGCCGTCGCCATCCGCGGCGACCGCATCGTGGCCGTCGGCAGCAACCAGGACATCGGGCGGCTGGCCGGGGCGGCGACGCGCCGCATCGACCTGCGCGGCCGCGCGGTGACGCCCGGGATCATCGACAACCACATGCACCTGCTGCGCTACGGCACGACGTGGCAGTACGAGGTGCGGTGGGACGGCGTCGGCACGCGCAAGGACGCGCTGGAGAAGCTGCGCGCGAAGGCGCAGGCGACCAGGCCCGGAGAATGGATCTACACGCTCGGCGGCTGGGCGATGGAGCAGTTTGCCGACGATGCGAAGCCGTTCACGAAGCAGGAGCTGGATCGGGTCGTGCCCGATCATCCGGTGCTGCTGCAGGCGTCCTACTACGAGGCGTACCTGAACAGCCGCGGGCTGCAGGCGGTCGGGATGCCCGATCACCCGACCGGCCGCATTCCGGAAGACGCGTTCCGCGCGCTCGTCGCGAAGCTGCCGACCGCCGAGGGCGCGGCGCTCGGGGCGAGCACGCGCGGCATGATCCAGGACGTCAACCGCTCGGGCGTCACGACGTTCGGCAGCGCCGGCTGCGAGGCCGACGTGCTGCCCGTCTACCAGAAGTGGGCGGCGGCCGGCCAGTTGAACGTCCGCGTGTTCTGCATCACGGGTCAGGGCGCGGGCAATCCCCAGCAGGTGGAGCGCGCGCTGCCGCTCATCGGCCAGATGAAGCTGTTCCAGGGCAACGACTTCATCAATCACGTCACCTACGGCGAGAGCGTCTACGGGCCGCTGCACGACCCGATGTTCATCCCCTCGTCGAACCCGACGCCCGAGCAGCTCGCGCAGTGGAAGCGCCTGGCGACCGAGATCGCGAAGGCGCGCCTGCCGCTGCACGTGCACGCGAACCTGACCAACACGATCGACGCGTTCCTCGATCAGATCGAGCAGGTGCACAAGGAGTATCCGATTACGAACCTGCGCTGGGTGTTCGCGCACGCCAACCAGCTCAACGCGTCGCACCTGGAGCGCATGAAGAGACTCGGGATGTACGCAGCCGTCCACCCGTGGGCGGTGATCAACGGCGGCATCAACCAGCGCATCTTCGGCGATGCGGCGCTCGACATGGCGCCGCTGGCGACCATTCAGAACAGCGGCATCGTGTGGGGCTTCGGCAGCGACGGCAGCCGCGCCAACCAGATCCTCCCGTTCCAGACCCTGGGCTGGGCGGTCACCGGCAGGATGGTGGGCGGCGCGAAGGTGCTGCGGCAGACGATCAGCCGCGAGGACGCGCTCATCGCGCACACGCGGCGCAACGCCTTCCTCGTCTTCCAGGAGAACAACCTGGGCTCGATCCAGGCCGGCAAGTTCGCCGACCTGATCGTGCTCGACCGCGACTATCTGACCGTGCCGGCCGATCAGATCAAGGACATCAAGCCGGTGATGACCATGGTGGGCGGCCGCGTCGTGTACGACGGCGAGACGGCGCCCTCAACCCGCTGACAATCATGCAGAGACTCCTCGTTCTCATCGCAGTAGTCGGTATCGCATCTGTCACCGCCCTGGCGCAGGGCGGGGGCGGCAACGCCCAGCCCAAGCCCGTCTGCACCACCGAGTACAACCCCGTCGAGATTCTCAGATGCGGCCGCGAGGCGGCGAAATCGTTCAACCCGCCGCGGACCGCCGACGGCAAGCCGGACTTCTCGGGGTACTGGGGCGGCTCGCAGGTGCCGCACGAGAACCTCGAGGCGCACCCGCGGACGCCGGACGACAACGGCGGCCCGAGCGCGATCGTCGATCCGCCCGACGGCAAGGTGCCGATCCAGGCGTGGGCGGAGGAGAAGCGCGCGGAGAACCGCAAGCTCTACATCGATCAGAACGCGCAGTGCTTCATGTCGGGCGTTCCGCGCCACCTCTACATGGGCGCCTACCAGTTCATCCAGACGCCGACGCGCCTGGTGATGCTGTCGGAAGAAGCCAACGCCTTCCGCATTGTCTACCTCGATGATCTCCCACGACTCGGTCCGACGCTGACGCTGTGGCAGGGCGACTCGCGCGGGCGCTGGGAGGGCAACACGCTGGTGGTCACGACGACGAACCAGAACGGCAACGCGTGGCTGGACCAGCAGGGCCGCTTCATCACCGATGCCGCCACCGTGACCGAGCGCTTCACGATGTTCGAGGCCAACGGCATCCTCTACGAGATCACGATCGACGACCCGCTCGTCTACACGCGGCCGTTCACGATGGCGCTCGGCCTGCGCAAGAACACGCAGCCGGGGCGCGAGATCTGGGAGGAGTCGTGCTACGAGGGCGAGTCGAACACGCAGTATCTGCGCAAGCTTGGCTACAGGACGTATCCCGGCTTCACCGCGGCGCAGGCGAAGGCCGCCAAGGAAGCCTACGAACGGAGGCAGGGTCGATGACGGCGCGGGTTCTCGCACTCATTCTCTTCGCGGCGGCCGTCCCGGTGGCGGCGCATCATTCGTTGACGGTGGAGTTCGACATCACGCGCACGGTCACCATTACGGGCGTGATCACGAACATGAAGTGGACCAACCCGCATTCGTGGCTGTCGGTGGACGTCAAGGACGAGCAGGGACGCGTCACGAGGTGGGAGGTCGAGTTCGGCAGCCCGAACTCCCTGTATCGACGCGGCTGGCGGCGCAGCGACCTGGCCAACGACCTGACCGTCACCATCGTCGGGTACCCGAGCCGCGAGAAGTCGTCGAGCGTGATGACGGCCACCGACGTGAAGCTGGCGGACGGCCGCACGCTCTTCGGCGGACAGGCGCCCAACGATGCGCGCTGACCGCCTCATCGTCGCCGTGCTCGCAGCTGGCGTCGCCGTAGGGGCGATGCATGCATCGCCCGCCCACGCGCAGGGCAACCGCGATCTCCAGGGTCTCTGGCAGGCGCTCACCACCGCGGTGTGGAACATCCAGGATCACAACGCCGAGCTCGGCGTGCCGGCGGGGCAGGGGATTGTCGAGGGCCACGAGATCCCGTACCGGCCCGAGGCGCTCGCCCAGCGCGAGGCCAACCGGAAGAACAGGGCGGCGGATCCCGAGAGCAAGTGCTGGATGGTCGGCGTGCCCCGCATCATGTACATGCCGTTCCCGCTGGAGATCGTCCAGACGCCGACCCAGGTCACGATCCTCTCGGAGTACGCGCACACCGTCCGCCGCATCTACCTGAACAGCGAGCACCCGGAAGGCGAAGCCGGCGACATCGAGTGGTACATGGGCGACTCGCGCGCGAAGTGGGACGGCGACACGCTCGTCGTGGACAACATCCACTTCACCGGCGAGACGTGGTTCGACCGCTCCGGCAACTTCCACAGCAACGCCCTGCACGTGGTCGAGCGGTTCACGCGCACCGGGCCCGATCACCTGCTGTACGAGGCCACCATCGAGGATCCGAAGACCTTCACCCGGCCGTGGAAAATCAGCTTTCCGCTGTACCGGCGCATGGAGCGCAACGTGCGCCTGCTCGAGTACGAATGTCCCGCGATGCTCGAGTTGCAGAAAGACCAGTCCCGGTAGGGGCGACGCATGCGTCGCCCGTCAGGAGGCATCATGCTGCGACTCTCCATGCTGTTCGCGCTGCTGCTGTCAGCCGCGTGGGTCGTCCAGGCGCAGATCGCGGATCCGCTGCCTGCACCGGTCGTCAAGCGCGGCCTCGCGGTGGAGGTGCGCGACGTCGTGCGCCTGCCGCGCACGCTGGGCCTGCTGCCGGCGGCCGAAGATGTGAACCCCGCCGGGTGGGCGCGCGTCAGCTACGTGCGCGAGCTGCCCGACGGACGCCGCTTCGCGAACGACTCGCGCGGCTTCCTGTACCTCCTGGATGCTGGCAACGAGCCGAAGGTCTGGGCCAATGTGCGGGAGGTCTTCCCGTTCGCCATCTATAACCGCCTCGAGAGCGGCTTCATCGGCTTCGACTTCCACCCCGAGTTCGCGAAGAACGGTCTCTTCTACACCGTGCACGGCGAGCGCGCGATGGGCAACCCGGCGACGCCGAACTTCATCCCGCCCGGCTACACGATCAAGGACGTCACGCATCACAACGTCATCACCGAGTGGCGCGCCACGAACCCTGCGGCGGCGGCGTTCTCGGGCACGCGCCGCGAGCTCCTGCGCGTCGCGCACGTGGTGCAGAACCTGACGCATCCCTACGGGCACGTCGAGTTCAACCCCACCGCGAAGCCGGGCTCGCCCGACTACGGCCTGCTCTACACGAGCGGCAGCGATCTGGGCTTCAGCAACGGCGGCGGCCCGAACGCGAACAACCCGGGCCAGACGCAGCGGCTGGACAGCCTCATTACCGCCATCCTGCGGATCGACCCGCGCAGCCCCGCCGAGTCGAAGGGGATGAAGGGCCTCGGCGACTACACGATTCCGCCGGGCAACCGCTTCGCGGCCGACGGCGACCCGAAGACGCTGGGCGAAATTTACGCCTACGGCTTCCGCAACGCCCACCGCCTCTCGTGGGACCTCACCGACGGGACGATGTTCGCGTCCGACATCGGGATGAACCACATCGAGGAGATCAACATCGTCCACAACGGCGGCAACTACGGCTGGATGAAGCGGGAAGGGATCTGGGAGAACGGCATGACGCGTCCCGGCGGCGCCCTCAACCAGCTCTTCGCGCTGCCCGTCGACGTGCTGAACGGGAAGACGAAGGACGAGTTCACCTATCCGGTGGCGATGTACGACCACAACGAGGGGCAGGCGATCACGGCCGGCTTCGCCTACAACGGCCGCATTCCGCAGCTGCGCGGCAAGTTCGTCTTCGGCGACATCCAGCGCGGTCGCGTCTTCGCGGCAGACACCGCCGCGCTGAAGAAGGCCGACGACGGCGTCCCGCAGACCGTGGCGCCGATCGAGGAGATCCAGCTCTACACGCGCGACGCCTCGGGCAACCGCGTCTACAGCTCGTTCAGGGATCTGGCGGAGCGCACGATGGGCTCGTCGCTCGCCCGCGCGGACCTGCACATCAGCCGCACGCGCGACGGCGAGCTGTTCCTCACCTCACGCCAGGACGGCATGATCCGCATGCTCGTGCCCGACTCGGCGCCGAACACATCGTCTCGATGATTCGACGGGCGACGCATGCGTCGCCCCTACGACGAAATATGCGCACACATCATGTTCTTCTGCTCGCCTTGGCGCTCTCGGCGGCGCTGGCCGCTCAGGCGCCGGCCCCGACGCCGGGCCGCGTCGCCGATCCCATTCCCGCGCCCGTCGCCAAGCGCGGCCTGCGCGTCGAGATCCGTGACGTGACGCGCCTGCCGGACACGCGCGCGCTGCGCCCGGCCAGTGAAGACGTCGGCACGCCCGGCTGGGCCCGCACCAGCTACGTGCGCGAGCTCGCCGACGGACGCCGTTTCGCCAACGACTCGCGCGGCATCCTGTATCTGCTGGAAGCTGGCACGAAGCCCTCGGCGTACTTGAACGTCGCGGAGGCGTTCCCGCTCGGCTTCTACCGCAGCCTGCAGAGCGGGTTCATCGGCTTCGAGTTCCACCCCGAGTTCGCGAAGAACGGGCTGCTCTACACCGTCCACGGCGAGCGCGTGATGGGCAACACGGCCACACCGCACTTCATCCCGCCGGGCTACACCCCGGCGGAGGTCACCTATCACACGGTCATCACCGAGTGGCGCGCGGCCAACCCCGGCGCCGGCACGTTCAGCGGCAGTCATCGCGAGCTGCTGCGCACCGGCCACGTCGTCAACAGCTTCTTCCACCCGATCGGACACCTCGAGTTCAACCCGACGTCGAAGCCGGGCGCCCCCGACTACGGGCTGCTCTACGTCAGCGGCACCGACTTCGGCTTCAGCAACGGGGGCGGACCGCGGGCGAACAATCCTTCGCAGACGCAGCGGCTGGACTCGATCGTCGGCGCCATGCTGCGCATCGATCCGCGCAGCCCGTCGGTGTCGAAGGGGATGAAGGGGATTGGCGACTACACGGTGCCCGCGGTCAACAGGTTCGCGAGCGACGGCAACCCGAAGACGCTGGGCGAGATCTACGCCTACGGCTTCCGCAACATCCACCGCTTTTCGTGGGACACCGACGGCACGCTCTACGCGTCCGACATCGGCATGAGCCAGGTGGAGGAGATCAACATCGTCCGCGAGGGTGAGAACTACGGCTGGATGCGGCGGGAGGCGATCTTCGACAACGGCGTCACCGTTCCCGGCGGCAACCTCGACGACGTGGTGCCGCTTCCCGCCGACATCTTGAGCGGGAAGCAGAAGGACGGCTTCACCTATCCCGTGGCGATGTTCGACCACGGCGAGGGACGCGCCGTCACCGCGGGCTTCGCGTATCACGGCCGCATTCCGGCGCTGCGGGGCAAGTTCGTGTTCGGCGACATCTTCAGCGGCCGCATGTTCGCGGCGGATCTCGCGGCCATGAAGAAGGCCGACGACGGCATTCCACAGACGACGGCGCCGGTGGAGGAGATCCAGCTGTTCGTTCGTGGGACCAACGGTGCCACCACCGACGTGACGTTGAATCAGTTGATTGAGAAAACGATGGGGAAGCCGGCCATGCGGGCCGACCTGCACCTGTCGCGGACGCGTGACGGGGAGATCTTCATGACAAACCGGCAAGACGGCGTGATCAGAATGCTCGTCCCGTAATTTTCGTATACCCTTCCGCTGGCATATCAAAGGAGGGGTCGATGAGACTCGTCGGGCGGCTGGTCCTGGGTGTGGTGTGTCTCCTGCTTCCGGGCCTCGCGGTTGCCCAGGAAGCCACTATCAGCGGCGCCATTACGGACGCCACCGGCGCGGTTCTGCCGGGCGTCACGGTCACCGCCGTCCATGAAGCCACCGGAAACCGGTTCGTCGGCGTGACCGACGAGCGCGGGATCTTCCGTATCCCCGCGCGCGTCGGCGGCTACCAGATCGTTGCCGAGCTGCAGGGATTCACGACCGTCACCCGCGGCGGCGTGCAGCTCCTCGTCGGACAGGTCGCGGCCATCGACCTGCGGATGTCGCCGTCGGGCGTCGCCGAGTCGGTGACGGTCACCGCCGAAGCGCCGCTCCTCAACGTCAGCACGTCCACGCTCGGCGGCAACATCGACCCGCAGCAGGTGCAGGAGCTCCCGGTGCAGGGGCGCAACTGGATGGCGCTCGCCATGCTCGCGCCCGGCAGCCGCATGACCAACCCCGATCAGAACACGCCGATCGCCAACCGCGGCGCGGCGGGCGACATCCGCCAGTACCAGTTCAACCTCGACGGCCAGCAGGTCACCTCCGAGATGGGCTTCGGCAACCAGCCGCGCTACAGCCAGGACTCGATCGGCGAGTTCCAGTTCATCTCCAACCGCTTCGACGCGACGATGGGCCGCTCGTCGGCGGTGCAGGTCGTCGCGGTCACGCGCTCGGGCACCAACCGCTACTCGGGCAGCGCGCGCGGGAACTTCCGCAAGAGCAGCTTCAACGCGGAGAACCCGGTGCTCAACCGCGTCGTGCCGATCGACAACCAGCAGTACGCGTTCGCGCTCGGCGGCCCGATCATGCGCGACCGCCTGCACTTCTTCGGCCACTACGAGTACGAGCGCGAGCCGCGGACGAGCATCTGGAACACGCCGTACCCGGCGTTCAACATCGACCTGAAGGGCAACGAGACCGTGAAGATGGGCGGCGGCCGCGCGGACTGGCAGCTCTCGCCCGCGATGCGCCTGATGGGCAAGTTCACCGACGCGGAGCGCTGGCAGCCGTTCGGCGCGGGCACCACCCAGCACCCGGCGGCCGTCGGCAGCACCGCGGAGACCAACCGCGAGTACCTCGTGCAGTTCACGCAGGTGCTGAGCAACCGCGCGCTGAACGAGGTGAAGGTCGGGAAGACGCGCTGGATCTTCGTCAACGCCAACCTGACGACGTGGTCGAATCACTGGCAGGCGCCGAACGGCGTCACCACCGGGTCGCCGCGCATCACGTTCACCGGCTTCAACATCACCGGCAACAACTTCTTCCCGCGCCACGGCGCGCAGGACAACTGGAGCGTCCGCGACGACTTCACCTTCTCCTATGACGCGCGCGGGCGCCACGACCTGAAGGCCGGCTTCGACGCCGTCGTCATCGTCGACGACGGGAACAACTGCCAGGCGTGCATGGGCAACATCGACGCGCGCAATGCGTTCCAGGGCGCGGCCATTCCGTCGCCGGCGCAGATGCAGGCGTGGTTCCCCGACCCCTTCAATGCCGACACCTGGAATCTCGCGGCCATCTCGCCGTGGGTGCGGACCTACAGCATTGGCGTCGGCAACTACGCGACGCACGATGTCCGCCCGCAGTACGGCGCCTGGCTGCAGGACGACTGGCAGGTCGGCCGCAACCTGACGCTGAACCTCGGCCTGCGCTACGACCTGAGCGTGAACGCCAACGGCAACAACTACGCGGTGCCGCCGTTTGTCGAGGCCGGGCGGCCGAACGACACCAACAACTGGCAGCCGCGTCTCGGCTTCGCCTGGCGGCTCGGCGACCGCACCGTCGTCCGCGGCGGCTCGGGCGTCTACTTCTCGACGCCGCTCCAGATCGACACGTTCTTCATGGCGCAGATCGACCGGCTGGCGGTGTTCCAGATCGCCAACGACGGCCGGCCCGACTTCGCGGCCAACCCGCTCAACGGCCGCCGCCTGCCGACGCTCGCCGAGGCGCAGGCGCAGTTCTGCCACGTCCGCAACGTGGCCGGCTGCCTCCGCCGCTCGATGCAGGAGTTGATGGCGCCGGCGGAGTACTCGACGCACCTCGGACGCACGTGGCAGACGTCGCTGGGCGTCCAGCGTCAGCTCGGCGACACGCTGGCGGTCGAAGCCGACTACGTCTACAGCCAGGGGCGCAACGAGAAGGAGGTGCTCGACAACATGAACCTGAGCTACAACCCGGCAACCGGCGCAAACTATCCGTTCTCGGACATCGCGCGGCGGCCGTACCCGGAGTTCGGCGCGATCTCGATGGTCGTCAGGGAAGGGTGGTCCAGCTATCACGCACTGCAGACGGCGCTGACCAAGCGCCTCAGCGACCGCTGGCAGGCGTCGGCGACCTACACGCTGTCGGGTTTGTGGGATGCACAGCCCGGCGCGTTCCAGGGAATCGCGCCGGTGACCTTCGCGCTGGCGCCCGACATGGGCGCCGAGTTCACGCTGTCGGCCGCGGACCTGCGGCACCGCGCCGTGTTCAACGGCATCTTCCAGGTGTTCGGCGGGTTCCAGGTCAGCACGATCTATTACGTCGGCGCCGGCGAGCGCGCGCAGACGATCTACGGCGGGGACCGCCGCGGCATCTCCGGCGTCGGCGGCGGCGAGACGCTGGCGCGCCAGCGGCTGCGGCCGGACGGCGGCATCGTGCCGCGCAACTCGTTCACGCAGCCAATCCGCCAGCGCTTCGACCTGCGCCTGCAGCAGCGCATCCCGCTCGGCAGCCGCTTCGCGCTCGACGGGATGGCGGAGCTCTTCAACCTGTTCAACTCGCCAAACTGGACGATTGAGACGACCGAGAGCAACGCGCAGTTCGGCCGGCGGATTGCGGGCGAGTTCCGCCGCGCGCAAATCGGCTTCCGGCTCACGTTCTAAGCCGAAACTTCCAACGCCCAACGTCCAATTCCCAAGGTATCTTCTTGGGAGTTGGGAGTTGGAGCGTGGACGTTGTCTCGATGCGCCGCCTTTTCGTCATCGCCGGAGCAGTAGTCCTGCTGGCGGCGCCCGCCGTCGCGCAGTTCGGCCAGGACTTCTTCCAGAGCTTCGGCGGCCTGCGCGGCGAGCAGGGCGACCCGGCGGAGATCGCCACGGCGGACAAGATGCCGGACCGCGACCTCACCGCCTGCCACATGCTCTACACGAGCGTCCGCCGCGAGCAGAACGGCGCCGGCTGGCGCACCGACTATCCCTGGGGCGAGCGGCATCTGCTGATTCGCCTCTCCGAGCTCACCAAGACCCGCGTCAGCTGGCTCTCGGACGGCATCCCGCACTCCTATCTCGTGCGGCTGACCGACCCGGCGCTCTTCCAGTGCTCGTTCCTGATGGCGTCGGACGTGGGGACGATCGGCCTGACGCCGGAGGAGGCGGCCGGGCTGCGGCTCTATCTCGAGAAGGGCGGCTTCCTCTGGGTGGACGACTTCTGGGGCAACGCCGCGTGGGCGCAGTGGACGCGGGAGTTCGCCAAGGCGATGCCGCCCGACGAGTACCCGATCGAGGACGTGCCGATGACCGACCCGCTCTTCCAGACGATGTTCGTCATCGACAAGGTGCCGCAGGTCACGAGCATCCGCGTGTGGCGCGCGGTCGGCGGGCGCACGACGTCCGAGCGGGGCGCTGAAACCGCCGTGGCGCACCTGCGGGCGGTGCGCGACACGCACGGCCGCATCATGGCCGTGATGACGCACAACACCGACGTATCGGATTCGTGGGAGCGGGAGACCGACGATCCGCAGTTCTTCTACCAGTTCTCGCCGGACGGCTACGCGTTGGGGATCAATGTGTTGCTCTACGCGCTGACGCACTGAAACTTCCAACGTCCAACCTCCAACTCCCAAGGTGGTCCTTGGGAAATTGGAAGTTGGGCGTTGGGAGTTGACATCTAGTTCGATCCCGAAGGGAAATTCGCCGCTCTGCGCGCCGCGCCCGTGAGCTCGAGGATGTGCATCCCCGTGTTCGCGCGGTCGACGACGAAGATGTTGCCGCGGTCGTCTACTTCCACGTTGTTGGACTGGATCGCCGTCTTGCACACCTGCTGCGCGCCCTGGCCGACGCAGCGCACGTCGGTCTTGTCGGTGATGGCCGGGATGTAGTGGCCGATCTCCTTCAGGTTGTACGGGTCGCGGATGTCGAGCGCCCGAAGGCCCGCGTTGAAGAAGGTCACGAACGCCACGCGCCCGTAGTAGATCGGCGTGAAGTGCTCCTGCATCGAGTGGGCGCCGAAGCGGCCGCCGCGCTCGCAGAAGTTGCCGCTCGCCTCCGGCACCGTCCAGGTCGACGCGCCGATCGGCTTGTCCTCGAACGTGATGTCGATCATCCGCACCATCTGGCGCGGCTCCAGGCATTCCTCTTCGAGCGACTCGCTGATCACGGCGATGAAGTCGCGGTGGGACTGCGTGGTCGTGAGCGGCACCTCGTCGCCGTGGTTATGGCCGCCGCCGGGCACGGGGGCGTTCGGCGGGAGCTTCTGCTTGGCGAACTCCGGCAGCGTCATGCCGAGCACCGGGTACGCCGTGTGCGCGCCCGCGTCGGGCGGCAGGTCCACCCGCGCGATCTGCGGGTAGAGCAGGTTCGCCTCGGTCGGCTCCTTCGGCCCGTTGAGCAGCTTCTCGCGATCCACGATCTGCACGATGCCCGCGCGCGCGGTGCCGTAGCCGAAGTAGACGCGGTTGCCCTTCGCGCCGATGGACACCGGTCCGTGCAGCTCGGTGGGCGCCGTGCCCGTGGTGCCGGGCTGCTGGCCGTGCAGGCCGAAGTCGCGGATGAACACCGGCTGCGCCGGGTTGCTCAGGTCGTAGATCTTCGTCATGCGGCGCACGCGCCAGTCCTTCGGGCCCGAGACGATGTAGGCGATGCCGGTCTCGCACTCCCATTCGTTCTTGTGCGTGTTGCGCAGCCCCTCGATCAGCGTGACGATCTTCGTCGGCTTCTCGGGCGTGGTCACGTCCCAGATCTCGTGCCCCGAGTTGCCGTAGGAGCGCAGCAGGTAGGTCTTGCTGCGGTCGGCGCGCGGCAGGTCGGCGCCGCTGCAGACGCGGGTCATCTGCGCGCCGCCCTGCTCGCCGGCGCCCTGCTCGCCCGGGATGTGGGCGATGTAGCGCGGCGCGCGCGGGTCGGTCACGTCCACGATCGACGTGCCGTTCTTTTCCACCTGGCCGGTCAGCGAGTTCATCGCCTCGCCGCCGTGGTGGCCGATGTAGGCGATGTAGCGGGCGCCCTGGCGGTGGATCGTCGGCTGGTAGGCGCTGCGCGCCTGCAGGTCGCTGTAGCCGAGGAGCGCCATGTCGCGCGCGTCGGCCTGCCGCGCCGACGCCGGCGGCGGGATGCGGGTCTGGGCCGCGACGAGGCTGGCGGCGCCGGCGGCCATGAGCGCCGCGATGAATAGACGTTTGATCATGATGGTCTTCCCTGAAAGAGCCCCCAACCTCCAACGCCCAACTCCCGCAGCGATTGCCTTGGGCGTTGGGAGTTGGAAGTCGGGAGTTGACGGGTTTAGAAGGTCATCCTGAAACCCAGTTGCAGCGAACGGGGCGCGAACGCCAGGTTCGTGCTGGCCTCCGGCTGTCCGTACTGCCGGCTGCTGCGGTCGATCACGTACGAGCCGTAATTGGCGCGGTTGAACAGGTTGAACACCTCGAAGATGCCGTCGAGCTGCACGCCGGCAACCACCGGGACGCGCTGCTGCAGCCGCATGTCCACGCGGTGCACCGCGTCGCGCACGAAGCTGTTGCGCGGGAGGATGGAGCCGTCGGCGCACAGCCGCTGCGTGCCGCCGCGCGCCCAGCCGCGCCGGTCGCCGCCGCAGATGGGCGACTGCCGCTCACCGGACCCGTAGAAGTACAGCCCGCTCGCCTGGAAGCCGTAGCCGACCTGCCAGATGCCGTTGAAGACCGCGCGGTGCCGCTGGTCGGTCTCCGCCAGCCCGTACTCGCCGCCCATGTCTGGCGCGACCGCGAACGACACGACGTCGAGGCCGCTCATCGGCACCGACGGCTCGTCGTTCTCGATCTGCGACAGCGTGTAGTTGAACGACGCCTGCCAGCGGTTGCTGAAGCGCTTGGTCCACGACGTCTGCAGCCCGTGGTAGTCGGAGCGGCCGGTGTAGGCGTAGTAGCCGACCAGCCCGAATTCCGGGTACGGCAGGAGCGCGCGGTTCGGCCCGTTGGCCGCGTACGGGATGTTGATGCCCGTGGCCGCGTTGTAGCCGAGGTTCGCCTGATCGTGCAGCACCTTCTCGTCGCGGCTGCGGTTGTTGACGTAGTCAACCGTGATCGCCATGTCGTTGCCGATCTGGCGCTGCACGCCGAACGACCCCTGCCAGCTGTTGGTCAGGTTGGCCAGGTGCTCCGGCGGCGCCAGCTCCTCGAAGTCGCGGAACAGGCACGGCGCGTTGCCGGCGTAGTTGCGCGCGCGCCACGAGTCGAACAACGCGCGGTTCACGTCGCACACACGCTGGATGGCCTGCTGGTAGTTCGGCGCCGGGCCGTTGAACGGGTTGCTCGCGAAATCGGGCCGGCCGTCGTTGTCCACCGCCAGGAACACGGTCGTGTTGGCGCGCGTGGAGTGCGTCCAGGAGCTGGCGATGAGGTCCGTGTAGTAGAGACCCGCGCCGCCGCGGACGACGGTGCGGTCGTTGACGCTGTACGCGAACCCGAACCGCGGCTGGATGTTGTCCGCGTCCTGCGGCCTCCCGCCGATCATCCACGGCCGGAACTCGGTCTGGTTGTTGAACGCGTCCCACATCAGGTCGTAGCGCAGGCCGAGGTTCACGGTCAGCTTGTTCGTGGCGCGCCAGTCGTCCTGCCACCAGCCGGCGTACTTCGGCTGCGCGAACGGCACCGGAAACGAGTCGGAGATGCCGACCACGTAGCGCCGCGTGATGTTCGAGATCGCATTGAGGTTCCAGGTATCGGCGTTGAACGGATCCGGGAACCATGCCTGGAACTGCGCCGTGCCCGGCAGCGGACCGCCGCGCGCGTCGATGCGGCCCATGCAGCTCGTGCAGTTGGCGGAGATGAACTTCCACCACATGAACTCGCCGCCGGCCTTCACGTCGTGACGGCCCGCGAGGTCGTACGACCACGTGAAGTCGTCGCGGAGCGAGTACGAGTTCTGGTACCAGTAGCGCGGCCAGTTGTTGTTGCCGGCGATGTTGAAGCCGGTGAACTGGATGCGCGGGTGGCCGTTGGTGATGCCGCGGCTGGCCAGCGGGTGACGCGACCACGTCGTGAGGTTCTCCTCGGTAAACCCGTAGCCCGAGTAGCCGACCTTGACCTCGTTCAGCGCACGGTTGCTCAGCACCTGCGTGAGCTGCGCCTGCAGGGTGTCGGTCTGGTTGGCCGTCTTGCCCGAGCCGGCGGGATGGTTGCTGCCGAGCTGTGCGAACGGCTGATTGAAGCTGGTCAGGCTGCCTTTCAGCATCAGCCGGTTCGCGGGGTTGAGCTGGTAGTCCACGCGCGCCGTGCTCAGGTGCGTGCTCTCCTTGCCGCTCAGCGAAATGTTGAGGTACGGGAACACCGTGTTGGCAATCGTGGTGCGAGGCAGCCGGTCGTACTCGTAGCTGCCGAAGAAATGCAGCCGGTCGCGCATGATCGGACCGCCGGCCGTCCAGCTCCACTGCTGCTCCTTGAGCGGCACCTTCCGTTGCAGCACCGGGTCCACGGCACCCCATTCCGAGTTGCGGAAGTAGCCGGCGAACGAGCCGTTCAGGTTGTTGGTGCCGGACTTGGTGACGGCGTTCACCTGCACGCCCGTCGAGCGCCCCTGCGTCGCGTCGAAGCGGTTGGAGATGAACTGGAACTCGCCCATGGCGTCGCGGCTGAAGCGCGGCTGGCCGCCGGGTCCGAGCATGCTCGTCACCTGCTGGCCGTCCATGTTGAGCTGGTACTCACGCACGTCGCCGCGGTCTTGCACCGGCACGCCGCCCATCGACGTCGTGCGGTTGCCGGGCGCGATCAGCGCCAGCGACGTCCAGTCGCGTCCCTGGATGGGAAGCTCGGACATCTGCTGCGGGTCGACGTTGCTGCCGAGCGTCGAGGTGGTGACGTTGATGAGCGGCGCGTCGGCGGTGACCGTCACCGTTTCCTGCACGGTGGACGGGTTCAGCTGGACGCTGACGTTTACCGTCTGGCCGACGAGCAACTGCACGCCGCTGCGCGTGACGGTGGTGAAGCCCTGCAGCTCCACGGTCAGCGTGTGGGCGCCGATGCGCGTCGGGATGCGGTACGCCCCGCGCTCGTCGGTCACCGTCTCGAACCGGTTGCCGGTGGCGTCGTGTACGGCGGTCACGGTGACGCCGGGCAGCACGCCGCCCGTTGCGTCGGTCACCGTGCCGGCGATGAAGGCCTCCTGGGCGTACCCGGCGGCCGGAAGCGCGACGAGCGCGCCCACAAGGAAGACGTACCTACCGACTCGTGCCATCCACTTCAACATGAACCCTCCGATTTGCGATCGTTGATTTGTGATTTGTGATTTGTGATTCGACATCGCCAATCACCATTCGCAAATCACAAATCACAAATCACAAATTAGAAAGACGCCGTTGATGATCCGCCGGTGGCGGTGAAGACGTACACCGCCCCTGCTTCGTCCGTCGAATTATCGTTCTGATTGCCGTTGATCGTCCGTGCCGCGCTGTCTTCCCCGCGGGCGCCCGCCGCGAACGTCCGGCCGTCCGCGCTCACCGCGACGGAGCTGCCGAACTCGTCGAACGCCTGCGTGTTGGATCCCTTGATGTAAGCACGCTGCGACCAGGTCGTGCCCGTGCGGGTGAAATAGTAAACCGCCCCGGCCTCGGTGGCGGAGTCGTCTTTCTGGTTCCCGTCGATGCCCCGGGCGGCGCTGTCCTCGAGCGCCGCCCCGATAATCGCCGTGTTTCCGTCGCCGCTGAGCGCCAGTCGGGCGCCGAACCAGTCGGTGCGGCCGATATTCGACGACGTCATGAACGCCTGCTGCGCCCAGCTGGCCCCGCTGCGCACGAACACGTAGGCGTAGCCGGACGAGTTGTCCTGGGCCCGCTCGTTGTTGCAGACGTCGGTCGGTCCGTGCACGATGCCCGGGATCAGGCAGTCGGAGTCGAGCGCGCCGACGAGCACCGTGTTCCCGTCGTCGCTCAGGCTCACCGACACGCCGAAGGAGTCGCCCTGCTCGGCGTTGGACGCCTTGAGGTAGTTGCGCTGCGTCCAGGCGGTGCCGGTGCGGCCGAAGATATAGACCGCGCCTGAGCCGTTGCGCGTCTGGTCCTGCGGGCCGTCCACGACGCGCGCGCCGCCGCCCTCGTCGTAGCTGCCGACCGCCAGCGTGCTGCCGTCCGCGCTCAACGACACCGCGTAGCCGAACTGATGGCCGCCGCGCGTGTTCGACGGCTTCACGTACGCCTGCTGCGCCCACGCGGTGCCCGTGCGCGCGAAGACGTACACCGCGCCGGCCGACTGCTGCGAGTTGTCCGCCTGGGTGCCGTTGATGCCGGTGGCGTTGCTGTCCTCCGCCACCGCGCCCACCGCCACCGTGTTGCCGTCGTCGCTCAGCGCGACCGAGAAGCCGAACTGATCGCCGTCGCCGAAGTTGTCGCCCTCGCCCGCTTCGCCGGCGTTGGACGCCTTCAGGTACGCCTGCTGCGTCCAGCGGCCCCCGGCGCGCGTGAAGATGTAGACGGCCCCCGATTGCGGGATCGAGTCGTCGGCCTGGTTGCCGTTGACGCCGCGCGAGCCGCCCGATTCCCAGAACGCGGACACCGCCAGCGTGTTGCCGTCGCGGCTCAGCGCGACGACGTAGCCGAAGTGATCGCTCTGCCCGGGGTTGGCGGCCTTGAGGTAGGCCTGCTGCGTCCAGCCGGCGCCGGTGCGCGCGTACACGTAGACGGCGCCGGAGCTGTAGAGGTCGTTGTTCGTCTGGCTGCCGCCGACGCCGCGCGCGCTGCTGCTCTCGTGCGGCGCGCCGACCGCCATCGTGCTGCCGTCGCCGCTCATCGCCAGGCCGCCGCCGGCGTGCCCGTCGAGCGCGCCGCCGCACGCGAAGTGATCGCCCGCCTCCGCGTTCGACGCCTTGATGTACGCGGTCTGCCGCACAAGGGGCGGCGCCTGCGCGAACAGATGGACTGATATTCCCAGGGCGACCGCGGACGCGGCGGCCGCAACCGGACGGATCCCGACTGTCATGAGGCCCTCCCGTCTGGAATGGACGGGAGGGTTATATCAGAAATGGCCGGGGCGCGGCAGGCCGCGCCCGCACGCTACCGGCGTGGCGCGACGGGCGGGGCGGGCGCGTTGAAGCGCGCCGCCTCGACGTTCACGTTGGGCCGGATCTCGCTGAGCGTGACGTTCTCGCGGCCATTCAGCCAGCGCAGCGTGAACCGGTGCGGCATCTTCACGCCGGCCACGTCCTTGTAGTCGCCGTAGGTGATCTCGGTGGTGAGCGGGCCGATCGGCGAGCGGACGTACCGCATCTGACGTGTCAGCAGGCCGGTCTCGTCGTCGAAGTACAGCGTCACCGTCGTGCCGCCGGCGAGCGTGCCCTGGACGACCTGCACGTCGCGGTCGTCGATGATCGACGGGAACCCGACCCGCCAGTTCTTCGCCGCGCCCTTGATCTGTCCGGGGAAGGCGAGGATCGCGTCGAACTGCATCCCCTCGAGATCCTGGCCGGTCAGCGGCAGGACGGCGACCGGACGGAACGGCGCCGCGAACCAGCCGCTCGCGCCGCTCACGGTGCGCGTGTCATCGCCGCTGTCGGTGTGAATCACGAGCGAGTAGCGGTTCGGCGCCTGCGCGTAGATCTCCACCGGGCGGGGGTGGCCCGACTCCGGCCCGTAGCCGACGGACTCGCCGCGCGCGGCATAGGTCTTGAGCGCGCCCAGGCGCTGCGCGCCGCCGAGCGCCGCGAGGTACTTGTCGAGCACCTCGTCGGCCTTCGGCGCGGTCGGCGCCTGGCCGATGACGTAGCTCGGGTTCGGCGGCGGCTCGCCGTACAGAACGTTGAGGTCGTAGTCCATCTTCGGGCGATCGGCGCCGCGGTGGCAGGAGAAGCAGGTGACGACCTGGCGGCCGCCGAAGTGCGTCTTGTTGATCTCCTGCATCATGCTGACCATGCGCCGCGCGGTGTTCTTGCGCGCGTTGTCGAGCGCGAACGCACCCCAGTCGCGGTCGTTGGCGGAGTGGCAGTCCTGGCACGACATGCCGAGCGCCGCCGAGAACGCGCCCATCGTCAACATGAA
>VFYY01000032.1 GCA_016871375.1 Acidimicrobiia bacterium
CCGCGCGCCTCTCGACCGACCCGACGTTTCGACTGATCGGCTCTCCACAGCGATGGGACCGAAGTGCGGCCCTGACCTCAACGCTGCATTGGTTCGAGACCGATCTGCTGGCCAGCGAAGAGAACCTCCTCGGGTTGATGGCCGTGAACCGCGACCTAATCGGACAGGCCGAGACCATGGACCGATCCGACCGCACGGTGCTCGACATGGACTCCAGCGAGAGCCCGGTGCACGGACAGCAAGAAGGCAGTGCGTACAACGGGCACTTCGAGTCGGTCTGCTATCACCCGCTGTTTCTGTTCAACGACCACGGGGACTGCCTCGCCGCGAAGCTGCGGTCGGGCAACGTCTCCAGCGCGGACGATTGGGAGGAACTGCTCGTACCCGAGATCGAGCGCCAGCAGGCGAGTGGGCTCCGGGTGGCGTTCCGCGCCGACGCCGCCTTTGCACGGCCGGCGATCTACGAAGCATTGGAGACCAGCGGCGTCCAGTATGCGATCCGCATCCCGGCCAACAAGAATCTGGAGTTGGCGATTGAGGACATCCTGTTTCGGTCGCCGGGACGGCCGAGTCTCAAGCCGCTCGTCCGCTACAAGAGCTTCCAGTATCAAGCGGACAGCTGGACCACGCCCAGACGGGTCGTCGCGAAAGTCGAGCACCACGCCGGCGAGCTGTTCCCCCGCGTGGGCTTCATCGTGACGAATCTCCCGCTCCCCAATCGCGCCGTCGTGCGGTTCTACAACAAGCGGGGCACGGCCGAGCAGTGGATCAAGGAGGGGAAGCACGCGGCGCACTGGACGCGCCTGTCGTGTCATCGGTTCCGGGCGAACGAGGTCCGGTTACAGCTGAGTGTGCTCGCGTACAACCTCGGGAATCTCGGGCGGCGGCTGGTGCTGCCACGGCGCATCGAGCGCTGGTCGCTGACCAGTCTCCAGCAGCGCCTCGTCAAGACGGGTGGGCGGCTGGTCAAGCACGCCCGGTACTACTGGCTCCTGCTGGCCGAGAGCCACCTGACCCAACGGCTGTTCGGGGCGATGCTCCAGCGGATCTGGACGCTGCCCGTGCCGACCGGTTGACGGGCGAGCGTTGCCGGAGACCGTGGGCGAAGAGAGGACGGAAGGCGGGCGAAGTGTCCGTAAGAATATCGGGGGCGTCGTGCCGCGCGTCACAATTCGGGCCGACGGGCGGGTCTTTCGATGCGAGATCCATGCGGGGAGGAATCGTGACCGAGCGCGCTCTGGTTGATGTAGAATACGACCGATCAAGGGTCTTCAAATCGGAAATGTCGGTTGATAGTTCCAGGTCATGCTCAACCTGTTCAAAACCCTGTCCCTTGCCCTGTCCCTGAGCCTGCTCGTGCCCACACTGGCCGCGGCCCAGACCCTGGCCGGCGTCGTGCGGGACACATCCGGGGCCATCCTCCCCGGCGTCACCGTGGAAGCGGCCAGCACGGCCCTCATCGAGAAGGTGCGGTCGGCCGTCACCGACGGCAACGGCCAGTATCAGATCGCCAATCTGCCGCCCGGCGCGTACAAGGTCACGTTCAGCCTGCCCGGGTTCTCGACCAGCGTGCGCGACGGCGTCAACCTCACCGGCGCCGGCGTGACCAGCATCAACGCCGAGATGCGGGTGGGCGCGCTGGAGGAAAGCATCACCGTCACGGGAGAAGCGCCCGTCGTGGACGTGCAATCCGCGCGGCAGACCACGGTCATCAACGGCGATGTGGTGCGTGCACTGCCCGCGTCGCGCAGCTACGGCAACTATCTCGCCGCCGTTCCTGCCATCCAGGCCACTGGCTTCAACACCGGCGCCTCGACGAGCAACAACTTCTTCACGGCCCACGGAGGACGCAGCAACGAGGGCGTCATCCAGGTGGATGGCATGAACGTCGGATCCCCCGGCAACGGCGGGGGCGTGTCGGGCTACATGTACGACATGAACAACTCGGCCGAGGTGCAGGTGTCGATCTCCGGCGGACTGGGCGAATCGGACCGCGGCGCCCCATCCTTCAACATCATTCCGAAGACCGGCGGCAACACGTTCAGCGGCATGTACTTCGGGAGCTTCGCCGGTGAATGGGGCCAGTCCACCAACATCGACGATCCATTGCGCGCGATTGGCTTTGCCGACGCGCCGGCGCTTCGCAAGAACTGGGACAACAACTTCGCGCTGGGCGGCCCGATTCGCAAGGACCGCATCTGGTTCTTCGCGAACTCGCGGACGGTCGGGAACCATTCCGACACGCAGAACCAGTTCGGCAACCTCAACGCCGGCAACCCCAACGAATGGCGTTGGGCGCGCGACGAGCGCGTCCTCGTGCGAAACGCAACCGGCCGCCTCGTCAACGCGGTTCGCCTGACCAACCAGGTGACGCCGAAGAACAAGGTGGGGTTCTACATCGACTACACGAAGAACTGCAGCGGATCGTCGTTCACGCCAGACAGCGACCAGTGCCGCAGCCCGGGCGACGACTGGACGGCGGCCGGCCCCGGCATCGGACCAGGGGTCGCCACCACGTCTCCCGAGTCCGGCAGCATCTGGGACGCGCCCGCGAAGATCATGCAGGCCTCGTGGAACGCGCCCATCTCGAATCGAGTGCTGTTCGAATCCGGATATTCCTCGTTCTGGACGCGGTGGGGGGACACCAAGCCGGAGGGGGCGCCCACCGATCGGATCTCCGTCGTGGAGCAGTCCACCAATGCCGGCGTGCCGTTTGCGAACTACCGGTACCGCGGCTGGGCGTTTCAGCCGTCGCTGGATCAGCAGCATGCCACGTGGAAATCTTCCATCTCGTACGTCTCCGGCTCCCACAACATGAAGGTGGGCTACAACGGCGGCTGGATGGTGGCCAAGACGACGACCGAGGTTGGTCAGCAAATCAGCTACACCTTCAACAACGGCGTACCGATCCAGCTGTCTCAGCGCGTCGGCCCCAACCGCGTGAGCGACCGCGTGCGGTACGACGGCTTCTACATCCAGGACTCCTGGACCCGTGGGCGCCTGACCCTGCAGGGTGGATTGCGCTTCGACATGGCGTCCAGCTGGAGCCCGGACGGTGAGAACGGCATCATTCGCGATCACCAGTTCGGCGGTCAGCTCCTGTTCCCGCGCGTGGATGGCGTGCGCGGCTACCGTGACGTCACGCCGCGCATGGGCGTGGCCTACGACGTCTTCGGCAACGGGCGTACGGCGCTGAAGATGAACCTCGGGAAGTACCTCCAAGGCGCGTTCTCCGGCGAGATGTACACCATCAACAATCCCGGTGCCACGCTGGTCACCACGCTCAACCGTGCGTGGACCGACCCGAACGGCAATCGCATCGCAGAGTGCGACTTCTTGAATCCCCTGGCCAATGGCGAGTGCGGCCCGTGGTCGAACCTGAACTGGGGCGCCTCGGTCCAGACCACGCGCGTCAATCCAGACGTCCTCCAGGGATGGGGCGTACGAAACAGCGATTGGCAGTTTGGTGTCAGCCTGCAGCAGCAGGTCTACCGCCAGATTGCGGTCGAGGTGGGCTACAACCGGCGGTCGTGGGCCAACTTCTTCACCACCCACAACGCGGCGCTGACGGCCGCCGACTGGGATCAGGTGACGCTGACGGCCCCTCGCCACCCGATGTTGCCGGACGGTGGCGGCTATCCGGTGAGCTTCCTCGTGCGCAACGCCCGTCAAGCCGTCGGCGTCAACGACCCCTACTTCACGACCGACAACGACTTCGGCGACCAGACGCGCTACTGGCACGGCGTGGATCTGTCGGTCAGCGCCCGCATGCGTGGGTCGCTCTTCGTCCAGATGGGCACCAGCACCGGCCGTGGCGTGAACCGCGCCTGCCAGGTCGAAACGGCTCGGTTCGGGCGGCCGCTGCGGATCATCGACGGCCAGCCCACGTGCGACTTCACCGAGCCGTGGCTGACCCAGTTGCGGGGCCTGGCCAGCTATACGGTGCCCAAGGTGGATGTCCTGGTCAGCACCATCTTCCGGTCGCAGCCCAACGCCCAGCCGGGCGCGACCACCGTCGCCACCAACGGCGCGTCGCGCGTGGCCACGTTCCAGATGACGCCGGCACAGTTCCTGGCCGCCACGGGTGTGCCGCTGCGCCCGGGGCTGGCGCAGCAGTCCGTGGATCTGCTGGCACCGGGTGACCTGTACGGCGACCGGGTGAACGTCGTAGACCTTCGATTCGCCAAGGTCCTGCGGTTCGGCAGCCGGCGCGCGAACATCGGGATGGACCTCTACAACGCGCTGAACGCCAACACGCCGACCGCATTCGAGTCGGTCTACGACCCGGCCACCGACGGCGCGCGCTGGATGCGGCCGACCAGCGTGCTCAACTCCCGCGTGGCGCGGTTCAACGTCCAGTTCGACTTCTAAACCTGATTTCGCTGGTGTTGACAAACCACAACGGTCCCGTGAAATCCGGCGCGCACTCGAGGCAAAACCGGGACTAGTCACGACAGCGGCGGCGCGAAGCGCCGTCACGACTCGACCGGGGCCCTTGGATGTCCGGGTCAAGAAGGACCGCTATCTGGAGAGCGTCGCCGCGCACTTCCTGCTGCTGCCGTCCTATCGCCGCTTCCCGCTCGAGGACGAGTTCCAGCGCGAGCTGCAGGCCAAGGACCTCTACAACTTCCGCATCAAGAACAGCGGACTACCCGAGAACGACAGCGGGCTAACTGGCCCAATCGTCATGAACGAGTACTGACGGCTCGCCACATCGAACGCCGAATGGGGATCGCGAAAGAGCTGATACAGATCCAGCGCGGTCCCGGACGAGCCGACGAGCTGGCGTAAGGCCTGAAACTCCTGACCAAGGCCGAGGCCGAAACCGAAAAAACAGATTCGGAGCTGTTGCAGGATCTCGGGGTGCAGACTCGAAAGCGTTTGGCTGATAAACAGCCATCCCAAACCATATTTTCGGGTGGTTCGAGCTGCGTCGATTAAGACGCTTCGAACAGCCTTCGCCGCCGCGTCATCGCTCGGAAGTTCCCGTGGCGCCAGCCGATGCGCCTCGTCGATGACTACAAGAGCGTTCAAGCTCTTGTTCTCCTTGTAGTCGTACTCCGCTGTCTGCCGAAGACCGTCCAATAATCGCTGGATCACCAACGACTGGATCCTGTCGTTCCAAAAGAGCCCTTCGGCTTGTTCCTTCGAGAGGTCTATAACGAGGATGGAACGACTATCACTCGCAAGATCAAGCAACCATGAAAGAGCCTTGTTTATGCTTCGCGCTCCCTGTCGGTCTTCGCGAAATAGCTCGGCCACCGGGGATCAATACTGATTGAAGAATTCATTCGGGTCCGCGTCATGGAGAGCATCGTTGAATCGAGCACGGGACGCGTCCGTGCGATAGAAGACTCGCTGCGTCTTGTCGTCCTGAAGGACCTGCCAGCCGCGGTCGAATGACGCACGCGCGTGTAGATCCTTGAGCGCCACGTGAGCTTTCTGCAATTTGTCCGCCAGAATACCGCACGCTAATTCTCGATTCTCGCCCTTCGGCACCGTTAGACGTTCGAAGAACGACGACTCAAACAGGATCTGTTCGAACAGTTCCCATCGGTCGAGTACGAGATTCCGAACAGTTAGCACTACTGACTGTTTGCCTAGACTTCGCGCGACGTCGCCGACTGCCACTGCGAATTCACCGCTCGTTCCGTGCCTCTTCATGTCGCGTGCGAATTCACCTTGCGGATCGATCACCAAGAGCGCCATCTTGCGATATCTCGCGTACGCGAGAAGAAGCATCTTCGCCAAGACAGACTTTCCGGACCCTGTCTTGCCGAATATGCCGAGATGATACGCCTCGCCGGCACCGTCGGGACCGCTCGCAAAGTGTTTGAACCAGAGCGGAAGTTTCGGCTTTGAGCCGTAAACATGACCGAGATAAAAGATTTGGTGCCGATACGGATGAAGCAATTCATCTAGCACGTCGTCAGTAACAAGGTGGATCGCCGTGCCCGTTGATGGCACTGTGCCTAAGATGCTCGGTGAAGCCGGACACTACGCGCTACCGGGCGCTGCGGTTGTCGAACTTGTCGGGCTCGTTCGTCCAGCCGATCTGCCCCTGCGTGTTGCGCACCTGCACCCACCACACGGACTGCGGCATCTGCAGGATGTTCGCGGGACACCGCCCTGGATCGATCTTGCAGCCGGCGTTCGAGAAGGCGCCGCCATCGAGCTCGTGGTAGACGCGGCCCTTGAACCACACGGTCCAGAACCCGCCCCCTTCCGATGCGAGCAGGTGGAGCAGCTCGCCCGACTGGATCTCGACGTCGCCCTCGGCGGTGGTCAGGATCTCGGACCGGCGGTAGCCGACCCTGCCGGCGCGCGTGGTGACGACGACGCCAGTGAGCGAGGTGACGGTTTCACCGGCAGCGATCTGGAAAGTGACCGAGGCGTTGGCACGCCGCTCGGAACGGACCGGGATGGCAGCCTTCGCCACCCAGTCGCCGTACGTGCACCGGAGGAACGGGCACGCGCCCTCGTCCTCGAACGGCACCTTGGGTCCGGGATCCTGACGCTGCGCGGCCACCGGCACGATGATGGCCGCGAGCGCGAGCAGGACGGCTACGCGCACGGCTCGCCTCCTACGACGTGAAGACGCGGAGTAACCGGGTAATCGGATCGTAGTACCGCGACACCACGCGCTCCTTGAGCGGGATGATCGCGTTGTCGGTGATGTGGATGTGCTCGGGGCACACCGTGGTGCAGCACTTGGTGATGTTGCAGTAACCGATGCCCTTGTCGTGCTTCAGCTCGGGGACGCGGTCGGCCGTGTCGAGCGGGTTCATCTCGAGGTTGGCCGTGTAGACGAAGAACCGCGGCCCGATGAACTCGTCGAACTTCCCGTGGTCGCGCAGCACGTGGCAGACGTCCTGGCAGAGGAAGCACTCGATGCACTTCCGGAACTCCTGCACCCGGTCCACGTCCCGCTGCGCCATCCGCCACGTGCCGTCCGGCGCGTCCGGCGTCCGCGGCGTGAACTTCGTGATCCCCTTCTTGACGCGGAAGTTCCACGAGACGTCGGTCACGAGGTCCTTGATGGGCGGGAACGCGCGCATCGGCTCCACGGTGACCGGCTCCCACAGGTTCAGCTCGTCCATCCGCGTCATGCACATCAGCCGCGGGGTGCCGTTGATCTCGGCCGAGCACGAGCCGCACTTGCCGGCCTTGCAGTTCCACCGCACCGCGAGGTCCGGCGCCTGCTCCGCCTGAACCTTGTGCACGACGTCGAGGACCACCATGCCGTCCGCGACCTCGGTGTGGAAGGTCTGGAACGTGCCGTCGCCGCCGGGAAGGGTCCGCCAGATCTTGAAGGTTGCCGCGCTCAAAAGCGTCTCCTTAGGACTTCTGCTCCTCGATGACCTGCGTGAGTTCGTCAGGGATGGGCGGAATCGGCACGCGGGTGACCTGCATGCCGCCGGCGCCCTCCTTGACCATCATGTTGATCGTGCTGAACTCGGCGGCCTTGTCCGGGTAGTCCTCGCGGAAGTGGCCGCCGCGGCTCTCCCTGCGCTCGATGGCCGAGAGCGCGATCGCCTCCGACACGGTGAGCAGGTTGCGCAGGTCGAGCGCCGTGTGCCAGCCGGCATGATAGTCGCGGCCACCGCTGACGCCGGCGCGCGCCGCCCGCGCCTTGAGCTGCTGCAGCGTCTGCACCGCCTCGCGCATCTCGCTTTCCTGGCGCACGATCCCGACGAGCGCCTGCATCACCTGCTGCAGGTCCTTCTGGACCATGTACGGGTTCTCGCCCGACGCGCCCCGCTCGAACGGCTCGAGCGCGGTGCGCTCGACGCGGGCCAGCGCCTCGTCGGAGACGCGCGCCGCCGGGTTCTTCCGCGCGTACTCAGCCGCGTATTCGCCGGCGCGCTTGCCGAAGACGATCAGGTCCGACAGCGAGTTGCCGCCAAGACGATTGGCGCCGTTGATGCCCGACGCACACTCGCCGGCCGCGAACAGGCCCGGCACCGTGGACATCTGCGAGTCCGCATCCACGCGCACGCCCCCCATCACATAGTGCGTCGTCGGGCCGACCTCCATCGGCTCCTTCGTGATGTCGAGGTTCGCCAGCTGCATGAACTGGTGGTACATGCTCGGGAGCTTGCGCTTGATGTGCTCCGCCGCGTTCGGCAGCTTCTCCTTGATCCAGGCGATGTCGAGGAAGACGCCGCCGTGCGGGGATCCGCGGCCCGCCTTCACCTCGCGGTTGATGCAGCGCGCCACGTGGTCGCGCGTCAGGAGCTCCGGCGGACGACGGGCCGACTTGTCGCCCTGCGTGTAACGCCAGCCCTCTTCGGCGTCGGAGGCCGTCTGCGGCTTGTAGTTGTCGGGGATGTCGTCGAACATGAAGCGGCGCCCGTCGCTGTTCTTCAGGATGCCGCCCTCGCCGCGCACGCCTTCGGTGACCAGAATCCCCTTCACGCTCGGCGGCCACACCATGCCGGTCGGGTGGAACTGGACGAACTCCATGTCGATCAGCTCCGCGCCCACGCGGTAGGCGAGCGCGTGGCCGTCGCCCGTCCCTTCCCAGCTGTTGCTGGTGACGCTGTAGGCCCGGCCGATGCCGCCGGTCGCCAGGATGATCGCCTTCGCCGCGAAGGCGTGGAACCGGCCGCTCTGCCGGTCGTAGGCAAGGGCGCCCGCCGCGCGGCCGCCGTCGAGCACCAGGTCCACGACCGTGTGCTCCATGTGCACGGTCACGCCCAGGTGAATCGTGTGGTCCTGCAGCGTGCGGATCAGCTCCAGGCCGGTGCGGTCGCCGACGTGGGCCAGGCGCGGGTAGCGGTGGCCGCCGAAGTTGCGCTGGTTGATGCGGCCGTCGGGCGTGCGGTCGAAGACGGCGCCCCATGCCTCGAGCTCGCGCACGCGGTCGGGCGCTTCCTTCGCGTGAATCTCGGCCATGCGCCAGTTGTTCACGTACTGGCCGCCGCGCATCGTGTCCGCGAAATGGACCTTCCAGTTGTCGCGATCGTCGTTGTGGGAGAGCGCCGCCGCCATGCCGCCCTCGGCCATGACCGTGTGCGCCTTGCCGAGCAGCGACTTGCAGATGAGGCCGACCGAGACGCCGGCATTGGCCGCTTCGATCGCGGCGCGCAGCCCCGCGCCCCCCGCCCCGATGATCAGGACATCGTAGGTGTAGGTGTCGTGCGCCATCAGAGGAACCGCACGTCCGACCAGATGCCCATCGAGCAGAGGCGCACGTAGATGTCGGAGAACGCCACCGAGATGAGGCTCATCCAGGCGAACAGCTGGTGCTTGTAGTTGAGCGCGGTCGAGCAGGCGTACGCCTTGTCGCAGAACGGGTGCTTGGAGACCTCGTCGTGCGCGCCGCCCGCCACGTGGCGCATCGCGTGGCAGCCCAGCGTGTAGCTGCTCAGGAGCACGACGTTGACGGTGAGGATGATCGTGCCGAGCCCGACGCCGAACTCCGTCGCGCCGGTCGCCGGATTCGGGAACCACACGGCCAGCCAGACGTCGTACGACAGGATGAACAGGAAGATCACCGCGATCCACATGAAGTAGCGGTGCACGTTCTGGAGGATCAGCGGGAACCACTGCTCGCCCAGGTAGCTGTTGCGCGGCTCGCCGACGGCGCACGCGGGCGGATCGGCCCAGAACGACTTGTAGTACGCGCCGCGGTAGTAATAGCAGGTGAAGCGGAAGAGGCCGGGGAACGGCAGGATCAGCAGCGCCGGCGAGAACGGCAGGAGTGCCGGGATCCAGTCAGGCTTGACGCCCAGCCACGCGTGTTCGAGACCCGCCGTGTCGCCGGGCGACGCCCAGATGACCGGCGAGTAGAACGGCGAGAGATACGGGCCGTAGGTGTAATGCGCGTTCTGGAACGCCGCCCACGTGGAGTAAGCGACGAACAGCGAGAGGCCGACGAAAATTGCGAGCGGCGTGCCCCACCACACGTCGGTCCGGGTGGTCTCACCCGCGCCCCGCCGCGTGATGGTTACTGGTATCGCGTCCATCCACACGCTCCGGAAATATGGTACCGAGCCAACTCAGTACCATATCGGAGCGCGTGGCGGGAATGCAAGCGAGCCGCTGACGGGCGACCCGTGCGTTGCCCCTACTTGTCGATGCGGATCTGCTTCAGCTCGTCGGCCTTCGCGGAGAGCTCGGCGCTGCCCACGGGGTACTTGGCGACGGCGAACATGTGCGCGATCGAATCGGACGTCTGCGCCGGCGTCAGCGTGCCCGGGGCGGTGGCGGGCATCGTCGTCTGGATCTTCTCGTAGAGATCCGCCGCCGTCTTGCCCTTCCACGAGCCGAGGAAGTCCGCGCCGGTGAGCGCGGGGATGACGTCGCTGCCCTTCAGGTCGTCGCCGTGGCAGAAGCCGCAGTTCTCGGCGTACACCCTTTCGCCGCGCTTGGCCTGTTCCGCCGTGTACACGCCGTCACCGACGGACTTGCCGGCCTGCGCCTGCACCGAGAGATAGGAAGCGGCCGAGAGCACGGCCACAGCAGCCGCGAGCGCCGTAACAAACCGGAAGGTCGTGTTCATAGGCACACTAGTTTAATACAGCCGCACCTCGCCGGCCTTGAGCCGCGCCTTCAAGCGGTACGGGCCCTGCCCGTGCCACGCGATCGAACGGAACAACCCGCCCTTTGACAGGCCGTAGGGGGCCGCGTCCACTTCGCCCGCCCAGACGGAGGCCTCCACGTCCCGATAGCTCTCCGGCCGCCCGACGGCGATGTTGATCTCGCCGGCGTGCAGCGCGACGTCTTTGTGCCCCTCGACATCCTCGATCGTCAGCTCGCCCGCAGTGAGCCGGATATAGAGGTCGGCGCGCCGCGGCACCTGGATATCGACCTCGAAGCCGTTGTCGGTGTCGCGGTCTGTCCCGATGAACGCCTCCCGGCCGCCCACCTCCGCGCGCGCGCGCACGTCGCGGAGCTCGCTGGCGCGGCGCACGCGCCAGTCCATCCTGATGCGGCCGCTGCCGCCGACGATCCGGTACTCGCCGGCCGCCAGGTCCATGCTGATGCGGCCGCCGGACGCGAACGGCCGCTCGAGGGAATCGGACACGCGTCCGTTCTCCTGGGAGGCCGGAAGGGCCACGAACAGGGTTCCCACGAGAGCGGTGCCAAGCAGGAAGGTACGCATGCGCACAGAGACGACGGAATCAGGCCGGAAGTTCGTACCGCGCCACGTAATAGGGACCGACCTGCCGGAAGCTGTGCAGGCGGAAGCCGAAGCGCTCGTAAACCACCCGAAGGCGGCCGCGGTCGGCGTCGCAGTCGAGGCGCAGGACGCGCCGCCCCAGCGCGCGCGTCCGCTCGAGCGCCCAGGCCAGAAGCGCCTGCGACACGGCGCCGCCCGCGAACTTCCGGCGAACCGCAAGGCGATGAATGTAGGCGGCATGATCGCCCGGGTCGTCCGGCCAGAATTCGCGATCCTCGAGCTGGAACCGGACCGTGCCCGCGGCTTCGGCACCCGCGGCCTCACCTGACCACGCGAGGAAGAACTGACCGCGCCCAATCTCGGCCGCCAGGCGTTCGGCACTGAGCTCGTCGAGCTGCCAGAGGACGTCGCCGCCGCGCGCATCGGCCCACGCGGCAGCCTCGCGAAGGATGTCGGCCACCACGCCGGCGTCGAACGCCCCGGCCTGGCGGATCTCGATCACCGGAGCGCGGCCCGTACGGACGCCAGGATCGTCCTTCCCGCGCCGAAGTGCGTGCCGCTGAACGGATTCCCGAAGTTGAACGCGTAGGCGTGGCCGGCGAGGTTGAGGATCGACAGGCGCGCGCTGAGATCGACACGCGGGCCGCGGTACAGCCGCTGGCCGGCCATCACGTCGAACACCGTGCGCGGCTTCACGCGCCCGCGCTCGAAATCCACGAGCGCCGCGCCCGGCCGATCGTCGATCTCGTCGAGATCGTCGTCGTCCACCTCGAGCGGCGTGCCGCTGGCGTACTGCCCGGTGACAGACAGCCACGTCCCGCGGCGGTCGTCGTCGTAGGTCAGGCCGAAGGAGCCGACGTGACGCTGATCGTGATCGGGCGTGAACGCGGTGCCCGGCCCGATGTCGATGACGTCCTCCTCGAGAAACAGGCCGCCGTTGATCGGGCCGAACCAGACCACGCGCGAGTTGGTGTAGCTGAGGTAGCCCGACCAGCCCGCACGGCGCGGCATCTCCAGCCGCACGTCCACGCCGCTCGCCCGCCCGGCATCGGTGGTGTTCGGAAAGATCATCGTCGTGCCGAAGAACACGTTCGGGTCGGCGGCATTCCGCACGCGGCGGTACCAGTAGGCCACATCGAGATGGAGCACGCGCGCGACGGCCTGATCGACGCCGGCTTCGATGGCCGTCTGCCGTTCCGGATGCAGCTCCGCGCCCCCTTCACCCTCGTCGGCGAACGGCGAGATCGCGCGCGCCTGCGGCGACGAGGCGACGAGCAGGTTCTCGGCTTGCGGGGGCTGGAAGAACCGCCCCGCCGACGCGCGCAGCGTGGTCCCCGTCGAGGGGACGGCGTACGCCGCGCCGGCGCGGGGACTCAACTGAGACGCCGGCGCCAGCATGCGGCTCCAGTCCGCGCGCACGCCGAGGTCGAGCGTCAACCGCGGCGACGGCCTGAACGAATCCTGCAGATACAGCGAGAACAGGGTGGGCGTCGCCGTGTCGTCGAATGCGAACGGGATGCCTCGGGCATCGTCCGTCCTGACAAAGAAGAGGTGCTCGCGCAGCGAAAGCCGCGCCGCTTCGCCCCCCGCCTTCAGCACGTGCGACCCGAGGTCGCGCGTCACGCTGCCGAGCACGCCGACGCGGCGGAGATCGCGATCGGCGTCCGTGAACAGCGGCGTGTCGTTGCCGCTGCCAATCAGCTGCGACGAGCCGAGGCGGTGATAGCCCGCCAGCTGTGACACCGCCGCGGAGCTCCACGCGCGCTGCCAGGAGAGCGTCTGCCACTGCTGCCCGATCCGCTGCCGCTGATCCTGGCCCGCCTCCTCCTGCTCCTCGCCGTGCGGCACGTCGAACCGGGACCGGGCGACGCCGAAGACCGCAGTGAGCGTGCTCGCGTCCGAGACGTTCCAGCCGAACTGCCCGCCGCCGCTCACCGTGCCGCCGTCGTTGTGCAGGTTGTCCGGGTGGACCGGGTCGAGAAAGCGCCCGCTGCGCTGTGCCGTCATGCCGAGCGTCAACGCGCTGCGCCCGCCCAGCGGTCCGCCGCCGACCGTGGAGACATCACGCGTCGCATCGCTGCCGCCGCCGACCTCCGCGGATCCGCTCCAGCCGCCGGCCACGCCCGACGAGGACCGGATTTCAATGACGCCGCCGGACTTGAAGCCGAACTCCGGCGGAATGTAGCCGGTCATCACGTTGACCGAGTCGATCATCGCGGGGTCGGGGGCGACCCCGAACAGCCCGTCGATGCGCTCGTAGACGGGCACGCCATCGATCACGAACAGAAACCCGTCGTCCACGCCGCGCACGTGCAACAGGCCGTTGTCCTCACCTGCCCATCCCGGCGTCGTCGCGATGGCGTCCTGCAGGCCGCGGCTGCGCAGGCGGGCTGGCGCGCGGCGGATGGTCTCGCCGGCGAGCGTGATCTCGGTCTTGGTGGCGGCGGGCTCCTCGGCGCGGACCGTGATCTGTTCCGCGAGCACCGCCGACAGGCGCAGGTCCACGGTCACCGGCAGTGCGCCCGTCACGTGGACTGCTTCGACCGTGGCGCGCAGCGGCTCGCGGTCGGCGCTGAGCCCATAGGTGCCCGGCGCGACGTTGGCCAGCCGATACTGCCCGTCGCCGCCTGCCATGACGGACATCACGGGCTGGCCGAGCTCGTCGAGCAGCGTGATGGAGATGCCGGCAACGGGCCGGCCATCCGGATCGACCACGGTGCCGGTGATGGTCCCTTGCTGGAGCTGTGCGGCGCCCGCGGGACCGGCGACGAGCAACACCGCGGCGAGCACCAGACGTCGCATGTGCGTCACGTCAGAACGACACGCGTCCCTTGCGTGCCTCGAGCTTCTGCGCGCTGACGCCAGGCACCTTCTTCAAATCGTCGAGCGTCTTGAAGGCGCCGTTGGCGGCTCGATAGTCCACGATGGCCTGGCCGACGGCGTCGCTGTCGCCCAGCCATGCCGCAAGGTCCGTCGCGGCCGCGCGATTGACGTTGAGCGAGGAGTGATGACGGAGCACGTAGTCGAACGCCTGCTGGAACTCCTGGGGCGTGGCCGTCGCGCCGGACGCTTCCATCTGGTTGAACGTGCCCTCCCATTCCTCGCGCGACTTCAGGCTGGTCGTGATCGGCTCGAGGCCATGGCACGGCGCGCAGACGCGGGTCACGACGGCGAGGTCCGCGGCGTCGCGCTTCGCCTCGGCGTCGGACGGCGCGGCCGGTGCCTGCGCCTGGGACACCCCCGCCAGCGCGGCGACGAACGTGAAGACCGTTACACGCAAGAAAACATGCATAATGACGCCTGCCGGAGACGACTTATGTTGCGACATGCCTGCTTCATTATCCTCATCTCGTCTGGCCTGGTCATCGGCTGCTCGCGTGAGCCCGCGGCGCCTGAGCCTTCTGCGGCACCCGCGGCGGCGCCCGCCCCGGTCGGCGGCGACCGCATCTATGTCACCAACGAGATCTCGGGCGACATGACTGTCATCCACGTGCCGACCAAGCAGGTCGTCGCCACGATTCCGCTCGGCAAGCGGCCGCGCGGCATCAGGCTCAGCCCCGACGGCTCCACGCTCTACGTCGCGCTCAGCGGATCGCCGCTCGCGCCTCCCGGCGTGGACGAGAAGACCCTGCCGCCCCCCGACCGCAGCGCCGACGGCATCGGCGTGTTCGACATCGCCAGCCAGAAGCTGCTGCGCGTGATCCCGAGTGGCACCGATCCCGAGCAGCTCGCGGTAAGCAGCGACGGCACGCGGCTGTTCATCGCCAACGAGGACGCGGCGCAGGTCAGCGTGGTGCAGGCCGCGGACGGCAAGGTCATCACCACGATCAAGGTCGGCGGCGAGCCGGAAGGCGTGGACCTGCGTCCCGACGGCAGGGTGGTCTACGTCACGTCTGAAGAAGACAACGCCGTGTTTGCGATCGACGCGGTCGATCCGAAGCTGATCGCGAAGATCGACGTCGGCCCGCGCCCGCGCTCGACGGGGTTCCTGCCCGACAGCAGCCGCGCCTACGTCAGCTCGGAAAACGGCGCGGCGGTCACCGTCGTCGACGCGATGAAGCACCGCGTCGTCTCCACCATCACGCTCACCGGCGAGCTGATGCGCCCGATGGGCGTCGTCCCGTCTCCCGACGGCACGCTGCTGTTTGTGACCTCGGGCCGCGGCAAGAGCCTTGTCATCATCGACACCGCGACGAACATGCCGGTGGGCTCGGTCGAGGTCGGCGAACGGCCGTGGGGGCTCGCCGTCTCTCCCGACGGATCGACGGTGTTCACCGCGAACGGGCCGTCGCAGGACGTGTCGTTCGTGGACGTCGCGTCGCGGATGGTGACCGCGAAAGTGAAGGCCGGCGACCGCCCGTGGGGCGTCGCCTACGTGCCGGCCCGCTGACGCGCTGGCGCCGCCTGCCGGGGTAAGATCGGCGGTCCAGGTTGCGACGTGTCAGATCCCCAGATCAGCGGATATACCTTCGCACATTTTCGCCTCGACCTGGCGACGCACCAGCTCCTGCGCGACGGGCAGGAGGTGCCGCTCGGCGTCAAGGCGTTCGACACGCTCGTCGCCCTCATCCGCCATCACCCCCGCGTCGTCACCAAGGACGAGCTGATCAAGTGGGTATGGCCCGACTCGTTCGTCTCCGAAGACAGCCTGACGCACACGATCTCGGCACTGCGCCGCGCGCTCGGCGACGACCCCTCGCAGCCGCGGTTCATCACGACAGTCGCGCGGCGCGGCTACCGCTTCCTGGCGCCGGTCACGCCGTTCGCGCCCGCTGAGCAACCGGCCCCCGAGCCCGCCCCGGCACCCGTGGCCCCAGCGACGCACGTGAGCACCACCGCACCTGAAGACCTGGGCACTCCTGCGCACCCGCGCACCTTCGCACCCTCGCACCCTCGCACCTTCGCACGCTCGCACCGTGTCATATGGGCCATCGCGGGCGCGCTCGTGGCTCTCGTGGCCGTACTGCTCGTCCAGCAGTGGCAACGGCCGGACGGGGACGCCGCGGCGGAACGCGCGCTGCGATTCACGCAGGACCTGCCGCCAGGCACCACGCTCTTCTCCGGCGGCGTCCTGTCACCCGATGGCGAGAAGATCGCGTTGGTCGCGCGCGACGATCGGTCCGGCCGCACGCAGATCTGGGTGCGCTCGCTCGACTCCGCGGAGGCACGGCCGCTCGAGGGCACCGACAACGCCACGCGGCCGTTCTGGTCGCCCGACAGCCGGTTCCTCGGCTACTTCGCCGCGATGCGCGTCATGCGGGTCGGCCTGACCGGCGACGCGCCGCAGGCGCTGACGCCCACGCTCAGCGCCCGCCCGCTCGGCGGCACCTGGGGATCGCGCGGGGTCATCGTCTATGCGGACTTCGGCAGTCTGTTCTCGGTGCCGGATGCCGGCGGCACCGCCACGCGGCTGCTGGCGCCCGAGGCGGCCGCGCAGGAGGTCGGGCTGCGGCTGCCCCACTTCCTGCCCGACGGCGCGCACTTCATCTACGGCGTGCAGAGCGCGGACCCCGACCAGGCGGGCATCTATGTCGCGTCGCTGAACGACCAGGAGCGCACACGGATTCTCGACGGGTCGAGCACCGCCGCCACCTACTCGTCCGACGGCTACCTGCTCTTCGTCCGCGACCGCGTGCTGCTGGCCCAGCGCTTCGACGAGCATGCGCGCCAGCTCACCGGCGAGGCGACGCCGATCGCCGGCAACGTGTCGCCGGGCGCGGTGATCTCAGCCGTCGGCGGCGGGCTGCTTGCCTTCGGCGGCGGCACGACGGCCGAAGGGCTCGTCTGGTTCGACCGCACCGGCACGCCGGTCGGCAAGCTCAAGGAAACAACGCCGCTGAACAACGCGGAGTTCTCGCCGGATCAGCGGCAGCTCGTGGGGGCGTCCGCCGACCCGAGCCAGGGCGGGTTATGGCTCGTGGACCTCGATCGCGGCGCAGCGACCGGCCTGATGTCCGACGGCACGGCCCCCGTGTGGGCGCCCGATGGCGACCGCATCGCCTTCACCGCCACCCGGAAGACGGCGATGCCCGCGATCTACTCCCGATTCACCTCCGGCAAGAACGAGGACGAAGTCCTGCTGGCCAACGAGCAGAACGCCAAGATCCTGCAGGACTGGTCGCCCGACGGCAACTACCTCGTCTACGTCAGCGGCGGCCGCGGCACGCGCAACGACCTCTGGCTGCTGCCGCTCGCCGGCGACCGGACGCCCGTGCCGTACCTCGAGGCCCCGTCCAACCAGATCCAGGCGGCGATCTCGCCGAACGGGCGCTGGATCACTTACGTGTCGGACGAATCGGGCATGTGGGAGGTCTTCATCCAGGCGTTCCCCGTGGCGGGCAGCAAGCGCCGCATCTCTGTCGGCGGCGGTGCGCAGCCGCAGTGGCGCGGCGACGGCCGCGAGCTCTACTACCTGTCGCTCGACAACACGCTCATGGCGGTGGACATCACGCTCAACGGCAGCGTGCAGGTGGGCCGGCTTCGGCCGCTCTTCAAGGCGCCCGTGCTCGGATCGCTGACCGACTACCGCAACCTCTACACGGTCACGCGCGACGGCGCCCGGTTCCTGTTCAAGGCGATTGCGGCGGACACGTACCAGGAGCCGATCTCGATCCTGGTCAATTGGAACCAGGAACCGGGAACCCGGAACTAGGAACGTTTCTTTGGCTTGTAGACGTGCGTGCTCTGGCCGAAGAAGACCTCGGCGCTCTCCATGATCGTTTCCGAGAGCGTCGGGTGCGGGTGGATGGTGAGGCGCATGTCCTCGGCCGTGGCGCCCATCTCGATCGCGTGCACGCCTTCCGCAATCAGCTCGCCCGCGCCTGAGCCGGCGATGCCCACGCCGAGCACGCGCCCGGTCTTCGGCTCCAGCAGCAGCTTGGTGAGCCCGTCCGGCCGGTCCACCGTGATGGCACGGCCGCTGGCGCCCCACGGGAACTTCGCGACCTCCACGTCCACGCCGTCAGCCTGCGCCTGCGCTTCGGTCAGGCCGGCCCACGCTATCTCCGGATCCGTGAAGACGACCGCCGGGATCGCCGCAGGCTCGAAGACGGCCTTGTGGCCGGCAATCGCCTCGATGGCGACGCGCGCCTCGTGCGACGCCTTGTGCGCGAGCATCGGCTCGCCTGCCACGTCACCGATCGCGAAGATCGACGGCTCCGCCGTCCGCCGCTGGCCGTCAGTCCTGATGAACCCCTTCTGATCGACTTTCACGCCCGTGGTCTCGAGGCCTGGAACCTTCGAGTTGGGCCGGCGGCCGATCGCCACGAGCACGCGGTCGAAGACCTGCTCGCTCGGGTCGGCGTTCCCCTCGAAGTGCACGCGGATGCCGGTGGTGCCCTCCTGCGAGACCTTCACGACCTTCGTGTTCAGCATGATCGACGCGAACATCTTCTCCAGCCGCTTGTGGAGCACCTGGACGAGATCGCGATCCGCTCCCGGGAGCAGGCCCGCCGTCATCTCGACGACGGAGACGTGACTGCCGAGGGCGGCATAGACGCTGCCCAGCTCGAGGCCGATGTAGCCGCCGCCGATGACCAGCAGCTTCTTCGGGACGTCCGGCAGATCGAGCGCGGACGTGGAGTCGAGCATGCGGTCGCTGTCCAGCGCCAGCGAGGGGATGCGCGTCGGCGACGAGCCGGTGGCGAGCACGCAGTGCTCGAACCGCAGCTCCGTGGTGCCGTTCGCGCCCGCGACGCTCATGGAGTGCGGACCCGTCAGCGTGCCGCGTCCCTGGAGAAACCGCACCTTCCGGAGTTTGGCGACCTGTCCAACGCCGCCGGTCAGCTTGTCCACGACCGCCTGCTTGAAGCTGCGCAGCTTGTTGACGTCGAGGACGGGCTGACCGAACGAGACGCCCCAGGCGTCCGCATGGCGCGCTTCGTCGATCACTTTCGCGACGTGCAGCAGCGCCTTCGACGGGATGCAGCCGCGGTAGAGGCACACGCCGCCGGGATTGCTCTCCTCGTCGACGAGCGTGACCTGCATGCCGAGGTCGGCGGCATGGAACGCGGCCGCGTACCCGCCAGGTCCCGCGCCCAGGACGACAACCTGAGTGGAGTCCGCCATCAGCCGAGGAGCGACAGGAGGAAGGGCTGCTCCACCGCCTCGACGACCCAGCGGAGGAAGCGGACGGCGTCGGCGCCGTCGATGACGCGGTGGTCGTAGGAGAGCGAGAGCGGCAGCATCTGCCGCGGCTCGAATCTATCGCCACGCCAGACAGGCTCGTTGACGCCGCGCGACACGCCGAGGATCGCCACCTCGGGCCAGTTCACGATCGGCGTGAAATAGGTGCCGCCGAGCCCGCCGAGGTTCGAGATCGACATGCCGCCGCCGCTCATCTCGTCGAGCGACAGCTTCTTCGCGCGCGCCTTCTCGGCGGCCTGGTGCACCTCGACGGCGATCTGCGCGATGTTCTTCCGATCGGCGTTGCGGATCACCGGCACGAGCAGGCCCCACTCGGTGTCCACGGCCACGCCGATGTTCACGTACTTCTTGTAGATGATGTCCTGCGACGCCAGGTCGATCGACGCGTTGAACTGCGGGAACTGCTTCACCGCGGTCGCCAGCACCTTGACGAGCATCGCCGTCACGGTGAGGTTGCCGCCGGCGTTCGCCACCTGCTCGCGGTACTTCTTCCGCAGCTCCTCCATCGCGGTGATGTCGGCCTTGTCGAACTGCGTGACGTGCGCAACGGTGTTCCAGGCGTGCGAGAGGTGCTCGGCGGTCTTGCGCCGGATGTTGCTCATCGGCTGGCGGTCGATCTCGCCCCACTTGCTGAAATCGGGCAGCGGGGTCACGGCCGCGCGGGCCGGCGCGCCGCCGCCCGCGCCACGCGTGGACGGCACGCTGCTCAGGATGCGGCGCGCGTGCTCCTTGACGTCTTCCTGCGAGATGCGGCCGCCGGGGCCGGTGCCCTGCACCTCGTCGACGTCCACGCCGATCTCACGCGCCAGGCGGCGCACTGACGGAGCGGCGGGCGCCGCCGGGCCGCGTTCGGCCTTCGGAGGCGGTGGCGGCGGCGGCTCCGCGGCCTTGACCGTTTCCGCGCGCGGAGGCATGGCGACGACCTTTTCCGGTTTCGGTTCCGGCGCCGCCTTCGCCGCTTGCTCCTCCGGCTTCGGCGCGCTGGCGCCGTTGTCGTCGACGGTGAGAACAACGGCGCCCACCTTCACCTTGTCGCCCGGCTTCACCTTGATCGCGGTGACCGTGCCGGCGACCGACGAGGGGACTTCGACCGTCGCCTTGTCGGTTTCGAGCTCGAGGATGTTCTGATCGCGGCTGATGACGTCGCCGACGTTGACGAGCACTTTCGTGACGTCGCCGGCCTCGACGTTCTCTCCGAGGTTGGGAACTGTGAAGTCGGCCATTAGATTGACGGGCGACGCATGCGCCGCCCCTACGAAACAGCGGGATTGGGCTTCTCGGGGTTCAATCCGAGCTCGCCGATCGCCTTCTTCACCACGTCCTTCTCCACCTTGCCGTCGCGCGCGAGCGCGGTCAGCGTGGCGAACACGATGTGCTTCGCGTCCACCTCGAAGAAGTCGCGCAGCGAGGCGCGGTTCTCGCTGCGGCCGAACCCGTCGGTGCCGAGCGAGGTGAGTCCCTGCGGGATCCACCGGTCGATGCCGTCGGGCAGCGCCTTCACGTAGTCGGACGCGGCGACCACGACGCCCTCGGACCCGCCGAGACACTGCGTGACCCACGGCACGCGCGGCCTGGCGTCGGGGTGCAGCCGGTTCCACCGATCGGAGGCGTGGCCGTCGCGGTAGAGCTCCTGATAGCTGGTCACGCTCCACACATCGGCGGCGACGTTGTACTTCTCCGCCAGGATCTGCTGCGCCTTGACCGCCTCATTCAGGATGGCGCCGCTGCCGATGAGCTGTGCGCGCGCCTGGCCCGTCTTCTTCTCCGCGCTGCGCAGCCGGTACATCCCTTTCAGGATCCCCTCGCGCGCCCCGTCGGGCATGGCGGGCATCTCGTACTGCTCGTTCATCACCGTGAGGTAATAGAAGATGCTCTCGCCTTCCTTGTACATCCGGCGGATGCCGTCCTCGATGATGACGGCGATCTCGAAGGCGTAGGCCGGGTCGTAGGAGACCAGGTTCGGCACGGCCAGCGCGAGCAGGTGGCTGTGGCCGTCCTGGTGCTGCAGCCCCTCACCGGCCAGCGTCGTCCGGCCGGCGGTGCCGCCCATCAGGAACCCGCGGGTGCGCGTGTCGGCCGCCGCCCACACGAGGTCGCCGACGCGCTGCATGCCGAACATCGAGTAGTAGATGAAGAACGGAATCGTGTTGATGCCGTGCGTGGCATACGCGCTGCCCGCGGCGATGAACGACGAGATCGAGCCGGCCTCCGTGATCCCTTCCTCGAGGATCTGCCCTTCCTTCGCTTCCTTGTAGTACAGGAGCGTGTCCATGTCGACCGGCTCGTAGAGCTGCCCGGCGTGCGCGTAGATGCCGACCTGCCGGAACAGCGCCTCCATGCCGAAGGTGCGCGCCTCGTCGGGGACGATCGGCACCACCAGCTCGCCGATCTCCTTGTCCTTGAGCAGCTTCGACAGCATCCGCACGAACGCCATCGTCGTGGAGGCCTTGCGGCCGTCGCTGCCCTCGTGGAACTCGGCGAAGAGCTCCGGCAGCGTCTCGGTCTTGAGCGGCTCGACCTGCACCGTGCGCCTGGGCACGAAGCCGCCAAGCTGCTTCCGCCGCTCCAGCAGGTAGGTGAGCTCCGGGCTGTTCTCCTGCGGGCGGTAGAAGGGCGCCTTCGCGACCTCCTCGTCGCCGATCGGGACGCCGAAGCGCGTGCGGAACGCCCTGAGCTCGTCCTCGTTGAGTTTCTTCTGCTGGTGGGTGATGTTCTTGCCCTCGCCCGCTTCGCCGATGCCGTAGCCCTTGATCGTGCGCGCGAGGATGACGGTGGGTTGCCCGGTGTGCTCGACCGCCGCCTTGTAGGCGGCGTACACCTTGACGGGGTCGTGGCCGCCGAGCGTCAGCTTCTTCAGCTGCTCGTCGGACAGGTGCTTCACCATGTCGAGCAACCTGGGATCCGCGCCCCAGAAGTGCTGCCGCAGGTAGGCGCCCGACTCGACGGCGTATTTCTGGTACTCGCCGTCCACGATCTCGCCCATGCGCGTGACGAGCAGCCCTTCGTGATCCTTGTCGAGCAGCGCGTCCCACTCGCTGCCCCAGATGACCTTGATGACGTTCCAGCCGGCGCCGCGGAAGGCCGCCTCGAGCTCCTGGATGATCTGCCCGTTGCCGCGCACCGGGCCGTCGAGTCGCTGCAGGTTGCAGTTGACGACGAAGATCAGGTTGTCGAGCTCTTCACGCGACGCGAGCGTGATCGCGCCGAGGCTCTCGGGCTCGTCGGTCTCGCCGTCGCCGAGGAACGCCCACACCTTCGAGTTCGAGCGCTTCTTGAGCCCGCGGTCCTCGAGATACCGCATGAAGCGCGCCTGGTAGATCGAGCAGATCGGGCCGAGGCCCATCGACACCGTGGGAAACTCCCAGAACTCGGGCATCAGCCACGGGTGCGGGTAGGACGAGAGGCCGCCGCCCTGTTTCAGCTCGCGGCGGAAGTTCTCGAGGCGCGAAGCGTCGAGACGTCCTTCGACGAACGCCCGCGCGTAGATGCCGGGAGCCGCGTGGCCCTGGAAGTAGATGACGTCGCCGTCGTTGTGGTCGCCCTTCCCCTTGAAGAAATGGTTGAACCCCACCTCGTACAGCGTCGCCGCGGACGCGTAGGTGGAGATGTGCCCGCCGATGCCCTCGTCGGCCTTGTTGGCCTTGACGACCATGGCCAGCGCATTCCAGCGCACGAGGCTCTTGATCCGGCGCTCGATCTCGCGGCTGCCGGGGAACGGGGGCTGTTCTGCGGCGGGGATGGTGTTGATGTACGGGGTGTTGGCGGTGAAAGGCTGGCGAACGCCGTGTCTCCGGGCGTGGTCGGCAAGGTCTTTCAGCAGCTTGCTGACCCGCGCCGGCCCTCCCGACTGAAGGACGTAATCAAGGGATTCAAGCCATTCCCGGGTTTCGATCGCTTCGAACTCGGTGGCGTCCTTGGGTGCCGCATTCCGCATATGGTGTCTCTATGATCCATCGGAACAAATCTCTGTTCTACTATTCGTTCTCCTGATGATGAAGATGCTTGCGCGGGATTTTCCCCTGCTACTGTAGGGGCGAGGCATGCCTCGCCCGATCATCTACGGGCGACCCATGGGTCGCCCCTACCCTGCTGCGCTTGCCAGGCGACCCGTGGGTCGCCCCTACCCTGCTGCGCTTGCCGCGGTCCACTCGGCCATCGTCTCGTGCGACAGGTGCCCGCGGCTGCGCAGTTACTGCCGCCGCGTCGCGCAGGAGAAGAAGCGCGCGCACCGCGAGGACACGTACTGGGGGCGTCCGGTGCCCGGCTTCGGCGATCCGAACGCGCGCGTGCTGCTGGTCGGGCTCGCGCCGGCCGCGCACGGCGCCAACAGGACCGGACGGCCGTTCACCGGCGACGGCTCCGGCGACTTTCTCATGTCGGCGCTGCATCGCACGGGGTTCGCCAACATTGCTACTTCGCAGCACGCCACCGACGGCCTGCGCCTGAGCGACGCGTACATCCTCTCCGCCGTCCGCTGCGCGCCGCCCGACAACAAGCCGCTGCCCGAGGAGATCTCGCGGTGCATGGAACACATGGACGTCGAGGTGGCGCTGCTGCCCAACGTCCGCGTCGTCGTGGCGCTCGGGAAGATCGGCTTCGATGCGTGGCTGGCGCTGCTCAAGCGCCGCGGCGTGAAGGTGACGCCGAAGCCGCAATTCGGCCACGGGGTCGTCGTCCGGATGGGAGAGGGACTGCCGACGCTCGTCGGCTGTTATCACCCGAGCCGCCAGAACACCAACACTGGCGTGCTGACGGCCCGGATGATGGAGGGCGTCTTCAGATCCGCGAAGCGCTTATCGCGGTAGGGGCGACGCATGCGTCGCCCGTCCCGTCAGAAACCGACCGTAAAGTTCAGCCGCACGAACCGCGCCGTGTAGATGCTGGTCGGCGTGCCCCAGCCGCCCGGCCGCGGGTTGTTGTCCGTGTTGTAGATGTAGGTCGTGTTGAACCCGGTCGCGTAGTTCGTGTTGAGCAGGTTGTTCACGTCCAGCCCGACGTCCGTACGCGTGCGGCCGAAGCGCAATACCTTCGCAAAGCGCATGTCGATCTGGTTCCGGCGCTCGTCCGTGTAGATCCGCTTGTCGTTGTGGCCGAGCGGGATCACGGTGATCCCGGTCGCCGTCGCCCCCGGCGGCAGATGGCCGAGCGCGGCCGCGATGACCGAGTTCGGGACCTGCCACTGGGCGGTCTGGTTCGCATTGCCCGCGAGCAGCGCGGGCGGCTGCGAGCGCAGCACCGCGCTCACGAGCACGTCGATTCTCGGTACCGTGTAGCTCACGAACCCGCGCAGCGTCGTCTGCCACGGCTCGACGTTGTTGCAGCCGCGCGGATCGGGTCCGGCAATGGCCCCGGTGTTGGCGTTGACGTTGTTGTAGAGCACGTCGACCGCGCACGTGTTCACCTTCGCACGGCCGTCCACCACCGGTGATTCGCCGGTGACCGTAATGGTTTCCTCGAGGCCGCCGACCTTCATCTCGACTGGAATCGTCAGCGTCACCGATGAGCGAACCGGGCCGCCGCTTGCCACGGCAGCGGCCCGGCTGGTGTGGAGGTGCGGACAGGAAGGCGCCCGAGTGCCTGGATCGAGTCTAGAAGGGGTTCATGCCCTCGCGGAAGCGGAAGCCCGTCTGGGCGTCGCCGTCCCGCATCATCTTGTGGCACGCACCGCAGGTGTTGCCGCCGAATTCCTTGGCGGCCGCCTGCGCGGCCATCTGGTCGGGCGCGGCCGCGGCGAGGATCTTGTCGAGCCCGTCGAGCCGGCCGAGGCCGTCGTTGACGGTCTTGAGCCCGTCGGCAGCCTTCTTCTCGGTGAGGAAGGTCCTCAGCGTCGTGAGATTGGTGCGCAGCGTTCCGGCCGCGGTCCGCGCGTCGGCAAAGGCACCCGATCCGAGCGACTTGTTCAGGGCGCCGTTCGCCCCCGCGTTGGACTTCATGACGGCCGCGAAGTCCGCCGCCGTCGCGATCTTCGCGGGCGCCTGGGCGAACGCCACCGCGCCGAGCAGCGCCACGAGCGCGACGGTCGAGCACAGAGTCAATCTACGCATCGTTCGAGCCCTCCTGGAGGCTGACGTCGGGGCGACAGCCGCGCCGCCCGATAAAAGAACGGCAGGTATGGTGCCCTATTTGGCCTGAATCAGCAACTGAGCACCGCCTTCAGGGTGGCGGCATCGATGTTGCCGCCGCTCATGACGCAGACCAGCGTTCTTCCTGCGATTCGTGCGCCGTATTGATGCGCCGCGGCGAGGGATGCCGCGCCCGCCCCCTCGGCCAGGTTGTGCGTCAGCCCGAGCGCCGTCCGCACGCCCCATCGCAGCTCCTCCTCGTCGAGCGTGACGACGTCGTCCAGGTGCTTCTTGAGGATGTCGAACGTCAGGTCGAAGGTGACACGCGTGGCGAGCCCCTCCGCGAACGTGACGATGCGGTCGCTGGTGACGCGCGCCGGGCCGCGCCACGACCGCGCGAACGCGTCCGCCCCGGCCGCCTGTACACCGACGATCTTCGCCCGCGACGCGCGCGCGGTGCGGACGACGCTGCAGGCGGCGGCGCCACTCCCCCCGCCGATCGGGACGAAGACATAGTCGACGTCCGGCACGGCGTCGAAGATCTCCAGCGCGTACGTGCCGACGCCGGCGATCAGGTCCGGCTCGTTGGCGTTGTGGACGTAGCGCCAGCCTTCCCGCGGCGCGAGGTCTTCGACGTGCTCGCGCGCCTCGTCGAAGTCGCGGCCGAACTCGATGACCTCGGCGCCCAGCGCGCGCATCCCGGCGATCTTCTCGGGGTTGGCCCCCACCGGCACGAAGATGCGGCATGGCACGCCGTGCACGCGCGACGCGAACGCAATCGACTGGCCGTGGTTCCCGGTGCTCGCCGCCACGACGCCCGCGCGGCGCTCAGCGTCGCCGAGCTGCGCGACGAGGTTCACGCCGCCGCGCACCTTGAACGAGCCGGTTGGGTTGTGGTTCTCGTGCTTCACCCACACCGCGCACCCGAGCGCCCCGTCGAGCAGCGGATGCCGGAGCAGCGGCGTGGGAGCGAGATGCTCGTAGACCCGCGGCCGCGCCGCGAGCACGTCCTGCAGACCCGGGGCGTGCATGCCGCGATTATCACGGCGCGCACGGCGGGGATTGTCTCCCTACAATCGGGACGCGACGACCTGCGCCGCCAGGTCCGGACGGTTCGTGATCAGCGCGTCCACGCCGCAGTCCAGCAGCCGCCGCATGTCGGCTTCCTCGTCCACCGTCCAGACCTGCACCTGCAGGCCGGCCCCGTGCGCGTCACGGATGAAGCGCGGCGACACGATGCGGAGCCGGCCGTTGTACACGGGCACCTGGTAGACGTGATAGGGCGCGCGGCGGACCGGCCAGCGCGCCAGCCCGCGATAGAACGCGAGCCGGACCTCGGGATGACACGCGCTGGCCGCGACGCCGGGCAGCGCCGCGCGCGCGGCCGCCGCGCTGTGGCGGCCGTAACCGGCGACGCAGACGCGCTCGATCGCGCCGGCCGCGCGCACGACCCGCGCCACGGCCTCCCCCATCTCGCGCGAGTCGACCTTCATCTCGATGATGACGCGGGTCTCCGCGTAGCGCCGCAACACGTCGGCGAGGGACGGCACGCCGATCCCCTGGCCGCGAAACGGGAAGTCGCCGTGCCGCTCGAAGCGACAGCCGGCATCGAGGCGCGCGAGCTCGGCGGCGGTGCGCGCGGCGAGCGGACCGGACCCCGACGTGGTGCGATCCAGCGTGGTGTCGTGATGCACGACGGGCACGCCGTCAGCCGACAGATGGACGTCGAGCTCGATGCCGTCGGCGGCCGCGGCCAGGCCGAGGTCGAACGCCGCCAGCGTGTTCTCGGGTCCCAGCGCGCACCCGCCCCTGTGCGCAAAGACCAGAGGGCGGCCGGATGCGAGAAAGCGCAACAGAGACACTCTACGGATAGAATCCTCCCATGTCCAAGGTCTCAGGGATTTCGACCGTCGGCGAGCTGCGGCGTGCCGTCGAGAAGGGCGCCGTGCCGCACCGCAGCGTGCACGAGGAAGTCCGCCACAACCTGATCCAGAAGCTTCGCGCCGGCGGCACGCTCTTCCCGGGCATCGTCGGCTACGACGACACGGTTGTTCCGCAGCTGGTCAACGCACTCCTCTCGCAGCACAACTTCATCCTGCTCGGCCTGCGCGGCCAGGCGAAGACGCGCCTGCTCCGCGCGCTCGTCACGCTCCTCGACGACGAGATCCCGGTGATGCCGGGGTGTGAGATCAACGACGACCCGCTGGCGCCGATCTGCGGCGCGTGCCGCGCGCGGCTGGCGGCCGACGGCGACGACACGCCGGTTGCGTGGCTGGGCCGCGACAACCGCTACGTCGAAAAGCTGGCGACACCCGACGTCACGATCGCCGACATGGTCGGCGACATCGATCCGATCAAGGCGGCCAAGGCCGGCCTGCAGCTCTCGAGCGAGCTGACGATGCACTACGGCCTCCTGCCGAGGGCGAACCGCGGCATCTTCGCCATCAACGAGCTGCCCGACCTCGCGGGGAAGATTCAGGTCGGCCTCTTCAACATCCTGCAGGAAGGCGACGTCCAGATTAAGGGCTACCCCGTCCGCCTGCCCCTCGACGTGCTGATGGCGTTCACCGCGAACCCGGAGGACTACACCGCGCGCGGGAAGATCATCACGCCGCTCAAGGACCGCATCGGGTCCGAGATCCGCACGCATTACCCCGCCGGCCGCGCCGAGGGGATGGCCATCACCGCGCAGGAAGCATGGCTCGCGCGGGAGAGCGCGGACATCCGCACCGAGGTGCCGTCGTTCGTGTCCGAGGTCGTCGAGGAGATCGCGTTCCAGGCGCGCCAGGATCGCCGCATCGACAAGCGCTCGGGCGTCAGCCAGCGCCTGCCGATCTCCGCGATGGAGAACGTCGTCTCCAACGCCGAGCGCCGCGCGCTGGTGAGCGGCGAGGCCGTGGCCGTGCCCCGCGTCACCGACGTGTACGCGGCGCTGCCGTCGATCACGGGCAAGTTCGAGCTCGAGTACGAGGGCGAGCTCAAGGGGGCCGAGACGATCGCCCGCGAGCTGATTCGCGCCGCGGTGGCCAACGTGGCCGACGGGTACCTCGCGCACCTCGAGACGCGCCAGGTCGTCGAGTGGTTCGACCTTGGCGGCAGCCTGCAGTTGAGCGACACGATGAGCTCGGCGGACGTCGTCTTGCACGCGCGCGAGGTGCAGGGCCTCACCGAGCTGGCGCACGCGGCCGGGATCGACAAGAAAGCGCCGGCGGCGCTGCTCGCGTCGGGCATCGACTTCGTGCTCGAGGGCCTCTACGCGATGAAGAAGATCAGCCGCAGCGACGAGCGCGGCTATCACGCGACCGAGACACCGGTGCGCCGCCCGCAGCGCGAGGTGCCGCTCAACGACGAGATGCCGATGCCCACTGCCGGCGGCAAGAAGAAGTACTACAACTAGTACCCCGTCGCAGGGATTTTGATCGATTGAAGCGGCGGCAATTCATTGGGCGGAACCAAGAGGGTGATGCTGCGGGGTTGGCCGGGCACCCGCTCGATGAGCCCACGCTCGTGGAGCGTGACG
>VFYY01000033.1 GCA_016871375.1 Acidimicrobiia bacterium
CACGCTGCTCAACGGGCTGCTCTGGCACGTGCGCCATCGTCCCGGCGTCCTGCCGCGCATCGTCACGCGCCTCGACAAGGACACGTCCGGCGTCGTGCTCGTGGCGCTGACGGCGGAGGCGCAGGCGCGCATCCAGAAGGACAACGGCGCCGGGCGCGTGACGAAGGAGTACCTCGCGGTGGTGCGCGGCGTACCGGACCCGGCGGCCGGCGTGATCGTGCTGCCGCTTGCGCGCGACCTCGCGGACCGCCGCCTGGTCGTCGTCACGCCATCAGGGCAGGCCAGCCAGACGATCTATGAGGTGATGGCCGAAGAGGGTGGCCGGTCGGTCGTGCGCTGCGAGCTGATCACCGGCCGCACGCACCAGATTCGCGTGCACCTTGCGTCGAGCGGCTGGCCGATCCTCGGCGACGCGGTCTACGGTGTCCCGCACGACGGGCTCATGCGACAGGCGCTGCACGCCTGGGGCATCACGCTGCCGCATCCGGTCACCGGCAGAATGCTGGAGATCGAGGCGCCGGTTGCCCCCGATCTCCAGCGGTTCATCGACTGGAGCGGTTTCTGAAACGTCGTAGTGTCCGGCTTTAGCCGGACCAAGTTGATCGCCACCGCCGTGTGTGGTCCGGCTAAAGCCGGACACTACGAAGAAGTCGAAACCGCGCTAGAACCTTACGTTGTAGAGCAGACGGAAGTCGCGCCCCTTCTCGGGCACGAGGTGCTTGATGAGAGACAGGTGGTTCCGGTACAGCTCGTTGGCGGCGTTGTCCAGACGCGCGGTCACCGTATTGGTGGCGCGTCCCATCACGAACGAATACGACGCAAACAGTCGCAGCGTCGTGTACCCGTCCGTCGGCTCCTCATGGACACCGACACGATCCTGTTCCGCAGCGGTGACGACGTTGCCGCCCGCCTGAAACGCGTTGTACTGATAGCGCAGCCCGCCGCGCACCCGGAACGGGGGCATCCGCGGCAGCGGGTCACCAGTGCCCTTCAGTGACCCGCGCACGTAATCGGCGCCGAACTCGACGAACACCTGGGGCGTGACGGCGACGTCGCCGTGGGCCTCGATGCCCTGCAGCACCGAGTCGGCGCCGACGAACTCCACCATCGACAGCTCCTCGTCCTCCTCGTGGTCTCCCGCTTCGGCATGGCCGGCCGGCTCCCGTCCGCGGAATCGCTCGACGAACTCCTCCTCACGCGCCTCGAACTCCTCGAAGTCGAGGTTGTCGCGGAAGATGAAGTCGCTGATGTCGTTGCGGAAGTACGTCACCTCGCCCTGGGCCCGGCTGCCGCGCCAGCGGAGCGACAGGTCGACGCCGAGCGCCTTTTCGGATTCGAGCGCCGGATTGCCGACTTCGAGCGCGAAGTTGCCGTGGTGCACGCCGAAGAAGTACAGCTCCTCGAGCGCCGGCGGACGCGCGGCCCGCGCAAGGCTGGCCGCCACCGTCACCCGGTCGTCCGCCGCCGCCGGACGCAGCAGCAGCCCGATCGATCCCGATGCGTCGGTGAAGGTCCGTTCGTCGAGGCCCGTCGGCGCGTAACCCGTCCTGTCCACACGCGCGCCGAACTGGAACGTCACGTGCGGCCACGTCACTTCCTCATAGAGGAACGCGGCGAACCCGCGCTGATCGACCGGAGGCGACAGCGCTTCCGCACCCTCCGCCGAAAACGCGCGATCGAGCATCCACGCACCGATGCTCCCCTTCAGCCGTCCGGCTGCGCGATGTGAACCCATCACCTCGAGCTCCGCGGTGTTGTTCGCGAAGGCGGTCCCGACGTCGTCGCCCTCGAGCTCGTCGTGCCTGTAACGCCGGACGCCGAGCGTGGCGCGAAACGCGTCGAAGGCGCCGGTCAGTCCCTGCGCGCCGGTGCGGACCGACAGCGAGTGGCGGCGAGGCGTCAGCTGCAGGACGGCTCCCTCGACCACGGGGATGCCGTACTTGGTATCGTCGTAGCCGTAGCTGCCGCCGACGTAGCCTTTCTCTCCCGTCCAGGACACGCCGAGGTTGCCGAAGCCGTTGCGCGACTGCGAATTCCCGATCTCGCCCTCCGGCGTGTCCACGTCGCCCGATCGCCGCCCGCCGCCGCCCGCCGTGAACGCGAATCGGCCGTTGCCGGTGCGGATGTCGGCCGCGCCGCCGCCTTCCTTCGCGGCGGTGCCCGCGTCGAACGTCACCGTGCCGCTCGTCGCGGTGATCGGCCGCTGCGGGATGTCCTCGGTGATGACGTTCACCAGGCCGCCAACGGCGTTCGCTCCATAGAGCAGCGTCGCCGGGCCGCGCACGACCTCGATCCGCTGCGCCGCGGCCGGGTTCACGGTGACGCCATGGTCGCCCGACTGGCTGGACAGGTCCCCCATTCGCTGTCCGTCCTGCAGGATGACGACGCGATCGCCGTCGAGGCCGCGGACGACAGGCCGCGCCGGCGCCGGACCAAAGCTCCGCGCCGCCACACCGGGCTGGCTCTCGAGCGTCGCGCCAATGGAGCCCTCGAGCTGCTTGGCGAGCTCCTGCCCGCTGAGGACCGCCGTCGGCTGGAAGGTCTCGAACTGGCTGCGGGCGCCTTCGGCGGTGACCGAGACGACCTCCTCGAAGTGCAGGTCCGGATCGACACGCACGTCCAGCACTGCCGCATTCGGCGCGGCGGTGATCTCGGTACGACGGCCCGAGAAGCCCCGGAGGCGCACGGACAGGTGGTACGTCGCGGGCGGGACATTGTCGAAGGCGAACGTCCCGTCGGTGCCCGAGGTCGTCTCGCGCCTGAGCTCTTCGAGCAGGATGACGGCGCCCGGGATGGGGGCGCCGGAAAGGGAATCCGTCAACCGGCCGGATACGGTCACGCCCGTCTGGGCGGATGCGCCGGCACTCAACGCCAGCGCGCAGGCGAGACACGCCTGCAAACACGTACGAACGTACATAAAGACACTCCCACTCAGTGAAGGAATCGGGGCTCAGGCCTCGGGCCTCAGCTGAGGCCTTGGGCCCTGGGCCATGGGCCTACGCGATGGGAGCGGGAGGGGAGCGGAGCGGCGGCTGCGCGGCGATGGTCGAACGCGCAACCGTGAACGGTTCGAGGTGGACGCGGATGCCGGCCTGGATGGACGGCAGCGAGATGAACCGGACCTCGGCTGGCGGACGGAACGACCGCGCCCAGTGGCACACGAGGCAGTGCAGCGGATGCGAGGCATCCGCCTCCGGCGCCGCGCGAAACGCGTGCGCGTCGGCGTCGTGCGAGACCGGGAGCGCCGCGCACGCGACGTCGTGGCAGTCGTCGAGATGCGGCGCCGCCATCGAGCCGCCGAGCGCCACGATGGCGACGAGCAGCGCGCCCGCGATCCTGTGCGCACACCCCCGGAACCAGGACATCGAACCCAGCGTAGTGACGTTTCTCCGCGCTGTCAAGAACGGCGACGGTTCGGGTAGGATTCGGCTCCTGTGTCGCTGACCCGCCGGCAGTTCCTCTGGACGACCGCCGCTTCGGCCGTGCTGTGGCCGGACATCGGGTCGGCCGGCGCGCTGCGCGCGCAGGCGCCGGCGCCGGGCGACGCCCTCTTTCAGCACGGCGTCGCCAGCGGCGATCCGCTGAGCGACCGCGTGATGTTATGGACGCGCGTCACGCCGCAGGGCGGCCAGCCCGTCGAGGTCCAGTGGCGCATCGCCGGAGACGAGACGCTGACGCAGGTCGTGGCGAGCGGGACCGCGCGCGCCTCCGCCGACCGCGACTTCACCGTGAAGGTGGACGCGGGCGGCCTGCAGCCGGCACGTACGTACTACTACGGCTTCGAGGCCGCCGGGCAGCGCTCCGTGGTCGGCCGCACGAGGACGCTGCCCGACGCCTTCGTCGATCGCCTGCGGATCGCGGTCCTCTCGTGCGCCAACTACCCCGCCGGCTACTTCAACGTCTACCGCTGCGTCGCCAGCCGCGCCGACCTCGACCTCGTGCTGCACCTCGGCGACTACATCTACGAGTTCGAGAACGGCGTCTACGGCGACGGCTCCGGCCTGCTGCGCATCCCCCAGCCGCCGCGCGAGACGGTCTCGCTGACCGATTACCGCGTCCGCTACGCGACCTATCGCGCCGACCCGGATCTGCAGGCCGTCCATCAGCAGCACCCGTTCATCGCCGTCTGGGACGACCACGAGCTGACCAACGACGCGTGGCGGGGCGGCGCCGCCAACCACAACCCCGGCGAGGGCGACTGGCCGACACGCCGGGCGGCCGCGTATCGCGCCTACCTCGAATGGATGCCGATTCGCGAAGCACGGACCACCGACGTGCGGCTCTATCGCGACTTCCGCTTCGGCACGCTCGCCGACATCGTCATGCTGGATACGCGCGGCCTGCGCGACCGGCAGGTGCCGGGCGACGACATCGAGGGGCTGAACGACCCGGCGCGCTCGCTGCTCGGCGCGCCGCAGGAATCCTGGCTGTTCGATCGGCTGCGCACCTCACAGCAGGACGGGACCGTCTGGCGACTGCTCGGCCAGCAGATCATGTTCTCGCGGGTGGCGCCGCCCGGCGTCCCGGTTCCGCTGGCGGATCTCTGGGACGGGTACCAGGCGTCGCGCGAGCGCGTGCTCGAGAGGCTGGCCTCGGACAAGATCACGGATCTCGCGATCCTCGCGGGCGATCTGCACAGCTCGTGGGCGTCCGAGGTGCCGCGCACGTGGGACGGGCCGCCGATCGCGGTGGAGTTCGTCACGCCCGCGGTCAGCTCCCCGCCGCTCTTCGCCAATCCGCAGGTGCGCGCGGGGATGCCCGCGCTGCGCGCGCGCCTGCCGCACGTGAAGTACGTCGAGGGCGACGGCAACGGCTACCTGCTCCTCGACATCACCCGCGCGCGGCTGCGCGGCGACTGGTTCCACGTTCCCGGCGTACTGGAACGGTCGGCGGCGGAAGCCCGCGTCGCCGGATTCGTCTGCGAGCGCGGCTCGGCGCGTCTGGCACAGGCGTAACGTAGAGGGCGGGCCGTGACGGCCCGCCATGGAGGACACATGACACGCATCCTGGCAACAGCTCTGGCGCTCGTCGTGCTCGGCGCGTCGCTCGCCGCGCAGGCGGGCCTGAAGCCGATCTTCGACGGCAAGACCCTCACCGGCTGGAACGTCGTCGGCGACGCGAACTGGGTGATTGCCGACGGCGCGGTGAGCGCGAACAAGGGCACCGGCTTCCTGGTGACGCCGATGGCCTACGGCGACTTCCAGCTCGTCGCCGAGATCTGGACGGACGCCGACGCCAACAGCGGCATCTTCATCCGCTGCCAGGACCCGAAGATGATCACCGCGATGAACTGCTACGAGGTGAACATCTTCGACAAGCGGCCCGACCCCGCCTACCGCACCGGCGCGATCGTGAACATCGCGAAGCCGGCGGCGCAGATCGACGCGGCCGGCAAGTGGAACACGCTGGACATCAGCGCGCAGGGCACGCGCCTGCAGGTGACGCTCAACGGCACGAAGACCGTGGACGTGCAGGACAAGATGTTTGCGAAGGGCGTGATCGCGCTGCAGTACGGCGCCGGGACCGTGCGGTTCCGGAACGTGCGGTTCAGAACCCTCTAGACGGGATCCCCGGCGTCACGCGCAGCGCGTTCTGGTAATAGAGCTTCCTGAGCACGGGATCGGGTAAATCCATCCCGTACATCTTCCAGAACGCGTGGTAGCCGCGGAAGTAGTCGAAGTACTCGTCGCGGCTCTCGAGCACGCGCCAGTAGGTCGGGAACTCTGCTGGCGCGTACGTGTCCTTCCCCATCAGCACGCGGTCCTGGTACTGCACGAAGAAGTCGCGCGCCGCGCGCGGCTGCCGTCCGAGGTCGTAGATGATGGCCGCCACCTCGAGGACCACGTTCGGGTGCTCGTCGAGCAGCCGCGCGGCCTTCCCGAGATCGTTGGCGTGCCAGCCGAAATGGGCGGCGATGAAGCGTGTCTTCGGATGGTTCTTGAACAGCTGGTTGCGCTCGGCCATCAGCTGCTCGAACGTCACCTTGAACGGGTTCAGGAACTGCCGGCGGTCGGGGAACAGCGCCAACTCGAGCCAGCGCTCGTTCTTCATGTCGAGGGGCGAGAAGAACTCCTGCGGCTCCGCGGTGTGGATGATTACCGGGATGTTCAGCCGTCCGGCCGCGTCCCAGAGCGGCGCGAGCTCCTGATCGGTGATCTTCAGCCTCGAACCGTCAGGCTTCGTCGTATCCATGCCGGTCGGCTTGAAGATCTTCAGGCCGATGGCGCCGGCCTTCACGTCCGCCTCGAGCTGCGCGGCCGCCTTCTGCCCGTAGCCGGGACCGACGTTGCGGAACCCGTCGAGCCCGTTCGCAAACACGGTGAAGCGGTCCGCATACTTCGTCGTGCGGATGTAATCGGTCTTCTGCTTCACGTCCGCGCCGGAGCCGCCGCTCAGGTTGTTGAGGACGCGGATGTTCAGCGCGTCCATCTCCCTGATCAGCCGATCGATCGTCTGCGGCGTCGGGCCCGTATGGCTGTGGATGTCGATGGCGGGGAACTTCGCGCGCGGCGTCGGATGCTCGGCGACGACCAGCGTGGTGCGCGGGCGGTAGTCGAGGATGGACGGTGCCGGGAACTCCGGCGCCTGGCAGGTGCCGACGCGCACGAGCGTCGTCCCGGGCGGGCACTCGTCTCCCGGCTGGATCGCGATGCCGCGGCCCCGGCCGCCGCGGCCGCCGCCACCCTGCGCGGGCGGCGCCTGCTGGGCAAGAACGGCTGCCGCAAGAACGGCTGTGAGCACCAGCACCGAGAGAGCGCGATACATCGGAAAGCCTCCTGCCTTATAGACTAGACCATCATGCGCACCATTGGTCTCGTGCTCGCGCTCCTGCTGGGGGTGGCAACCGTGGCACCAGCTCAGGGCGATCTTCTGGCGCGCGCGCGGGCGCTCCACCGCGAGACGCCGCTCATCGACGGGCACAACGACTACCCGTGGGCGCTGCGCGAGGCGAAGGTGGACCTCGACATCGACCGGCTCGACATCCGCGTGCCGCAGCCGACGATCCACACCGACATCCCGCGGCTGCGCGCCGGCGGCGTCGGCGGCCAGTTCTGGTCCGTCTACGTGCCCGCCACCCTCCAGGGACCCGCGGCGGTCCTCGCCACCCTCGAGCAGATCGACATCGTGCACCGCATGATGCGCAAGTATCCCGACACGTTCGAGCTGGCGGCCACCGCCGCCGACGTGGAGCGGATCTTCAAGGCGGGACGCATCGCGTCGCTGATCGGGATGGAGGGCGGCCACTCGATCGACAGCTCGCTCGGGACGCTGCGGATGTTTCACGGCCTCGGCGCCCGCTACATGACGCTCACGCACGGCACCAACATCCCGTGGGCCGATTCGGGCACCGACAAGCCCGCGGCGAACGGCCTCACGCCGTTTGGCGAAGAAGTGGTGCGCGAGATGAACCGGCTCGGAATGCTCGTGGACCTGAGCCACACGTCGCCGGACACGATGGCCGACGCGATCCGCGTCTCGGCCGCGCCCGTGATCTTCTCGCACTCCGACGCGCGCGCCCTCAACGATCACGGCCGCAACGTGCCCGACGACATCCTGCGGCAGCTCCCGAAGAACGGCGGCCTCGTCATGGTCACCTTCGTGCCGGGGTTCCTCACCAGGGAAGGCAAGGCGACGCTCGCGGACGTCGCCAGTCACATGGACCACATCCGCAAGGTGGCGGGAGCGGATCACGTCGGCATCGGCGGCGACTTCGACGGCATCACGCAGGTGCCCGCCGGCCTCGAGGACGTCTCGACGTATCCCGCCCTCACCGCGGAGCTGCTGCGCCGCGGCTGGCCGGACGCCGACGTCCGCAAGGCGCTCGGGCAGAACATCCTGCGCGTGATGCGCCAGGCGGAGGCCGTCGCCGCGAAGCTCCAGAAGCAGCGCCAGCCCTCGACGGCGACCATCGCGTCGCTCGACAAGAAATAACTAGCGCGGTTTCGACTTCTTCGTAGTGTCCGGCTTTAGCCGGACCACACACGGCGGTGCCGATCAACTTGGTCCGGCTAAAGCCGGACACTACGACGTTTCAGAAACCGCTCTAGTCTCGCGCGCGGGGGTTCACGAGATCGGGTGGTTCTTCGCCAAGCGCCTGAGCGGCTCGACCGGCAGACGGCCATACGCGTCGGTGCCGCTGAAGCTCCACGGCCATGCGCCGGCGTAGCCGGCATTCACCGCGAACTCCAGGTATTCACCCAGGGTGGTCGGCGGGGGCGACGCCGCGTCCGGATGTTGCTCAGCGCCGTTGCCTGGACACTCTCCGAGGATGACGCCGGGTTCAGATGTACCCCAACTCCAGCGCCTTGAGCACCGCGCGCGTCCGGTCGCGCACGCCGAGCTTCGACAGGATGCTCGACGCGTGGTTCTTCACGGTCCCCTCCGCCGTGCCGAGCGCGTCCGCGATCTCGCGGTTGCTGTAGCCGCCGGCCATCAGCCGCAGGATCTCGATTTCACGCTTGGTGAGCGGATCGGGCGGGCTGAGCGCGTCGAAGTCGCGGCGCACGTGCTCGAGGCCGCGCAGCACGCGCTCGGTCACCGCCGGCCGGATGACGGTGCCGCCCTGCGCCACCGTGCGAATCGCGTCCGTGAGCTGCTCGAGCGAGACGTCCTTCAGCAGGTACCCGCGCGCGCCCGCCTTCACGCCCTCGAGCAGCGCCTCGTCGTCGTCGAACGTGGTCAGGAGGATGGTGGGCGGCAGGTCGCCGGCCCCGTGCATCTCGCGCAGCACGGCGACGCCGTCCTTCTTCGGCATGCGGACGTCGAGCAGCACGACGTCCGGCTTCTCGCGGCGGATGAGCGGGACCGCCTCCTCGCCGTCGCCGGCCTCGGCCGCGATGGCGATGTCGCCGGCGAGCTCGAGCAGCGATCGGATCCCGCGGCGCACCAGCGTCTGGTCGTCGACAAGGACGACGCGGATCACGTGGCGGTCTCGGGCCCCGGCATGAACCCGTGCACCTCGAAGCCGCGCCCGGCGCCGGGCGTGAACTCGACGCGCCCGGCGAACTCTTCGAACCGCTCGCGCATGCCGGTGAGGCCGTTGCCCCACGTCAGCTCCGCCGCGCCCCGGCCGTCGTCCCTGGCGTGCAGGTCGATGCCTTCGGGCCGCCGCTCGAGGCGGATCCACAGGTTGCGCGCGCCGCCGTGCCGCCGCGCGTTGGTGATGATCTCCTGCACGCTGCGCAGCAGCGCGTGCGCCTGCCCGGCGTCGTCCACCGGCAGCGATTCCGGCATCTCGAGATGAATCTGCAGCGCCCCCTCGTCCACGGCAAGGGTCCGCATGGTCCGGGCGAGATCGACACGGCCGCTCTCGCGCATGCGGCTGACGACGTCGCGGACGTCGGCGAGCAGGAGCCGCGTGACGGCGTGCGCCTCGCGCACGTGTTCCTCGGCCTGGCCGGAGGTCAGGCGCGAGGCGACGTCCAGCCGCAGGCTCAGCGCGGTGAGGTGATGCCCGAGCGTGTCGTGGAGATCGCGCGAGATGCGCAGGCGCTCGGCGATGCGCGTGTTCTCGGCGAGCAGCGACTGCGTGGCGACGAGGTCGGCGTTGGCGCGCACGAGCGCCTCGCGCGCGGCGCGTTCCCTGCCCGCGAGCGTCATCGTGCCGACCGCGAACGCCTGGAAGCCACCGAAGGCGCCGATGGCGGCGACCACGTCGAGCGGGTCATCCCACCGCAGCATGAGCGCGCCGAGCAGCGCCGTCTGCCCGGCCACCCACCACAGGGCGCCGCGCGGACCGAAGACGGCCGCCGCGACGGCGGCCGAGATGACGAGCGTGGCGCCCTCGGTGCCGTCGCGGCTCAGATAGACCATGGCGAGCCCCGCCAGCGCCTGCACGCCGAGTGTGGTCCGCCTGAAGGCGGACACTACGTACGCGTAGTGTCCGGCTTTACCCGGACCACGCTCCGTGCGGCCGCAAAGCGCGAAGGCCACGCCGAACGTCACGAACGCAACGGCCCAGGCCGCCGCGCGGCCGGCGGGAATCTCGCCACGGGAGATGTCGATGACCGCGGGGATCCCGACGACGATCCACGTCGCGTAGGCGGCCAGGTTCAGCCACCGCTCGTTCCGCACCACGGTGGCCATTGTACGGAACCGGACGCCGCCGGGCGCTGTGCCGGAAGTCATGGTTCCGGGGCGTGACCTGCGGCACATGCGCGGCGCCGCGGCGCTCCGCAGAATGGCAGGCATGTTCAACACGGTCCTCGCCGTTCACGTCGCCGCCGGATCCGTCGCGCTGCTGTCGATGTTCGTGCCAATGGTCACGCGAAAGGGCGGGCGGCTCCACCGCCGCGCGGGCTGGACGTTCGTCGGCAGCATGGCGATCGTCTCCGCCACGGCGTTCGCCCTGAGCATTGCGCTGCGGTCGCTGCTCCTGCTCGTGGTGACGCTGGTCACCGCGAACGGCGTGTGGTCGGCGGTCAGGGTGCTGCGCCGGAAGGGCACCACGCCGCGCGGTCAGTGGGCGGTCCAGCACATCACGAGCATCCTCGGCTCGTGCATCGCGGCGACGACGGCGTTTCTCGTCAACACGGCAGACAACTTCGGCATCTGGCCGCTGGCGGCGTGGCTGGCACCCACCGTCATCGGCGTTCCAGCCATCCGGATCTGGGTGGCGCATGACCGGCGGCGCATCGCCGCCCGCAAGGAGACGTCCATGACACCTGCATCCACGTTCGCCCGCGAAGCGGCGGGCATCGCGCTGCTCGCGCTCCTGATCTTCAGCCCGTCGCTCGCGCCGCTGCTCGCCCAGTCTCGGGATCTGCGGCGCGGCCCCGATCTCGTGGCCGGCCTGAAGGCGACGCCCGGCGTGCTCGGCGTGGATACCGCGCAGACCTCCGGCGGCAAGCAGGTCATCTTCGCGTGGTTCGAGAACAAGCAGGCGGTGCTGAACTGGTACTACAGCGGGACGCACCAGCAGGCGATGCGCCTGTTCGCGCCCGGCGGCGCCTCGGACCGCGCGCCGCTCGCGCACATCAAGGACGACAGCGGGCCGATCATGGCGATCGCGTCGCTCACGATCGTGGACACGCCGCAGGTCGGCGGCGTGAGCCTGCCCGTCTCGCAGATCGCGATCGAGCTGTACGCGCCGCTGCCAGGCGGCCTGGCGGCCGGCGGCCGGTTCGCCCCGGCGACCCTGAAGGTGCCGGGGCTGATCGAAGTTCAGTGAGGCGGGTCCGCCTCGGTACGTAGGCCGGGTTCCGTCACGCGAGGAGTTCGCCGCGTGACGGACCCGGCGTGCTCACCGGCCGCGAATGGCCTCGAGGTACTTGCCGAGCAGCGGCGCCTCGGGGCCCTTGTAGGCGCGGACGTAGCGACCGAGCTTGGTGAGATCGGCCGTGGAGACGCCGACCTTGTCGCGCGCGGTCACCTGGTACTGCGAGAAGACCGCCGCAAAGAGCGCCTCCTGGTCGGTCGGACGACGAGCGAGATAGCGGTCGAGCACGGGAATGACGTCGCCGTAGCGTGCCACCAGCAGGTACGCCATCGCGAGCCGCTTCGCGATCTCGTCGTCCATCGGCGCGCGCTGGTGCGCGCTGCGCAGCACGTCGACCACGGCTTCGGGCTGGCCGTCGCGGAAGCGCGCGTCGGCCAGCAGCGTATAGGCGTACGACGGCCGCGCCTCGGCGCCGAGCGCGAGCTGCCACACGCCGGCGGCATCGCGGTCGCGCCCCGCCGCCGCGAACGCCGCGCCCAGGTAGAACGCCGCCGGGAAGAACTCGCGGCGCGGCCCCGCCGCCAGCGCGAGCTGCGTCGCAGCCTGGTTCAGGTCGCCCTTGGTGTACCACTCGAGGCCCTTCAGGAAGGCGGCAACGTCCTGCTCGCCGGCGATGAGCGCCTCGACCGCGGCCGGACCGTATCGCCCCGCGCGCGCGGCCGCCATCGCGTCCTTCAGCACCGGCGCGCGCTTCTCCACCGAGTCGAGCATGCCGGCGAGCACCGCCGGCTCGACGACGGCGTCCGCGTCGAAGCCCGAGACGCTGCCGATGCGCAGGCCGCGCAGGGCGCGCGGCTCGCCGATGACCGCGGTCGCGTCCAGGTAGAACGGGCGCACGAGCACGCCTTCCACCTTCTCGTCGCGCTTCACGCGCGCGCGCGCCACGTAGCGGCCCGGCGGCAGCAGGTCGGGCGAGATGAAGCTCTGCGCCGTGCGCCAGGTCGGCACCGGCCCGGCAATCAGCGACGCGTTGGTCGAGAGCAGCGCCGGGCTGTCCTGGTCGTCGGCGATCTCGAAGGTGACGACCGCGTTGTCGAACGACGCGGGCGAGGTGGAATAGAGGTCGATCATCGCGCCCAGCGAGCCGCTGCCGACGCGCGGCTCGACACCCGGCCGTACGCGCTGATCGGCGCCGTTGCCCGTCAACTCGCCCACCAGCAGGTCGCCGAGCGCGAACTCCTCGCCCGCCAGCTTCCACGCGCGCACGTCGCGGACGACGCCGCCGCGCCGCCCGAACGAGTCCACCACGCCGAAGCGCAGCGTGTAGACGCCGGGCTCGACCAGGAACTCATTCAGGTAATCGAGCGGCGCCGTCGTCATGCCGTTGGGCGAGGTGAGCGTGGTCCGCTCCGCGCGGCTCGCCACCACGTTGCCGAGGTCGTCGAGCAGCGCGTAGCCGACCGTGTAGTCCTCCCTGGCTGCGCCCGGCTGGCCCACTTCGGCCGCGACCATCACGCGGACCTTGCCGTCCGGCCCCCCCGCGCGCGTGAACGTCGTCAGCCGCAGCGGCACCTCGGTGACGCCGAAGGGCGTCCGCAGCGCGTCGATCAGGATGTCCTCGGGTTTGCGCCGCGCGTTCTCCGCGGGCGCCGCCATCACGAACGCCCGCCGCGACCGCACGGTGGCGCCGCGCCGCCGCACCTCGACGTCGATGCGATGCTCCTCGCCGTCGCGGTCGCCGGCCGCCTGCTCGACGCCGACCAGGTAGTACGCGGACGTCTCCGACGACAGGCGCTCGAAGATGTTCTCGCCGGTGCCGATGACGTTGTAGATCGCGCCGCGGGATCCGGCGGCGAGGTTGCGCAGCCCCGACACCTGCAGGTCGCGGTCCTCGGAGATCGTGGGACGCATGACGCTGGTCGTGATGTCGTCGCGCGGCACGTCCATGAGCAGCACGTTGATGCTGACGCGCGACACCGCCGCCGCCCGGATCACGTCGTCCAGATCGCTCGGGCTCTCGAGCACGATCCCTTCCGACAGCAGGATCAGCGTCTTCGGCCCTTCGATGATCGAGAGCTGGCGGATGAGATCGTAGAGGCCGCGCAGCGAGGCCTGGGTGTCGGTCCGCACCGAGCGCACCATCAGCGAGGCCTCCGTGATCACGTCACGCTCGCACTGCTCGAGCGCCGGACCGGCGAGGCGCCGGCACTCCCGGCCGGTGACGATGAGGAAGATGCGCTCGTCGCCCTTGTCGGTGATCTGAATCGCCTCGTAGAGGCCGATGTTGAACTTGCCCTGGTAGCGCTGCTGGTTGCCGACCACGCGCTCCATCGCCAGCTTCAGCCGGAGCTTGTCGTTGGTGAAGTCCACGTAGACGCCGGGCTCCGGGTAGGCGACAAACGCCGTGCGATCGGCCGGGCTCAGCATGTCGAGGAACTTCACGGCGGTGTTCAGCAGCGCGCGCGCCGCGCCGACGCGAATCTGTCCCTGATCGACGGCCAGGACGATCATGCGGCCGTTGGGCGGCACGAGGTTCGTCGAGTACAGCGTCTCGAACGGGTTCGCCGCCTGCTTGCGCGCGGCTTCGACGTCGATGCGCACCTGTTCCGCCGACACGACGCGGCGCTCGCGTCCGTCGATCTTGACGACGAAGTCGGGCGGAAGGAGATCCGCCACCGGGCGGCCGCGGTCGTCGACGACGGCGACGTCCACGGCGATCACGTCCACGCCGGTGCGGAAGGTCGGCCCCTGCACCGGCGCCTGCGTCTGCGGTGTGGGTTGCGGGGCCTGCGGGTCTGGCTGTTGCTGCGACCGCGCCTGGACCGCGAGCGACGCCGCGGCGGCGCACACGAGAAGAGCGAGCAGCTTTCTCACGGGAGGATCACAGAACAACCGCCCGCAAAAGGCAAGAACTTCTGCGGGCTGCGCCAATGCTCAGTGCGACCGCTTCTCGCGGCGTTCGCCGAGCCAGTCGAGCAAGGTGATGACCCCCGCAATGAGTGCCACGCCAGCGAGAAACAGAATGCCCTCATTCATGTCCGGTCCCTCGAGAGTGCCAGCGCGAAGCCGAGCATCGCCCGCTGGTTCGCATTCAATCGTAGCATCGTCGTCTGCTCGAACGCCGAGGAGAAGCGAACGCCGTGCCACGTGAATTCCGGCCGAATGTGACGAGAATACGAAACCAAGTACGCGGTTTCTGCAGCATGCGATCGGACCGCGGTGCTGCAGTTTTTGCTACGATGCGTTCTTTTGGGGAGATCCAGGATGCGCCGCACGCTGCTGTCTTTCGGGGTCCTTCTCGCTACCGCCTTCGCCGTCACCGGATCGGCCCAGCAGGCCGCCTTCACCCGCCAGGCGTTCGAGATTCCACACAAGACGTTCGTGCTGGACAACGGGCTGACGCTGATCGTGCACTCGGATCACTCCGTGCCGGTCGTCGCCGTGAACCTCTGGTACCACGTCGGGTCGCGCAACGAGGCGCGCGGCAAGACCGGCTTCGCGCATCTCTTCGAGCACTTCTTCTTCAACGGCTCCGAGCACTACCCGCGCGGGTTCCGCGAGGCGATGGACGACCTCGGCGCCAACAACCGCAACGGCACCACCGACACCGACCGCACGAACTTCTTCGAGGACGTGCCGACCTCCGCGCTGGAGCGCACCCTCTACCTCGAGGCGGACCGCATGGGATTCCTGGCCGCGCAGGTGAACGAGGCGATGCTCAACCGGGAGCGCGGCGTCGTGCAGAACGAGAAGCGCCAGGGCGAGAACCAGCCCTACGGGCGCGTCTTCGACCACATGGTCGAGCGGATCTATCCCGCGTCGCATCCCTACAGCTGGAGCACCATCGGCAGCATGGAGGATCTCAACGCCGCCAGCCTCGCCGACGTCCACGCGTGGTACCGCGCCTACTACGGACCGAACAACTGCGTGCTCTCGCTCGCCGGCGACATCACGCCCGAGCGCGCGCTCGAGCTGGTGACGAAGTACTTCGGGGGCATCCCGCCCGGTCCGCCGATCACCCGCGCGGAAGAGTGGGTGCCGCGGCTCGACGCGAACATGCGCGACCAGATGGAGGACCGCGTGCCGCAGACGCGCCTCTACCGCGTCTACCACGCGCCCGCGTTCCGGGACCCGGCGCTGCCGCGGCTCGAGCTCTTCGCCAGCGTCCTCAGCGGCTCGCGCAGCGCCCGGCTCGATCGCCGCCTCGTCTACCAGCGCGACCTCGCCACCACCGTCACCGCCGACGTCTATCCCAACGAGCTCGCCAGCCTGTTCGTCGTCACCGCGACGGTGAAGGCCGGCGCGAGCCCGGCGCAGGTCGAGCGCGAGATGGATGCGGCCATCAGCGAACTGATGCAGAGCGGGCCCACCGAGCCGGAGCTGCAGCGCGCCCGGAGCCGGCTGCAGGCGGCGTTCGCGCGCGGCGCGGAGCGCCTGGGCGGATTTGGCGGACGCTCCGACATCCTCGCGCAGAGCCAGACGCTGACCGGCAGCACCACCGGCTACCTCGAACGTCTGGAACGCCTCTCCCGCGCCACCGCCGCCGAGGTGCGTGAGACGGGCCAGCGCTGGGTTGGCGCACCGCACTACACGCTCGTGGTGCGCCCGTACCCCGCGCTGACGCCGGGACAGACGACGATCGACCGCACGGTGCTCCCGCCGCTGGGCGCGCCGCCCGAGGTCACGTTCCCGGCCGTCCAGCGCGCGACGCTGTCGAACGGCCTCGGCGTGATCCTGCTCGAGCGTCACTCGACGCCGCTCGTCAACGTCGCGCTCGCGGTGGACGCTGGCTACGCCGCCGACGCCGCGGACAAGGCCGGCGCCGCCTCGCTGGCGCTCGATCTCCTCGACGACGGGACGACGACGAAGGACACGTTCGGGATCGCCGACGAGCTGGACGCGCTCGGGGCGCAGATCACGACCGCAAGCTCCCTCGACCTGTCGTTCGTGCGCCTGCGCGCGCTGGCCGCGAACCTGCGCCCGTCGCTGGCCCTCTTCGCCGACGTCGTGCTGAACCCGTCGTTCCCGCCGGACATGATCGAGCTCGCGAAGAAGCAGCGCCTCGCCCGCATCCAGCAGGAGAAGGCGACGCCGGTGAGTGCGGCCACGCGCGTCGTGCCCGCGCTGCTCTACGGCCCCGCGCACGCCTACGGCAAGCCGCTCTCGGGCACAGGTTTCGAGCAGACGGTCTCCGCGCTCTCCCGCGACGATCTGATCGACTGGCACCGTCAGTGGTTCCATCCGGGACGCGCGACGGTGATCGTCACCGGCGACACCACCATGGCCGCGCTGCTGCCGGACCTCGAGCGCGCGTTCGCCGCGTGGACGCCGGGACCGGCCCCGGCGAAGAACGTCACCACCGTGCCGAGGAGCGGCGGCAGGCGCGTCTACCTGATCGATCAGCCCGGCGCGCCGCAGTCGGTCATCGTCGCCGCGCACGTGTCCGAAGCCGGCGGGCAGCCGGAGGACCTGGCGATCGAAACCGTGATGCGCAACTTCGGCGGCATCGCCACCTCGCGCCTCAATCGCAACCTGCGGCTGGACAAGAGCTGGAGCTACGGCACCCAGGGCGTCCTGCAGGACGCGCGCGGGCAGCGGCCGTTCCTCGTGGTCGCGCCGGTGCAGACGGACAGGACGAAGGAGTCGATCCAGGAGATCGTGAAGGAGCTGCGCGGCATCGCCGGCGAGCGGCCGATTCGCGGCGAGGAGTTCGAGAGCATCATGCGCACGCAGACGCTCGGCCTGCCGGGACGATGGGCGACGCTGGCCGCGCTCGAGACCGCGGCAATCCAGCTCCTGAACTACCGCTACGCGGACGACTACTTCTCCACCTACTCGCGCCGCGTGCGCACGCTCGGCGAGGCCGAGCTCGATGCGGCGGCGAAGAAGTTCATCCATCCGGACAACGCGATCTGGGTCGTCGTCGGCGATCTGGCGAAGGTGGAGGCGGGGATTCGCGAGCTGAACCTCGGCGAAGTGAAGCGCGTGGACGCAGACGGTCGGTAGATTTACGGGCGAGGCAATGCCTCGCCCCTACCGCGCCAATCTTCGATGTAGGGGCGACGCATGCGTCGCCCGCAGAGGATCAGATCCCAAACACGTCGGGATCCCACTGCAATCCCAGCTCGCTTGGCGACGCCATGTAGCCGAGGAGCGCCGAGGCGGCGACGACCGCCGGGCTGGCGAGGTAGCCCTCGCCGCCCAGCCCCATGCGGTTCTGCCAGTTGCGATTGAAGGACGTGATGGCGCGCTGCCCCGGCTGCAGCGCGTCGGGCCCCTGGCCGAAGCAGGGGCCGCACCACGACTGCCGGATCTCCCCGCCCACCGACCTGAACACACCGGCGATCGACTCGCCGGCGAGCCGCGGGTCGGGCCGCTCGATCTGCGCCGCGACACCGCCGGACCCCGGGAAGACGAGAAACGGCGTGGCGGCCTTCGTCGCGCCCGCGCCCCGCGCGCGCGCGATCACGAGCGCCGCCTGCAGCAGGTCGTCGTAGCTGCCGTTGGTGCAGGAGCCGATCATCGCCTTGTCGAACGTCACGCGCTCGCGCGCGACCTCCCCCGCCGGATAGGCGTTGCCGGGGCTGAACGGCTTCGCGATCATCGGCATCACCGCGTCGAGCGACAGCTCCTCGTCGATCTCGTAGCGCGCGTCGGCGCCGGGGGCCGTGCGCGGGTACGGCAGCCCGCGAATGCCCTTGGCCGCGTACCACGCGTCGGTGAGATCGTCGGGCGCGAAGATGCCGTTCAGCGCCTCGCCTTCCGCCATCATGTTGGCGATCGTGTTGCGGTAGGCGATCGGGAGCTGGAGGCGCTCGTCCACGAACTCCACCGACATCCCCTGCGACTGCGCCGCGCCCCACCGCCGCAGCAGCTCCAGCACGATGTCCTTGCCGCCGACCCACGGCTGCAGCGCGCCCGTGACGCGCACGCGCCGCGCCTTCGGCAGCGTGAAATAGACGTAGCCCGTGGACCAGCCGAACCCGAGCGTCGTGGAGCCGACGCCCATGCCGACGGCTCCGTAGGCGCCGTACGCGCGACTGTGCGAATCGGCGCCCGGGATGAACTGGCCGGGGAGCACGAGCCCCTGCTCGGGGAAGTAGAAGTGGAAGATGCCGTCGCCGGGCGTGGCGTAGTACGGCTTCACCAGCCCGTGCTCCTTCGCGAACGCGCGCCCGATCGCCGTCTGCTTGTCGTCGTCGTCGCGCCCGGTGAAGACGAAGTGATCGTTGGCGATGGCCGCCTGGCGCGGAGCGATCGTGGCGCCGCCGGTGATCTGGTTGAAGGTGTGAATGGCGAACGGCGCCGTCCCGTCGGAGGCGGGCAGCAGGTCGGCGTACACGCGCAGCGTGTCGCCGGGCTTCAGGTCCTGGCGATCCTTGTCCACGCGGTGCGCCCACACGATCTGCTCGGTCGTGGTCATCCGGCGCGCCAGCGCCCCGTCCGGAAAGTCGATGACCGGCGCGCGCCCGACCGATTCGCGGAACTCGCGGCGGCCGAGCGCGACAATGCCGCCGCTCCGGCGGATCTCGTCCTCTTTCGGCGTCAACGGGAGCGGCTCGTAGGTCGTCCCCTGCGTCAGGTTCGTCACCTGCCGCGTGCCGGGGTCGAACTCGAACTCGTCGCCGTCGCGGGCGTCGGCCACCGCCTCGGGGCTCTGGACGACGTGCAGCCCGAGGTTGAGCGCGTTGCGGCGGAAGATGTCGCCCATGTTGTGGCCGCAGACGATGACCATCTCCAGGCCGGCTTCGTCGGCGATCCCCTTCAGGCCCGCGGGGCTCATCTCGCGCGAGGATCCGATGGCGAAGCGGTCGCCGGCGACGAGGAATGTCTGGCCCGCGTGGACGCGGGCGCGGAAGTCGGGCATCAGGTAGCGGAAGGCGCCCGCCTTCCACCGTTCGTCGAGTGTTTCGAGGCTTTCCGACACGCAGTCGGCGGCGGGCGTGATCTGATCGGTATCGATCGCGTCGAGCTTTCGGCCGAGTTTCGTCCCCGGCAGCTTCGGATCCCAGAAGATGAGCGCTTTTCCGCGGATCACCATCTGAGAGAATAGTACGGCATCGCTCCTGCAACGGTTCAGGTTTGATGCTGATCGGCGGCCGTAGCGGCACGGCGCCGCCGTGTCCCTACCTGAGCCGTGTCACACGGCTCTGATATGATGCCGCCCTTTTCGGCGAGGTATATGGATTCCCCGCGTGATACCGCCGTGGCCGAGCGACGGCGGTCGGCGTTACGACGTCAGGCTCCCCAGAAAACCGAGCGGCCGCCTTTGCGCGTGATCCCGTCGCGCGACTACGACCCGGGCGATCTGAAGAACCCTGCGCTCTACATCAACCGCGAGCTGAGCTGGCTCGAGTTCAACCAGCGCGTGCTCGAGCAGGGGCTCGACGCGTCGCACCCGCTGCTCGAGCGCGTCAAGTTCCTCGCCATCACCGCGACGAACCTCGACGAGTTCTTCATGATCCGCGTCTCCACGACGCAGAAGAACCTGCGCGAGGGGATCGAGGACGTCGCGCCCGACGGCTACAACACCGAGCAGCAGCTCGAGGCGATGCGCACGCGCGCGCGGCGCATGCTCGAGGACCAGGCCGGCTGCTGGGACCAGCTCCGGCCGCTGCTCGCCGCGGAGCGCATCTTCTTCCTCGAGCCGCAGGCGTGGTCGCCGGACATCCGCGAGCACCTGGCCGCGTATTTCTCGCGGGAGATCTGCCCGGTGCTCACGCCGCTGGCGTTCGACCCGGGCCACCCGTTCCCGCTCATCTCGAACCTGAGCAAGAACTTCGCCGTCGTCGTGCGGCACGCGGGGCGGACGAAGTTCGCCCGCGTGAAGCTCCCCGACGTGCTCCCGCGCTTCGTCCAGGTTCCCGAGTCGCTGAGCCCGTCGCAGGGCCTGACGTTCGTGTTCGTCGAGGACGTGATCCGCGCCAACATCCACGAGCTGTTCCCCGGCACGCAGGTCAAGGGCGCGCACCTCTTCCGCGTCATTCGCGACGCCGACCTCGAGATCGAGCAGGCCGAAGCCGACGACCTGCTGGAAAGCGTGGACCGCAGCCTCAAGCAGCTCCGCCACGGCGCCATCTCGCTGCTGCAGGTCGAAGAGGACATGCCGGCCCGCATCCTCAACATCCTCGTGGAGAACTTCGAGACCACCGAGGACGTGGTCGTGCGCACGGCCGACCGCATGGGCTTCGGCGACTGGATGCAGCTGACGAAGGTGCACCGGCCGGAGCTGAAGGACGCGCCCTTCTCGCCGCGCAGTCCGTGGCGCGCCGACGAGGACCCGGAGGTGATCTTCGATCAGATCCGCTACCAGGATCAGATCGTCCACCATCCCTACCAGTCGTTCGCGTCCGTGGAGGGGTTCGTCCGCGCGGCCGTCAAGGACCCGCACGTGGTCGCCCTCAAGATGACGCTGTACCGGATCGGCGCGAACTCGCCGCTCATCGACCTCCTCATCGAAGCGGCGGAGGCGGGCAAGCAGGTCGCGGTGCTCGTGGAGCTGAAGGCGCGCTTCGACGAGCGCAACAACATCCTCTGGGCGCAGCGGCTGGAGTCGCACGGCATCCACGTCGTCTACGGGTTCCCCGACATCAAGACGCACGCGAAGCTGTGCCTCGTCGTGCGGCAGGAGCCGGACGGCGTGCAGACCTACGTCCACACCGGCACCGGCAACTACAACCCGGAGACGGCCAGGGTCTACACGGACATCGGGCTCTTCACCGCGGACCGCGACATCGTGGCCGACGTGTCGGAGATCTTCAACTACCTGACCGGCTACTCGAACCAGAAGGAGTTCCGCCGCCTGCTGGTGGCGCCGCTGCAGCTGCGCGCGCGGCTCTCGGAGCTCATCGCGCGCGAGACCGAGCACGCGCGCGCCGGGCGCGAGGCGCGCATGATCGTCAAGGTCAACTCGGTGACCGACGACCAGGCGATCCGCGTGCTCTACAAGGCGGCGCAGGCGGGCGTCTCCATCGACCTCCTGGTCCGCGGCATCTGCAGCCTGCGCCCGGGCGTGCCGGGCATCAGCGAGCACATCCGGGTGCGGTCCATCGTCGGCCGCTTCCTCGAGCACTCGCGCATCTACTACTTCCGCAACGGCGGGCACGAGGAGATGTACATCGGGAGCGCCGACCTGATGGAGCGCAACCTCGATCGCCGCGTCGAGACGCTGACCCCGATCAACGACGCCGAGATCCTCGCGCATCTGCGCGACGTGGTGCTCGGCGCCTACCTCAGGGACACCGATCGGGCGATGGTGCTGACCGCCAGCGGCCGCTACGAAAAACCGGACGCCGCCGACGCGCGCTTCAGCGCCCAGCAGTTCCTGCTGCAGCAGTATTCCGAACCCCAATCAGAGTAGGGGCGACGCATGCGTTGCCCGTACGCTGTCATCGCGACAACGGGCGACGCGTGCGTCGCCCTTACCGCGTCGCGATCCAGGAGACCAGCCCGGCAATCGCCGCCACCGCCAGCCCGAACATCGGGAAGGCAATCAACGACGCGGCGAGCAGAATCGTGAGCGTGACGAGAAAGGCGGCCGGGCCCACGGGCCAGAGCACCGCGAGTCCCATCCGCACACCGACGCGTGCGTCGATTACGAGCAGACCCCACACGACTCCCGCGACGTAGATGAGCGCGATGGATGTCCACACGTCGGACATGAGCGCATCTTACCTGTCGGGCTGCCCACCGTAACGTGTTGAAAACCGCTGCGGCGGAAACGAAAAATCGCGGAAAATGCGTACTCGGTCTTCACGACGGTACGCGGTTATTGCGTACCTCCGACTTGGATCCCTTCGCTTTTGACTTTTGCCTTTTGACTTACGAGGACCCATGAAAGCCATCGTCGTCCGCGAGTTCGGCGCCCCTGAAGTGATGCGACTGGAGCACGTACCCGACCCGGCGCCCGGCAAGGGGCAGGTGCTGATTCGGGTGAAGGCGATCGGGGTGAACCCCGTCGAGGTCTACATCCGCTCGGGCACGTACGCGCGCAAGCCGTCGCTGCCCTATACGCCAGGCACCGACGTGGGCGGCGTGGTCGAGAGCGTCGGGCCCGACGCGACGCGGTTCAAGCCCGGCGATCGCGTCTACACGCACGCCATGGCCGCGGGGTCGGGCGCCTACGGAGAAATGGCGGTGGCCGAGGAGGCGCAGGTGCATCGCCTCGCCGATCACGTGACGTTTCAGCAGGGGGCGGCGCTCGGCGTGCCCTACGGCACCGCATGGCGCGCCCTGTTCCTGCGCGCGCAGGCCAGGGCCGGCGAGACGGTCTTGGTCCACGGCGCCAGCGGCGGCGTCGGCATCGCGGCCGTGCAGATCGCGCGCGCGGCGGGCCTGCGCGTCATCGGCACGGCCGGGACGGACAAGGGCATCGCGCTCGTCCGCGACCAGGGGGCGCATGCGGTCCTGAACCACAAGGACGCCGACTACATGCAGAAGGTGATGGACCTCACCGGCGGGCGCGGCGCCGACGTCATCGTCGAGATGCTCGCCAACGTCAATCTCGACAAGGACCTCGACGTGCTGGCGCTGCGCGGCCGCGTGATGGTCGTCGGCAACCGCGGCCGCGTCGAGATCGACCCCCGCAAGGCGATGGGCAAGGACGGCACCATCCTCGGCATGACGATGTTCAACGCCACGCCGGAGGACGTGAAGCAGGTGCACGCGGCGCTCGAGGCCGGCCTCGAGAACCGCACGCTGCATCCGGTGATCGGGAAGGAGATGCCGCTGGCCGACGCCGTCAAGGCGCACGCAGCGGTGATGGAGCCCGGCGCCTACGGGAAGATCGTGATGATCCCGTAGTTATTTCGTCTTTGCGCGCTCCAACTCCTCGTCGATGATCGCGGCGAACGTTTCGTAGGGCACCGCTCCGCTGACGAGACGCCCGTTCACGAACGTGGACGGCGTGGAGCCGACGCCGAGGCTGTTGCCGATCCCCATGTGCTCCTGGACGCGGTCGCCGTACTTGGCCGTGTCCAGGCACGTGTTGAACGTCGTGGTGTTGAGCGCGAGGTCGGCGGCGTACTTCTTCAGTGCGTCGGGCTGCAGCGCCTGCTGGTTGGCGAACAGCACGTCGTGGTACTCCCAGAACTTCCCCTGGTCGCGCGCGCAGTGCGCGGCTTCCGCGGCCTTGAACGCCTCGGGGTGAATCTGCGTCAGCGGGAAGTCCTTCCACACAATCCGGATGCGGTCGCCGTAGGCCTGGCGCAGGCGCTTCAGGGTGGGCGCCACGCGCAGGCAGAACGGGCACTGGAAGTCGGAGAACTCGACGAGCGTGACCGGCGCGTTGGCGGCGCCGAGCGACGGGTCATCGGGCGCGACGGCGACGGTGAAGCGCGGCGCGTCGAGCACCATGCTCACCGACGGCCCCGCCTTGCGCAGCTCGGCGACCAACGCCTGGTAGGCGTTCGAGCGGCGCTCGTCGTCCAGGTAGCGGCGGATGGCGGGGCCCATTGCGGCGAGGCCGCGGCCCTGCATCTGCGCCTGGTTCTCCTGGAAGAACGCGACGACCTCCTCGTCGGTCACCGGCTTCACGCGGCGCGCGATCTCGGCTTCGGTGAACTGCGTCGGCGTGGCGCCCTTCGCCTTCGCCGCCTGCTCGATCAGCATGTCGGCGATGATCGCGTCCAGCGCTTCCTTGCGGCCGTCGTAGATCTTCTGCACCGCCTGCGCGTGGTCGGCGGGCGCCCCGGCGCGCCACTTGTCGTCGATCTCCTTGACGGTGACCGCGCGGTCGCCGATGCGCGCCGCCACGTCCGAGGGCTGCAGCGACTGCGTCTGCTGCGCGGGCGCCGAGCACGCCAGGAGCAGCAGCATCGCCGTGGTCGTCGCGACAATCTTCATGATGCGCACCATCATACCAACCGGTAGCGGCGGACGTCGGGCGGCGCCTCGACCAGCCCCTCGAACTGCGCGCGCGCCTGCTTCAGGTGCTCCGTCTCGGCGTGCTGGTCGAGCGCGGCGTCGTTTTCCCACCGCTCGACGAAGCAGAAATCGCGGGCGTCCGTGGGATTGACCAGCAGGTCGTACTGGTAACACCCGATCTCGCGGCGCGACGGCGCGATCAGGCCCGTCAGCACCGTCCTGAGCGCGTCTTCCTTCCCGGCCGTCGCCAGGAACCGCGCAATCACATGAACTGTTGCTCCCATTCAGGCATCCCTCAACGTCCAACTGCCAACTCCCAATTCCCCAGCAGTCCCGCTGGGAGTTGGACGTCGGGAGTCGGGAGTTGATTATGGCAGGAAGACGCGGACGCCGACGCGGATCGAGCGCGGCCACCCGATCGTGCGGACCGGCGTGCGCCCGGTGTCGTAGTCGGCGTCGAACAGGTTTTCCACCGCGACGAAGGCGTGCAGCCCGCGCCGGACCTCCTGGCTCAGCGAGAGATCCAGCACCCCGTAGGACGCCAGCTCGAACACGTTGAGGTCGTCGTCGAACTGCGCGCCGAGGCGCCGTGCCTGCAGCGCGCCCGTGAAGCCGCGCGGATCGACATAGGTGACGGTGGCGCCGAGCTGGTAGGTCGGCACCTGGGGCACCCGGTTGCCTTCGATGGCCGGCTGCACGGGCGCGTCGGCAAACGTCGAGCGCGTCAGCACGACGACGCCGCCGACGGTGAGGCGCGGATGCGGCCGCACGTCGGCCTCGAGCTCGAGGCCGGTGGCGCGCACGGTGTCGGTGTTCTGCCGCTGGCGCGTGATCTGGTTCGCCGGCGCGCCGGGCGGCCGCGCGACCGTCACGTTGGTGATGGCGCCGTCGAGCTGATTGAAGAAGCCCGTGACGCGCGCGGAGGCGCGGTCGAGCGAGAACAGCACGCCGCCGTCGAAGCCGGTGAGCCGTTCCGGGTCCAGCTCCGGGTTGGCGTTGGTCACGGTGGCGCCGACGCTGAAGCCGCGATGCAGCTCGTTCAGCGTCGGGGTCCGGTGCGCGCGGTAGACGGCCGCGTGCACCGACGTCGTCGTCGACAGCGCGTACGCCGCCGAGGCGCGCGGACTGAAGAACGCGGTCGAGTGCTCCACCAGCGCCCCGTCGGTGGGCGTGGACTGCCAGAAGTCGCCGCGCGCGCCGATGACGACCGTCAGCGCATCCACCGGCACTAGGCTCGCGCGCGTGAAGAACGCGCCGATGGACTCGGTGCCGCCCATGACGAACGGCCCGCTCGGCACGCCGGTCACGCTGTACCGCGTCTCCTCGAACGTCGAGTCCGTGCGCTTGAACTCCGCGCCCATGAGCCACGTGGTCGTGTCTACCCCGCGCGTGAACTGGCCGCTGACGGTGCTGAACGACGCCGGGATCTGCTGCGAGAACGTGAGCCGCTCGGTCGCGCGCGGCACACCCGCCACCGCCGCGACCGCGCTGAACGTCTGGTAGTAGTCCTGCGTGCCGCCCGACGCGCGCGCCAGCCACGCGCCGCTCCCGGCGCTGCCGCCCGCCTCGCCCGCGACCTGCGTCCACCGCGTGCTGTTCACGACGAGCGGCGTGCCGTTGCCGCGGTCTTCGTCGTAAAGGCTCAGTCGCACGCCCGCGTGCCACGGGCCGGGGTTGTAGCCCGCGCCGAGGAACCCATTCGAGTAGTCGCTGTCGGCGCGCACGTCCACCGCCCCGCGCGCCTCTTCGCCGACGACGAACGCGCCGTCGGTGCGCAGCCACTCGCCGGCCGCGTCCACGTTCCACAAGCCGCGCTGCGTGCCGCCGTATCCCGAGAACCGGGCGGTGTCGTGGGACCCCGCTTCACCCGTCGCGCGGAACCGCGTGCGCCCGGGCGCGAAGGTCAGCACCTGCACCACGCCGCCGAGCGCGTCCGCTCCATACAGGTCCCCCGTCGCGCCCCGCACCACCTCGACGCGATCGATCGCCGCCACCGGCAGCCGGTTCCAGTACACCCAGCTCCCGAACGGGTCGTTCAGCGGCACGCCGTCGGCCAGCACGAGCGTGCGACTGGCGCCCGAGCCGGACACCCCGCGCAGCGTGACCCCCTGCGTGGTCGGATTGGACACGCGCGAGGACGATCGGCGGAACAGGCTGAAGCCGGGCGTATTCCGCAGCGCATCGTCCAGCGATCCGGCCGCGGACGTGAGCAGCTCCGCGGACGTCACCACGGTCGTCGCCGTCGGCGTGGAGAGCCGCGCGGCGCCCCGCGACGCGGTGACGACCACCGCGTCCACCAGCTGCGCGGGCCGCAGAATCAGCCGCGCGTTGTCATCGTTGCCCGACACCGTCAGGGTTGCCGGCGAAAACCCGTCCGCCACGGCCGTGATCTCGGTCACGCCCTCGGGCGTCGTCAGCTCGAACGTGCCGTCGTCGGCCGTCGTGGCGGTGGCGTTGCCCGCCGTCACGCGGGCGCCGGCGACGGGCGCGCCGGAGGCGTCCACGACGATTCCCGCCACCTGGGCCGCTTCGAGCGGCATGGCCAGAAAAAGGAACACGAGCACCAGACCGATACGCATGGCCCCGAATGTTACCGCCAAGCAGGTTTACTCGGCGGAACAATCGTTGCTAAGCTCCGGGCATGCGGACCTTCATCCCGGCGGCGCTGGTCTCTTTGTCGGCGGCGGTCCTCGCACCTGCCCTGGGCGCCCTCGAAGGGCAGCAGGCGACCTTCCGCTCCAGCACGCGCATCGTGCCCGTGATCACCACGGTGACCGACGCGCAGGGGCGGCTCGTGCCCGCGCTCGAGCAGGGTGAGTTCTCCATCCTCGACAACGGCAAGCCGCAGGACATCACGTTCTTCCAGAACGACGTCCAGCCGTTCACCGCGGTCGTGATGATGGACTTCAGCGCCAGCATGACGGCGAACCTGGATCGCCTGAAGGACGCGTCCGAGCAGTTCATCCTGCGGCTGCTGCCGGACGACCGGGCGCAGGTCGGCGCCTTCAGCGACAAGATTCAGTTCAGCGGCGAGTTCACGAGCGACCGCGACGATCTGATCTTCGCGCTCGAGGACCTGCAGTTCGGGAACCCGACGCGCCTCTACGACGCCATCAACGAGAGCATCGCCATGCTGAAAGGCGTGGACGGGCGCAAGGTGGTGGTGGTCTTCACCGACGGCGACGACACGGCGAGCCGCGTCGGCATGGGCGACGTGCTCGATCGCGCGCGCGACGAGGAAGTCATGATCTACGCCATCGGGCTCGAGTCGGAGTTCTTCAACGGCCAGCGCGTCGTGCGCACGCGCCCGGACCGCGGGCTGCGCCGGCTCACCGAGGAGACCGGCGGCGGCTACTTCGAGCTGAAGAAGACCGACGAGCTCGGGCCGACCTTCTCCCGCGTCGCGCAGGAGCTGCACAGCCAGTACACGCTCGGGTTCACGCCGACCCTGCTCGACGGCAAGGAGCACAAGCTGGTGGTGCGGATGAAGCAGCCGGGGATGACGGCGCGCGCCCGGCGCACCTACATTGCGTCGCCCGAACGGCTGTCGCCGACGGATTGACCACGCTCACCGACCAGGAGTTCCGCCTCAAGGCCGACCAGGCGCTCGAGGACCTGCAGCGCGCGCTGATGCCGCTCGCAGACCAGGACGGGTTCGAGATCGAGCTGCAGAACGGCGTGCTGCAGATCGTCTTCGAGGACCCCGCGCCCGCCAGGTTCATCGTCAGCCCGAACGCGCCGGTGCGGCAGATCTGGGTATCGGCGATGGCGCGCGGCTACAAACTGTCGTGGTCGGATGAGCTGTCCTCGTTTGTGCTGGATCGGGACACGCTGAACGGCTTCGTCGAGCGCCTCGTGCGCGAATACCTCGATAACTGACCCGGTTTCGCTGGCTCATCGTTTGCACAACTGATGGGTGCCTGTCGTTGGGTGCCCTGATGTTCGGACGCAAGCCCTGGGTGAACGCCGTGTCCGGCTTCCGCCGGACCAGGCCCCGCCTGTTCGCGCTCTCGCTCGTCGCGCTGCTCGCGTTCCCGTACGCCGTGCCTGATCTCGACGCCGGCGCAGCGCGGCCGCGGCCTGCCCCTGCTGAAGAAGCAGGTCCAGCACCGCTTCGAGGAGCCCGCGTACGCGCGCGGGTACAAGGCCGGTCATGCGCGCGGTCTCAACGACGGCCGCACGCGCGAGCGCTACGACCCGGTCGGCAGCCGCGACTACCGCGACGCCGATCAGGGCTTCCAGGAGAGCTACGGGTCGCGCGAGGCCTACCGCAACAACTACCGCGCCGGCTTCCGCCAGGGCTACGAAGACGGGTACCGCGAAGGTACGCGCTAGGCGATAATCGCGCGCATGGCGCGCGCCGCCGCGGCAGTCCTGCTCATCGCCATCGCATTCGTCAGCGTCGAAACCCCTTCGACTGCGCTCAGGGCAGGCGCCGTGCCGGTGCGCGCGAAGCGCGGCATGGTGGTGTCGCAGGAATCGCGCGCGTCGGAGATCGGCGCGCAGGCGCTGCGCGACGGCGGCAACGCGGTTGACGCGGCCGTCGCCACCGCGTTCGCCCTCGCGGTGACGCATCCCGCCGCCGGCAATATCGGGGGCGGCGGCTTCCTCGTGTACCGGCCGGCGCGCGGCGAGCCGGCGGCCTACGACTTCCGCGAGACGGCGCCGGCGCGCGCGTCGCCGTCGATGTTCACGGTGAACGGCGCGTACGACGCGGCGCTGCACCACAATAGTCACATCGCCGTCGGCGTGCCGGGCACGGTCGCCGGCCTGCACCTGGC
>VFYY01000034.1 GCA_016871375.1 Acidimicrobiia bacterium
CCTTCTGCGCCGGCCGGAAAGCCCACGTTTCAGCCCTACGTCGCGGCCACACAGGCGATGCCCGAGTTCACGGCGAAAGCCATCGTCCTCGGCGCGCTGTTCGGGCTGCTCTTCGGCGCCTCCACCGTCTACCTCGGCCTGCGCGCGGGCCTGACCGTCAGCGCCTCGATCCCGATCGCCGTCCTCGCCATCTCGGTGTTGAAGCGACTCGGCGGCTCGACCATCCTGGAAAACAACATCGTCCAGACGATCGGGTCGGCTGGCGAGTCGGTCGCGGCAGGCGTCGTGTTCACCGTGCCCGCGCTGATCTTCCTGATGCCCTTCGGGCCCGGCTACTTCAATTACTACCAGATCACCATCCTCACCATCGCCGGCGGCATCCTGGGCGTGCTGATGATGGTGCCGCTGCGCCGGGCGCTCATCGTCAAGGAACACGGCGTGCTTCCCTATCCGGAAGGGACGGCGTGCGCGGAGGTGCTCGTCGCCGGCGAGCGCGGCGGCAAGATGGCGTCGCTCGTGTTCGGCGGCCTCGGCATCGGGGCACTCTGGAAGTCGCTGTCGTGGACGTTCGGCCTGTTCCGCACCGACGTGGGCTACTCGATGCCACGCACCAGCCAGTTCCCGAACGCGACGCTGGACGTGGACATCTCGCCGGAGTACCTCGGCGTCGGCTACGTGATCGGGCCCCGCATCGCGGGCACCATGGTCGCTGGCGGCGTCCTTGCGTGGCTCGTGCTGCTGCCCCTGCTCTCCATCCTCGGCCGCTTCATCACCGAGCCGTTCCCGCCCATTCATCCGAACTTCGCGAACAACCCCGCGACCGGACGGCCGTTCCTCATCTCCGAGATGAGCCCTGCGCAGCTCTGGAGCGCCTACATCCGCTACATCGGCGCGGGCGCGGTGCTGGCCGCCGGGCTCATCACGCTGTCGCGAACGATTCCCACGATTGTTGCGTCGGCGCGGGGCGGCCTGCGCGACTTCGCGGCAAGCGGCGCGTCGACCGCCGGGGGCAACCGCACCGAGCGCGACATCCCCATCATGGGCGTGCTGGGCGGGTCAGTGCTCCTGGCGATCTTCCTCGCCGTGGCGCCGGGACTGCCGACGCAGGGGAATTTCATGGCGGCGGTGCTCATCCTCATCTTCGGCTTCTTCTTCGTCACCGTCTCCTCGCGCATCACGGGACTCATCGGCTCCTCATCCAACCCGGTGTCGGGCATGACGATCGCCACGCTCATCCTCACCTGCCTGCTGTTCGTGGCGCTGGGGTGGACGGGCGCGCCCTACGCCCCCATCGCGCTCATCGTCGGTGCCATCGTCTGCATCGCCTCGGCGAACGCGGGCGCCACCTCGCAGGACCTCAAGACCGGCTATATCGTCGGCGCGACGCCGATCTACCAGCAGTTCGGCCTGATCATCGGCGTGCTCGCGTCGGCGCTCGTCATCGGCGTCACGACGCTGTACATGCACCAGGTGTTCGGGATCGGGTCGCCGGACGTGCCGGCGCCGCAGGCCACGCTGATGGCGACGATCATCAGCGGCCTGCTGGATCAGAACCTGCCATGGGGCCTCGTGCTCGTCGGCATCTTCATCGCGGTCACGCTCGAGCTGTGCGGCATCCATTCACTGTCGTTCGCGGTCGGCACCTACCTGCCAATTGCCACGACGGCGCCGATCTTTGCCGGCGGCATGGTGCGCTGGTGGGTGGAGCGCCGGAGCGGCGCGGCGCAGGACTCGGACGTGAGCTCGGGGACGCTGTTCAGCTCGGGTCTCATCGCCGGCGGGTCGATTGCCGGCATTCTGTTCGCCGTCCTCGTCGGCACCGGTTACATCGGCGGGTTCCAGGCCGTCGGACGCGCGTTCCCGTTCTTCGCCGGCGACACGCTTGGCGGCGAGCTGGCGAGCGCCGCGTTGTTCCTGGCGCTGGCGATCATCGTCGCCCGCATGGGGATGCGCAAAGTAGAATGAGGAGGTGAGGGCCCGCGCGACACTCGCGGTCATCGCACTCTTACTCGCCGCGTCGGGCGCCGCGCAGAGTCCTGCACGGCGCCTGACCACCATCGACGCGCTTCGTCGGTACCCCGGCTACTTCCACCTGCAGAACGTGCTCGTGCACGGCGAGTTCGTCGAGAGCGGACCGCGCGTGGTACTGCGATCCAACGAGCGCGAGATGCGCGTCCTCCTGAACGACCAGACGACCACGAGCGGGCTGGCCGAAGTGCGCGCCACGCTCATCGACATCGGACGCCTGGAGCCCGACGACCCCCGCGTCCCGATGGAGTCCCGCGGCCGCGACGGCGCGTCCTGGCCGCGGCCCGGCGAAGACCTGGTCCTGAACGTCACGGGAATCACCGGGACACAGCTGGCGACCACGGCCTCGACGCGGGCGCTCGCGCTGCAGCCCTGGCGCTTCGAGGGTCAGCAGGTCACCATCGTCGGCCAGTTCCGCGGCCGCAACCTGTTTGGCGACGTCCCCGCCGCGCCCGCCACGAGCCGCTACGACTTCGTGCTGCGCTCGGCGGACGGCGCCGTGTGGGTCACCGGTCTCCGCCCGCGAGGACGCGGCTTCGAGCTGAACGTGGATGCCCGCGTGGACACGGGCCGCTGGCTGCAGGTCACCGGCACCGTGTCCCAGGAGCGCGGGCTGGTGACGGTTGCCGGCACGGCCCTGTCGGAGACGAAGCCGCCCGCCGCGCCGCCGCCGAGCGACGAGCCCGCGGCCCCCGCGGCGCCGCCAGAGCCCGGCGAGGTCGTCTTCAACACGCCGACCGACGGCGAGACCGGCGTCGGCCTCGACGCGCCGATTCGCATCCAGTTTTCGCGGGGGCTCAACCCGGCCAGCCTCACGGGCCAGGTGAAGATCGGCTACTTCGGCGAGGTGCCGCCGGACGTGCCGGCCATCGAGTTCAAGCAGAACTACGACGCGGCGAATCGCGCGCTGGAGATCCGGTTCGCAAGGCCGCTCGATCGCTTCCGCACGATCCGCGTCGAACTGCTCGACGGCATCCGGACGTTCGACGGCGCGCCAATCCAGCCGTTTACCCTGACGTACTCGCTGGGAGGCTGATAACTCCCAACGTCCAATTCCCAACTTCCAGGAAGCCGGTCTTACTTCTTGGGATCGTTGGGAGTTGGACGTTGGAAGTTCTTCAAGGAACGACCTTGAACGAGCCCACCTGCTTCGCGTTCCCCAGGCTCACTTCAACCCCATAGTCACCGGGCGCCAGCGGTGCCAGCGCCGCGTCCGCCACAATCCAGCGAAACGCTCCTGACGCGTCAGCGCGCTCGCTGACCTGCACCGGGACCTGCATCGGCTTGCCGAGCCGGTCCAGCATGCGCCCGGTGGCGGTGCCCTGGGCGCTGGTCGGGACCTCGAACCGGATGCGGTCGCTGCGCGTGAACCGCGGGTCGGCCGTCACGAGGTGACGTGGGCCGGTGGACGGCCCGCGCCGCAGCATCACCGGCTCACCGAGCGCGCCCGCAGCCGTGGGAACGATGAGCCTGGTGGTGTCGGTCACCGGCAGGCCGCTGCCTTTCGGCCGCAGCCGGACGCGGACGGCGTATTCACCGGACGTCAGCGAGTCGGTCGGCACCCTCAGCGAGAACGCGCCCTCGCCCGCCGCGACCTCTGCCGTTGTGGACACGACCTCGGTTCCGTTGGCCGCCACGACGACGATGTCGGCGTCCGCGCCGGTCGTCCAGGCGAGATCGCGCCGCGTGGCGTAGTCCAGCTCCCCCGCCACCCAGACGCTGGCGTTCGCGGGATCCGGCGTCCAGACAGACGTGCGGATCCGGAACGTCGCGCGCGGGTTGACGGCGACGCTGACCGGGCTTGCAGCCGCGGCGCCGCCGCCTCCACCGTCGCGCGTCGTCAGCAGCTCGTCGGCCGTGAGGCCACGGTAACCGCGGCGGGCGCGCACCTGCACCCCAGGCCGCTTCACGCGCACGGTGATCGTCCGGAAGCGGCCGTCGAGCCTCGTGTTGCTCGAGTAGTAGCCGAGCAGGTAGTACGAGGAGAGATCCGCCACGACGCGCCGGAGGCCCCCTTCGATGTCGTTCGTGTTGACGATGGCCAGGCCGTCGGTGTTGGTGGCCAGCTCGCGCAGGTTGTCGATGCGCGCGTTGAGGTTGGCGCGGTCCTGCGCGGGCGACGGCGGCTTCTCGGGCCCGATGGGCGAATCGAACGGCGCCAGGCCGCGCGGATACACCGTGTAGAAGCTGACGTTCGCGCGGTTGGCCGAGTCCACCAGCTCCCGCACGCGCAGCTCGCTGTTCATCAGCGAGAACGCCAGGCGATCCGACTCGCATTGCTGCATGTCCACGCCGGTGCTGCGGGTCCGTCCCTGCTCGGGGTCGCGCGTGATGCGGCCGCCGGGATCGACGCCGACGCGCGGCGGGGCCGGAAGGATGCCGCGCCTGGTCGTGGAACGGGCGAGGCCCTGGTTCTCGGTGAAGAGCCGCCAGCCTTCCGACACGGTGATCACCGCCTTGCGCTCCTCGCGAATGCCGCGCAGCGTGATCATGAGGTCCTCGAGCGCGTCGAGCGTCAGCCGCTCGCGGCGGCGCTCCTTCATCTCGGCCGCGATCCGCTCCGAGTCGCCGAGGCTCGGAAAGCAGGTCTCGTACAGCGATTCGACGGGGTCGTTGTCGGTGGACAGCTGCGCGCGGCGGCCCCACGTCCACTCGTTCTGCATGATGTTCGAGATGACGGTCGTCTTCCGCCCGAACGTGAGGTCGTTGGCCGACATCTCCGGCGTCATCAGCGCCACCATGTCGTCCTGCCCGAGCAGCCGGTCGAGGAACCGGACCAGCGGCAGGCGCATGTTGGCGGAGCCCTCAATCTGCGTGTGGTGGGTGTCGAGGAAGATGACGAAGACGCGGGCGCGCGCCTCGGCCGCCATCTGACGGCTCTCGGCGATCGAGTTCGGCTCGACGCGCGTGTCCTGCGCCCCCGCCGGCCTGATCTTCACATGCTCGAAGGTGTCGAGCTGTTGTCGCGTGCCGTCTTCAAGCAGCTCGAGCTCGTCCTGCCGCAGGTCCTCCACCGGCTCGCCGTCCAGCGTGGCGAACATGTCCACGCGCACGTAGTTGACGCCGCCCCGGAACGTGGGCTGGGCAGGCTGCTGCGCAGATGCGGCCGTCGCGAGACAGGCCACAGAGGCACAGAGACACAGAGCAAGTCGAGACCGCATTGGACCCTCGACGGCAGCGCTGGCACGCTGGAGCGGCGAGGCATTGCCTCGCCCGTCGAAGTCTAACTCCCCAGGCGCCTCGAAAACCAGCGCCGTACAGTCCGGAGGATGACCACCGCGAAGACGGCGATGAGCGCGAGGAGCACGGCGGCGACGATGAGCGCGGCTTCCGGATAGCGCAGCGCGAGATAGCCGAGGCCGACGACGAACAGGTCCTCGCCGAGGCTGAGGAACCAGTTCGTGAACGGTTCGGGGCTGGTGTTGGCCATGGCCCGGGTGCTCGTCTTCGTCAGGTGGCTGCTGGCCGCCACCGCGCCGCCCATGAGCGCGACCAGCCCCTCGGTCGCCGGCGACGCGTCCCCGAGCGTCGTCACCGCAACGAAGGCGCCGCCCAGCGGACGGATGGCGGTGTGGACCATGTCCCAGAGCGTGTCCACGTACGGAATCTTGTCCGCGAAGAACTCGAGCAGGTACATCCCCACCGCCGCCCAGATGACGATGTCGCTGTTGAAGGCCTGGAACTGCGACGGGAGCTCAACCCACCCGTAGCGCGCCGCCAGCCCCAGGATGGCAACGGTGGCGTACAGGTTGACGCCGGCGGCAAACGAGAAGCCCAGCGTGCGGCCGAGCGTGCTGATTACGTCCACAGCGTTAGGTCCACAGCGATCCTTGCTGCAACAAGTGACGCACTTCGGCCCGCACGCGTTCAATCAGGCTGTCGCGGTCGTCGAGCGTGAGCCCGGCAGTGGGAATCGGCTTGCCCACGCGGATACTGACCCTGACCGGCCGGACGACCGCGCTGCCCTTCCGCATCGAGTCGCGGCCCCCCTGGATCGCGACGGGCACCACGGGCACCTGCGCCTCGATGGCCATGATGAAGCCGCCCTTCTTGAACGGCAGCAGCTCGCCCGTCCGGCTGCGGGTCCCCTCGGGAAAGATCAGGAACGAGTTGCCCGCGCCAAGCGACATCGCGCCGCGGGCGATCGACTGCATCGCCTTCTCGCGGTCGCGCCGCTCGATCGGCACGAAGCCACCGACGTCGAAGACCGTCCCCATGATCGGGAACTTGTGCAGTTCCGCCTTGTAGAGCACGTGAAGCTGCGGGTGCAGGACGTGGAAGAGCACCGGGGGGTCCACGTTGCTCTCATGGTTCGAGCAGAAGACGACGGCCGTCGGCGGCACCTGCTCCAGCCCCACGATGCGGTACCGGATCCCGGCCAGCTTCAGCGAGAGCCACGCCCCGACGTGCCCCAGCGCATAGAGGCCGCGCTTCCATCGCAGGACGATGGCGATGAAGAGACCGGCGGGGCCGGCGACGGCGATGTAGAGCAGGATGGCGACGTAGGTGACGATGGACCGGACGGCAGCCATGAAAAAACCGCCCGGGAGACATGCTCCCGGGCGGGCGAAGAAGGCTAAGGCAAGTTGGGCGACGCTTACGACGCGCGCGCGGCGGCGCGGCGCGGGGCGGCGGCCACCACGGCCGCCTTGATCGGCTTGGTCACCTTGGCGCGGGCGCTGGCCCGGGCCATGTTGCGCGCCTTGACCATGAAACACTTCTCGAGCGCACGATCGACCTTCTGCTCGACTTCGATCGCCTTTTCGCGAATCACTTCCGAGATCTCGGAGATGATCAGCGCCTTGGCGCGGTCGAGCATCCGCTTCTCGCGGAACGACAGGCTCTTGGACTTGCTCAGGAACGTGAGGCTCTTGAGGACGTCCGCCATGTCGTAGATGGAGCCGGTCCGCATCTTGTCGGAGTTGTCCTTGAAACGTCCCTTCCAGTTCTGGTGGTTGTCGATCCGCCCGTCGCTCAGGAGCGTGAACAGCCGCTCGACTTCCTCGTCGCTGATGGCCTTGCGCAGACCCACGCCGTCGACGTTGGCGACGGGGACGAGGACCGTGGTGTCATTGGAAACAATGCGCAGGTGAAAGAATCCGCAGGTAGTGCCGAGAATGGTTTTCTCTTCGATCCGTTCGACGATGCCGAGTCCGTGGTTCGGGTAGATGACCTTGTCGCCGACCTGGAATGTCACGTTTCCCCCGTTGCAGGAATTGTTGGTGGTAGGACGGGTTTCGTGCCGGGAACTGCACCCACAAGTATAGCCCACTGACCGGGCCGGATCAACGAGAACTGGCCGAAAAATGGCGGTTTTGCGCACTTTAACCCGCTCTTTGGACCGTTGGCTGTGCGGGGGTGTGCGTCCACCGCACTGCCCAACTGTCCCCGTAACCTGCGGAATTTCTAGGAGTTGGAGGCCGGTAGAATGGGCGGCGTGCCCCACGTGTTCCTGACTGCCCTGATTGCCACCCAGACCGTCGTGGGAGGCGGCGCCCCGCCCCGGGCGCCCTTCGTGGTCACCCCGCCCGACGTCGTCGAGCGGATGCTGACCCTGGCCGGCGTGGGCCCGAAAGATGTGGTCTACGACCTGGGCTGCGGGGACGGCCGGATCGTCATCATGGCCGCCCAGAAGTTCGGCGCCCGCGGCGTCGGCGTGGACATCGACCCGGCCCGGATCTTCGATGCCGAGCAGAACGCGAAGAAGGCGGGCGTCGAACGGCTGGTGCGATTCGAGATCCGCGATGCGCTCGAGACCGACGTTTCCGACGCGACGGTCGTCACCCTCTACCTGCTCTCCGCGCTCAACGTGCAGCTCCGGCCGATCCTGACCCGCCAGCTCCGCCCCGGCTCTCGCATCGTTTCGCACAGCTTTGCGATGGGCGACTGGGAGCCTGACGTCGTGGACACCTTCCGCAGCGCTGACGGTTCGGGCCGGACGCTGTATCTGTGGAAGACCGACGGGAAGGTCAGGCCCTAGCCATGGCGAGTTCGACGAGCTCTTCGATGAGCTGCGGGTAGGTCCTGCCGGACTTGCGCGCGGCCATGGCGAACTCCGCGCGTGAGCTGAGCCAGGGATTCGGGTTGACCTCGATGACCTGCACGCGGCCGTCGGGCTGCAGGCGCATGTCCACGCGGCCGTAGTCGCGCAGCTCGAGGGCCTGATAGGCAGCGACCGCCGTCTGCTGCAGCGCCTGCACGGTCTCGTCGGGAAGGTCGGTCGCCACCGCGGACTTGGTGTCGCGATACGCCTTCGTCCCCTTCCCCCACTTCACTTCGGCGGCCGCGATCTTCGGCGTGCCCTCGGGCAGCCTCGAGAGGTCCAGCTCGATCACCGGCAGCGCCTCGAGCTTCTCGTTGCCGATGACGCCGACGTACATCTCGCGCCCCTCGATGTATTCCTCGATGAGCACGGGGGAATCGAAGTTCGAGTGCAGCCAGTCCATGCGCTCCATCAGCTCGCGGATCGAGTTGACGACGGCGCTGAACTCGATGCCGATGGAGCCGTCCTCGCGCGCGGGCTTGACGATGACGGGGAACTGCAGGTCGTGCGAGAAGTCGAGGCGCCCGCGGAAGCATTTCGCGAACGTGGGCGTGTGGATCCCGTGGAACGCGAAGATCTTCTTCGCCACCGCCTTGTCCTGCGCGAGCATCAGGCCGTGCGTGCCCGTGCCGGTGTACTTCTTCCCGAGCAGCTCGAGGAACGCGGCAATCTTGAAGTCGGCGGTGTCGTCGTCGGCGAACGACTCGGCGAGGTTGAAGACGAGGTCGCACTCGGTCCGCGCGAGGCCGAGCAGGCTCTTCTGGGTGCCGTCGAGCTCGTACATCACCGGCTCGTGCCCCAGCTTCGTGAGCACGTCGGCGACTTCCTCCTCGACCTCCTTCCTGTCGAGCGTACGCACGACGGGCGACTTGTCGGACGACGAGGCCTCCTCGTCGTCGTCCACGAGCACGCGGTCGTAGAGCACGAGGATCTTGTGCTTCGCCATTACGTCTCGAAGCGTCCGCGGGTCAGGAAATTCATCGCAAGTGTTGTGGCGAGTGCCGTCACTTCTACCAGATATCGTGGCTCCTCACCAAGCTCGCCCCACAGCTTCATGCGCTCGCACGTACGGCAGATGGAGTCGATCAACCCCCGGATGATCGGACGCCTGACGCCCGTCCAGTAGGTGATCTTCTCCACCAGCTCCTTCTGGTACCTGCTTACGATATCGGCCGCAGGTTTCGATTCCTTTCGCCTCCTGGTCAGGAAGATCTGCGGAAGGTGGGCGTCGAGGGCGATGTCGATGCGCGCCTGCCGCTCCTGGGCGGCCTGCTCGTAGAACTGCTCGACGGTCACGGCCATGTCTTCCGGCGTGATGTCCACCTCGCCGGTCTTCACGATCGGCCCGACATCGGCGACGGCGCGGGCGACGCGCTCCACGTAGCGCAGCTTCCGCATCGCCGGCCATCCCTTGTAGCGGCGGCGCCAGGCGCCGCGCGGCGTCAGCCAGACGGCAAACGTCTCCGCGAAGTCCTCGTCGGGATGCTTCTGCGCGTACCAGCCCTCGATGTGCCGCACGTAGTCGCGGCTGAACGGCACCGGCTTGTAGTCGTCGCGGTACTGCCGGAAGAACGGACCGAACAGCCGGCGCCACTCCGGAGTCGTGTAGAGACGGTAGGCGTAGTTGAAGACGTGCCCCGCCTCGTGCCGCATGTACATCATGATCTGGCGCGAGGTCTCGAGGGCGTCTACGGCCTTCTCGATGCTTCCAAGCTTGGGGTCGGCGAGGTAGAACGGGATGCCGAGCACCGGCTGCTGGTCGGGGCAGCCCCATTCGTCGGTGAGATAACACTGGGGGCGGAAGCGCTTGAGGCCGCGGCGGTCCAGCTCCGCATAGAGCTGGCGCACGTAGCGCTCCACCGGGGATCCCTCGAGCCGAAGCCCGAGCTCGCTGACTTTCTTGCCGAGTACGCCCCGGATCTCGGGATCCAGGGACTCGAATTTCACCATTTGCGATTTGTGACTTGTGGTTTGTGATTGCGGCGTCTCATCTGCAGAGTCTTAAATCACAAATCGCAAATCGCAAAATCACAAATCTTTCCGATAGTCAGGCCGCAGCCCGTCGTCGCCGGTCTTGCCTTCGTCGCGGCTGCGGTCCTCGTCGGTATGGCGCCTGAGCGGTCCCAGTCGCCGCGCGCCTGGTCACGGTCTGGATTGCGGTACTCCTGCCACCTGCCACCTACCGCCTAGCGCGGTTTCGACTTCTTCGTAGTGTCCGGCTTTAGCCGGACCACATACGGCGGTGCCGATCAACTTGGTCCGGCTAGAGCCGGACACTACGACGTTTCAGAACCCGCTCTAGCTGGCGCACTCGCCGTCCATCACCTCGGGCGCAAACGCCTGGCTCTCACCGAGGTCGATGTAGTCGTCCGGCGTCGCCGCCTGGGCCGGCAGCTCAGCCAGATCCTTCAGCGCCTCGGTAGCGAGTGTGGGCGGCACGCGGCGGAAGAAGGCGCCCAGTGACTCCTCGCCCTCGCGGCGGGCGCGGTAGAGCACGATCAGCCGGTCGAGCGCGTCGGTGAGGCGGCGCGCAGGGATCTTCGAGACCACGCGGCCGAAACTCGCGCCCTGATCGGTCAGGCCGCCGCCGACGAGGACGAAGTACTGCGGCACCGCGCGCCCGTCCAGTTTGCGGACGCTGCCCTGGAAGCCGATGGCAGCAATGTGATGCTGGCCGCAGCCGTTCGGGCAGCCGCTGATCTTGATATCGCCAGACGGCACCGCGTCCACGATCTCGGGATGGCCGCTGAGGTGCTCGGTGAGCGTGCGGCCCAGGCCGCGCGACTGCGTCACCGCGAGGCGGCACGTCTCGGCGCCCGGGCAGCTCACGACGTCGGCCACGGTGTCGGCGTCGGCCGCGTTCAGGCCTGCGGCTTCGAGGCGCTGGTAGAACGCCTCGATCGCTTCCACCCTGACCCACCGGTAGACGACGTTCTGGCCGATCGTCAGCCGCACGGTGCCGTCGCCGTAGGCCTCCGCGAGGTCGGCCAGGACCTGCGCCTGGCCGGCGGTGAAGTCGCCGAGCGGGAGCCGCACGGTCACGTACGCGTAGCCGGCCTGCTTCTGCTGGCGGACGTTGCTCTTCGTCCAGCGGACGTAGGTGTCGGGCAGCGTCTGGAGCTTGAAGCTGCCGGGCACGATGCCGGGCCCCTTCACCGGCGTCCGCGCGAGCGCGGCCACGGCCTGCGGCGTCGGCGGCGCCGGCTTCGGCCAGTCGGGCGCCTGCTCGACGGTCTCCGCCGTCATCAGCTTCAGCTCCGCGACGCGTTCCTGCGCGCCGCCCTCGCGGCGGAACTCCGCAAGCGCCTCGTCGTAGCGGCGGCGCCATTCCTCCCAGCCCAGCGACTTGATGAGGAACTTCATGCGGTTCCGCTGCATGTGCTTGCGGTCGCCGTAGCGGTGGAAGATGCGGACGACGGCCTCGGCCACGTCGAACATCTCCTCGACCGGCAGGAACTCGTAGAGGAGCTGGCCAGTGTTGACGAGGATCGACGTGCCGCCGCCCACCGTCACGCGGAAGCCGCGCCTGCCGTTCACGATGCGGGCCTGCCAGCCAATGTCGTGGATGGCAACGGCGGCGTGATCTTCGGGGCAGCCCTCGAAGGCGATCTTGAACTTGCGCGGGAGCGAGGCCGCGAGTGGATGCCGCAGGAAGTAGCGCGTCATCGCCTCCGCGTACGGCGTGACGTCGAACACCTCGTCGTGCGCGACGCCCGCGTACGGGCACGAGGTGATGTTGCGGACCGAGTTGCCGCAGGCCTCGCGCGTGGTGATCCCGGCGTCGGCCATGGCGCGCATCGCGTCCTCGACCTGCGCGAGCGGCACGAAGTGGAACTGGACGTTCTGCCGCGTGGTGATATGGGCGAACCCGCGCGAGTAGCTCGTGGCGACGCCGGCCAGGGCGCGGAGCTGATTGCTGGTGACGATGCCCTGCGGGATCTTGACGCGGAGCATGTGCACGGCCTCCGGCTGCCGCTGGCCGTAGGTGCCGCGCACGAGCCGGAACTTGCGCCAGTCCTCGGCGGACATCTCACCGCGCTCGAACTTGCCGAGCGTGGCGACGAATTCGTCGATGTCGCGTTCGTCGGCGAACGAAAGCCGTTCGCGTCCGAACGCCGCCTGATCAATGGCCGCCATATTTCCTGTCCCCTGCATCCTGACGGGCGACGCGTGCGTCGCCCCTACCCGTACCGAGATCCGTCGCCGCGGTAGGGGCGAGGCATGCCTCGCCCGTAGACGACGCCAATCTTTCGCGTATTTGAACGACTTCGCCAATCACGAGGACGCCGGCCGCGCCGGCAGGCGCCTCGGCCTTCTCCATCGTGTCCAGCCGCCCGGTCCACGTCCACGCGTCCGGCGTAGACGCGCCGCAGACGATGGCAGCGGGCGTTTCCGGCGCCCAGCCGTGCGCCATCAGGCGCCCCGCCAGGTCCGCGCGGGCGCCGACGCCCATCAGGATCACGATCGAGATCGAATTCGGCCGCACCGCGTTGAGCGTGTTGTCCACGGTCTCCGAGGTGTGGCCGGCCATCACCAGGAACCCCGACGCGATGCCGCGGTGCGTCACCGGGATGCCCGCCAGCTCGGGCGCGGCCACCGCGGTCGTCACGCCCGGCACGACCTCGAACGGCACACCCGCCATCGCCAGCGCCAGCGCTTCCTCGCCGCCGCGGCCGAACACGAACGGGTCGCCGCCCTTCAGCCGGACCACGCGCTTGCCCTGTTTCGCCCCGCGGATCATCAGCTTGTTGATCGTCTCCTGCGGGACGCTGTCTACCGGAACGCCTTCACGGCGTTCCTTTGTGCCCCGCCGCGCGCGCTTGCCCACCGAGAAGCACTGCGCCTTCGTCATGCGCCGCAGCGCCTCGACGTCCACGAGCGCGTCGTACAACACCAGGTCCGCGTCCTCGACCAGGCGCACCGCGCGCACCGTCCAGAGCTCCGGATCGCCGGGACCAGCCCCAACGAGAGCGACGCCGGGTCCGCCTCGCGCGAACCCTGGGCTTGGCGGAACCCGGCCTACGTTGGTAGACGCGAGCGGACCCGCCGAATACAGCGCATTCAGCACCTGGAGCAGCTGTGGTCTGCGTTCCTCCATCGGAACGCGCTGCTTTTTCCACTGCCGGCGAGCCGCGTCGGCGGCCTTCATCCAGTCGTCGAGATCGCCTGGCAGCAAGGCGTCGAGCGCCTCTCGCAGGAGTCCCGCCATCGCGGGGGCGCGGCCGTCGGTTGAGATCGCGACCGTCACCCCGTCGCGACGAACGACGCCGCCCAGATACGCGGTCGCGTGCGCGGGGTCGTCCACCGCGTTGACGAAGATGCGCCGCTCGTTGGCGGCCTCGAGCACGCGCCGGTTCACATCCGGCGTCGCCGCGGCGACAACCCACCACGCGCCGTCGAGGTCAGCAGGCTCGAACTTGCGAGGGATCACCGTCACACGCGGACCTGACCCGCCTTCGCGCAGCTTCGGCGAGGTCCGCGCCACGTGTTGAATGTGGTCTGTGACCTCAGGCGCGACGACCGTCACCTCGGCGCCCGCCGCCAGCAGCGCGTCGAGCTTGCCGGCGGCCACCGGGCCGCCGCCGACGACGACCACGCGGCGCGACTCGAGCGTGAGGAACGCAGGGAACATGGCGGGACTCAAATGGCTGCGGGCACCCCGAGCTGCGAGCCGATCGCCTTCTCGAAGTCCGCGAAGCCGCGGCCGATCTGCGTGGGCCTGGCGACGCGGTTGAACATCACCTCCGCCGTCTTGTAGCCGTTACCGGTGATGCAGACGACGACGGACTCGTTCGGCCTGATGGCGCCGCGCTCGATCAGCGCGCGCGTCGCGGCCAGCGTCGTCCCGCCCGCGGGCTCCGTGAAGATGCCCTCGGTCTGCGCGAGCAGCTGTACCGCGTCCAGAATCTCGTCGTCGCTGACCATCGCGCCCTGGCCGCCGGTCTCCTTCACCACGCGCACCACCTGGAAGCCGTCCGCCGGGTTGCCGATGGCGAGCGACTTCGCGATCGTGTCCGGCTTCACCGGCTCGGGGTATTCGAGGCCCGCCTCGAGCGCCTTGATGACCGGCGCCGAGCCTGCCGGCTGCGCCGCGTGAATCTTCGGCATCCGACCGCTCACGAGGCCGACGTCCTTGAACTCGCGGAAGCCCTTGTAGATGCGCGGCAGCAGCGTCCCGCCGGCGACCGGCGACACGAGATGGTCCGGGAACCGCCACCCGAGCTGCTCGGCGACCTCGAACGCGGTCGTCTTCGCGCCTTCCGCGTAGTACGCGCGCAGGTTGATGTTGGCAAACCCCCACCCGTACCGGTCCGCAATCTGCGTGCACAGCCGGTTCACGTCGTCGTAGTTGCCTTCGACGGCCACGACGTGCGGCTTGTAGATGGCCGCGCCCAGCACCTTCGCGGGCTCCAGATCGTTCGGGATGAAGACGTAGCACGGCAGGCCGAGCCGCGCCGCGTGCGCCGCGACGCTGCCGGCGAGATTCCCGGTGGACGCGCAGCCGAACACCTGGAAGCCGAGCTCCACCGCGCGCGTCGCCGCCACCGAGACCACGCGATCCTTGTACGAGAACGTCGGATGGTTGACCGAGTCGTCCTTGATGTAGATCTCCGAGACGCCCAGCTCGCGCGCCAGCCGCGTGGCGCGCACCAGCGGCGTGTAGCCCGAGTGGAAACCCGTGCGCGGCTCCTCCACCGGCAGCAGCTCGCGGTACCGCCACAGCGAACGCGGCCGCGACTCGATCAGCTCGCGGCTGACGGCGCCGCGGATCGCGTCGTAGTCGTAGGTCACTTCCAGCGGGCCGAGACAGTCGCTGCACACCCACAGCGCTTCCGCCGGATAGCGTGCGCCGCAGAGATGACAGGTCAGACCGGCGACGAATTTCATAGGGCAAAAACCTCTGACGGCTGGTGCACGTCGAGCGTGCGGACGGTCGCGGCGACGCCGGCGCGCTCATAAGTGGATTTCAGCAGCTGCTCGAGCCGCGCACAGTCGCGCCGCGCCAGGACCGCCACCGAGGGCCCGGCGCCGGACAGGAACGAGCCGAGCATCTCCGGATCCTCGAGCGCGAGCACGGCGGTGAGCTGCGGGATGAGCGAGGCACGCGCCGGCTGATGCCAGCGGTCCTGCACCGCCTCGCGCAGCCGGCCGTACTCGCCCGACTGAAGCGCGTGCATCAGCGACAGCACGCGCTGAAGATTGAAGACAGCGTCCCTGCGCGGAATCGCGTCCGCCAGCGCGGCCCGTGCCTTGGCGGTCGCGAGACCGGTGGACGGCGTGGCGACGATGAGGCGCAGCTCGTCGGGCCACGCCCACCGCAGCGCGCGCGGCTCCTGCCCCTCGGTCTCGATGACCGAGGTCAGGCCCCCGTGGAGCGCGGCGGCCGCGTTGTCGGCATGCCCCTCGAGCGACGTCGCCACCGCCAGCAGCACGCCCTCGGGTACCGGCGCGGTCACGCGCTCGAAGGCGCGCAGGCCGGCGACGGCCGCCGCCGCGCTGCTGCCCAGGCCGGCCGCCATGGGGATGTCGCTCTCGACCTCCGCGAAGACCGACGGGGCCTCGCGGCCCGTCCAGCGGACCATCGCCTCGAACGCCCGTTCGACCGCGTTCCGGCCACGGACCGGCGGGCTGCTGTTGACGACGGTCAGCCTGGCGCCCCCGTCGTCGCGCACCTCCAGAATCTTCAGGCGAAGGTAGACCTGCACTGCCACGGCAAGCGTGTCGAAGCCGCCGCCGAGGTTGGCGACGGAACCCGGCACCGCCAGGGTGCTATGGCTGGTAAGTGACACGAAACACAAAAGATATCACGTGCGCGGGTCCTCGCCCAACAGTATGGGCAGCGCCAGCGGCGGCTCCGCGTGATATTCCGCAGCCGCGATTTCCTGGAGCGCTGTCCCCAGCGCCGCCTCCTCGCAGGCCTCGACCGTCATCACAAACGGCAGCGCATCCTTGTCGTAGCCGGGCTCCTGGAGCATCGAGTCCAGGTTGATGCCCTGCGCCGCCAGCGAGGCGGCAATGGACGCCACGATGCCCGGGCGGTCCTTGACGACGAACCGCAGGTAATAGGGCCGCGGGGGCGGCGGGACGACCGTTCCCGGCAGCCACTCTTCGCTGTCTCCCGGAACGCCTTGACGGCGTTCCTCGCCGTCTACCGGAACGTCTTGACGACGTTCCTCCGTATGGTCGCGATGGCGCTGGGTCAGCGCCAGCAGGTCGGAGACAACAGCCACCGCCGTGGCCGGCCCGCCCGCCCCAGCACCGCTGAACGTGCTCTTGCCGCCGTACTGGCCGACGATGGTGACCACGTTGTTGGCGCCCATGTTGAGGCCGAAGTTCGAGCCGCGCAGCACCAGCGCCGGCCCGACGAATGCGTGAAAGCCGTCGCCCCTGGCTTCGACCATCGAGATCTGGCGGATCGTGCAGCCGAGCGTGCGCGCGTAGCGGAAGTCGGCCGCCGCGATCGGCCGGATCGAGCGGCGCGGAATGTCCGACAGCCTCAGGTGACGGCGGAACGCGATGCCCGCCAGCACCACCAGCTTCGCGCCCGCGTCGTCGCCGTCGATGTCCGCGCTGGGATCGGCTTCGGCGTAGCCGAGGCGGCGCGCGTCCTCGAGGACGGGCGCCATGGCCTCGTCGCTGCCGGCCATGCGGCTGAGGATGTAGTTCGAGGTCCCGTTGAGGATGCCCTGGACGCCCTTCAGGTTGTCGCCCGCGAGGCCCTCGCGGACGCCGTGAATCAGCGGCACGCCGCCGCCGACGGCGGCTTCGAACCGAAGCTGCGTGTGATTGGTGACCGCGAGGTGCAGCAGCTCCGGGCCTTGCGCCGCCAGCAGCTGCTTGTTGGCGGTCACCACCGCGGCGCCCTGCTGCAGGGCGCGGCGCACCCAGCCACCGGCAGGATCCACGCCTCCAATCACCTCGACGACCACGTCGGGTTGTGCCGCGAGCAGCTCGTCGACGTTGTCGGTCCACGTCACCGACGAGGGCACCCACGGCACGCGCTTTCGCGCGACGTCGCGGTTGAATACGTGCGTGAGCTGGATGCGGTCCGCGAGCTCGGGGCGCTCCACGAGGATGCGGGCCACCGACGAGCCGACCGTGCCGAAGCCGAGGAGGCCGAGGCGGAGTGGTGTCATGCGTGTGCGGGGGCGAAGAACGTGTCGTGCAGGTGCGCGAGTGCCTTGAGGGCGACGGCGCGCGTCGTCACACAAACCAGCGCGTGGCCGGACTGGGTGGGCATCACGGACTCGAGGTGTTTGTGATGCGCGGCCAGCGTCAGGAGCGACCAGACCGGGGCGTGGCCGACAATGCCCTCGCCCACCGCGGCGACAATCGCGGCGTCGCGCGTCACGCGGGCATCGGCGACGTCATCCACCGCGGCCAGCACGCGGTCGAGGGCCGCATGATCCGCGGCGACCGCGACCAGTCGTGACGGCGACAGCACGACGACGTTCACCCGGGTGCTTTCGCCGGCCAGTGCCTCGAGCGCCGTGTGGATGAAGCGCACGGAGCCGGCCACACCGCGCGGCCGCACGTCCGCCACGGTCACGCCCGTCTGATGCGCGAGGCCCACGACCACCGGCGACGGCCGGCGGACGCGCGCCGAGATTGTCGTGCCCGCATTGCCCGGCCGCCGCGAGTTCAGCACGCGCACCGGGATGTCCTGCTCGGCCGCGGGCTCCAGCGTGCCCCAGTGCAGCACCTTCGCGCCGAAGCGCGCCAGGTCGTACGCCTCATGGAACGTCAGGCGCGAGACCGGCGTCGCGCCCGGCACGACGCGCGGGTCCGAGGTGAGCACGCCGTCCACGTCGGTCCAGATCTGAATCTCCGCCGCGGAGAGCGCCGCCGCCACGAGCGCCGCCGAGTAGTCCGAGCCGCCGCGCCCCAGCGTCGTCGTGGCGCCTTCCCTGCTCACGCCGACGAACCCGCCGATCACGGGCACGCGGCCCTCTCGCAGCACCGGCGCGAGGTGACGCTGGGCTGCCGCGCGAATGGCGGCCTGGTCGGGCCGCGCGTGGCCGAAGGTGTCGTCGGTGACGATGACGTCGTGCGCATCGATCCAGGCGGCCGGAATGCCAGCCGCATCGAGCACCGCGGTAATCAGGTCGCTGCTCGCGAGCTCGCCGATCGCCAGCATCGCGTCGCGGCCCGAGGCGTCACGGATCGGGAGCGACGTCGCCTCTTCGAAGCGGCGCCTCAACCTGGCCGTGAGCGAGGCCCGCACCGGGACGGCCACCATTTCGCGCACGATGGCGACGTGGCGCTCGAGCAGCCGGTGCAGCGTCTCGCCGGTCGCCGGGCCACGGAGGACGCCGGCGGCAATCTCACTCAACGTGTCGGTGACTCCGGCCAGCGCCGACACCACCACCACGCGCGGACGAGCCTCGGCGGCGACCACGTCCACCAGGCGCCGCAAGGCGGCCGCGTCCTGGACGGAGGTGCCGCCGAATTTCAGGACTACGCAGTCCATCAGGTCCTTCAGAATAAGTAAGCGGCGCTGCTAAAAAAAAACCCGCCGGCCCTTGGGGCGGCGGGTTGTCGTTTCCTTCCGGTCTTTCTAATCTGCTCTGGAAACTTACTGTTCCGCGCCGGCCCCGGTGATACACGACCGCATGGCCATGCCAGTCCTGGTCATGGTGCCAATCGAGATCACGGTGCAACAGGCCGTGCCGAACATGACCGGGAAGTCTATCACAAACCCGCTAACATAGACCCGTGGACGCGACGTTTACGGTCGGACTCATCCAGGACCATGCAGATGCGGACGTGCCGGGCAACGTGGCCCGGGCGACGCGCCTCGTGCGCGAGGCGGCCGGCCGCGGGGCGCAGATCATCTGCCTGAAGGAGCTCTTCAACTCGCTCTATTTCTGCAAGACGCAGGTCTGCGACCGCTTCGACCTGGCCGAGCCGATTCCGGGACCGACGACGGACGCGATGCGGGCGCTGGCGCGCGAGCTGTCGGTCGTCATCGTCGTGCCGATCTTCGAGAAGCAGGCGTCTGGCATCTACCGCAACTCGGCGGCCGTCATCGACGCGGACGGGACGCTGCTCGGCGTCTACCGCAAGATGCACATCCCCGACGACCCGCTCTACCACGAGAAGTACTACTTCACGCCGGGCGACGGGCACTTCGACTATCACGGCGAGCAGGCGGGCGAGCCGAACGGCTTCCGGGTGTGGAAGACACGCTACGCGACCATCGGCGTGCTGATCTGCTGGGACCAGTGGTATCCCGAAGCGGCGCGCATCACCGCGCTCATGGGCGCGCAGGTGCTCTTCTACCCGACCGCGATCGGATGGCATCCCTCCGAGAAGGACGAGTGGGGCACGGCGCAGGTCGAGGCGTGGCGCACGATTCAGCGCGCGCACGCGATTGCCAACGGCGTCTACGTGGCGTCGCCGAACCGCGTCGGGCACGAGGACGAGCCGGGCACCAACGGCATCACGTTCTTCGGCCACTCGTTCATCGCGGATCCATTCGGCCGCTATGTCGGCGAGGCCGGAGAGGGCGAAGAGATCGTCATCGCCAGGTGCGACCCGTCGCTCATCGAGAGCGTCCGGCGCAACTGGCCGTTCTTGCGCGACCGCCGAGTGGACGCGTACGGGCCTATTCTGAACCGCTATATCGGGGCGTAGGCGTGGCGCTCCGCATGCCGGCCGAGTGGGAGCGGCACCGCGCGACGTGGATGGCGTGGCCGCACCACGAGCCCGACTGGCCAGGCAAGCTCGGGCCCATTCCGTGGGTCTACGCCGAGATCGCGCGCGTGCTGGCCGGGCACGAGCGCGTCGAGATCCTCTGCCCGAACGCCGGCGTCATGGAAGGCGCGCGCGCCGGGCTCGAGGCGCACGGCGTCCGCCGCGACCACCTGCGGCTCCACGTCGTCCCGACGGATCGCGTGTGGCTCCGCGACTCGGCGCCGACCGGCGTCCTCGACGAGCACGGCGAGGTCGTGCTCGTGAACTGGGCGTTCAACGGCTGGGCCAAGTACGACAACTGGCAGCGGGACGCGCAGGTGGGGGCCGCGATCGCGCACTTCACCGGGCTGCGGCGCGAGGAGCCGGTGCGCCCCGACACGGGCGCGCGCGTCGTGCTCGAGGGCGGCGGCATCGAGGTCAACGGCCAGGGGTTGATGCTCGTCACCGAGGAGTGGCTGCTCAGCGACGTGCAGGTGCGCAACCCCGGCTTCACCCGGGAAGACTACGAGCGCGTGTTCGCCGCGTGGCTCGGCGTCCGGCAGACAATCTGGCTGGGCGAAGGCTGCGTCGGCGACGACACGCACGGCCACATCGACGACGTGGCGCGGTTCGTGAGCGCGGATACGGTGGTGCTGGCCGTGGAGGCCGATCCGCTCGACGAGAACCACGCGCGATCGATGGACAACGTCAGGCGCCTCGAAGCGGCGGGCCGCGATCCGCGCGTCGGTCCGCTGCGCGTGGCGCGGCTTCCCTTCCCCCGGCCGGTGATCATGAACGGCGAGCGCCTGCCCGCGAGCTACGCGAACTTCTACATCGCAAACGGCGTCGTGCTGGTCCCCACCTTCAACGACCCCAACGACCGCGTGGCGCTCAACACGCTCGCCGAGCTGATGCCGTCACACACGGTGGTCGGCATCCATGCCGTGGATCTCGTGTGGGGACTCGGGACGATTCACTGCCTCACGCAGCAGGAACCCCACAAAGAGCACTAAGCCGGTTTAGCCACAAAGGACACGAAAAGCCTTTCTACACAAAGGACACGAAGAAGCTTCCGTTCGACCGCCGCCGCCGAAGGCGGCGCGCGGGCGTCGAAGGCCGGATGCAAGCCGCCGGAGCAGCGGATGCGGCTTGCAATCCGGCTTTCGACGTCCGCGCATGCCCCGCTTCGCGGGCCTGGCGGTCGAACGTCAGCTTTGTGACCTTTGTGAAAAGACGTTCTTTAGTGGCCTTCGTGGCAAACACGTCTTTGTGCTCTTTGAGGGCGCTACCTGACGCCGAGCGCGAGCGAGACGCTCACCGCGCGGCCGGGCATCGCGACGCCGAGGACCTCCTGGTAAGAGGCGTCGCCGAGGTTCGTCCCGTCCACGCGAATCTCGTAGGCGCCGAAGCGGCGGCTGGCGCGCAGATCGAGGACCGCGTAATCGGTGGTTCCAGTGGACCGCGTGCGCCGCTTGAGCTCGATGCGCGGCGCCAGGCGCAGTGACGCCGGCAGCGGGACCACCGCCCCCGCCGAGAGCGCGTGCGGCGCGTAGTCGAGGACGTACTTCGACAGCAGCGTGACGCCGGCCGCCTGCACGTCCAGGCCCGTGTAGGCCACCTGCAGGAACGTGCCGTTGCTCAGTGTCCGGCCGGCGGAGAGCTCGACGCCGATCGTATCGACGTCGCGGATGTTGTAGGTCCGCCACCGGTCGGCGGTGGTCGCGCGCAGCCAGTCGATGACGTCGTGGTCGAGCCTGCCGAACACGGTGGCGCCCAGCGTCCAGCCGTTCGTCAGGAAGACGTCCGCACCACCCTCCCCTGCCCATGCCGCCTCCGCGTGCACCTCGGGACGCGCGAGGTTGGCCGGATCCGAGTAGTACCGCTCGGTGAACGTCGGGACGCGGAACGCGCGGCCGGCAGACGCCCGCAGGCGGACCACGCTCGACGGCCACCAGCCGACGCCGAGCGAGGGGCTCACGGCGGTGCCGAACTCGGTGTACCGGTCCACGCGCACGCTCGCGTCGAGCTGCGTCGTCTGGCCGAGCGCCTGCCGCCATTCGCCGAAACCGCTGACCCGCCGCGTCGTGTGGTTGCCGAGGTTGTTCGAGCGAATCCAGTCGGCGCCGCCTTCCACCCCGGCGGTCACCGACGTGCCGCCGCTCATCGTTCTGGAGGCGCGCAGCGACGCGATGGTCGCGTGCGTGCGATGCTGATTGGCCGGCGCCGTGCCGCGAACGTTGAAGATGAACCGGTCGCCGTGCGTGCGGTACGACGCCGTGCCGCCCACCTGCCAGCCGGCCCAGCTCCCGAAACGGTGGTCCGCGGCGACGAGCGTCTGGTTCGTCCACTCGTGCGACGGCGCGTTGCCGTAGAAGCCGTTGGCGCCGAAGTCCTTCCAGAGATACGAGACGGCGACCGCCGACCGGTCGGCAAGCGCGGTCCGCGAGCTGACCCCCGTCATGAGGTAGTCGCGCTCGAACATGAACCCGGACGAGCGGTCGACCGACACCGCCAGCGTCTGGTGCACGCGCCCGCGCGCGGCGCCCACCTGCCCGCGCCCCGCCACCAGCCCGAAGCTGCCGGTCTCGAGCGACCCGGACGCGCCGCGGAAGTCCTTGCGGGTAATGACGTTGATCGTCCCGCCAAAGGCGTCGGCGCCGAAGAGCGACGACCCGACACCGTGCAGCACCTCGATGCGCTCCACCATGTCGAGCGGCACGGGGATGTCGCCGTTGTGATGCCCGGACTGCGCGTCGTTGAGCCGCACGCCGTCCACCAGCACCAGCATCTGGCCGAAGTTCGCGCCGCGGACGGCGAAGTCCGTCTGTCCGCCGCGCTCGCCGCGCATGCGCACGTCCACCGAGCCGGTCAGCCGAAGCACGTCCGCGACGCTGCGCACCGGCAACTGCGCGATCTGCTCGCGCGTGATGATCGTCAGCGTCCGCGTCACGCTGCCGAACGGCACCGGCGTCGCCGCCGCCGTGACGACGACCTCCTGCCTGAAGGGACCCTGCGCCGCCACGGGCGCGGCCAACGCCATCAGGACGGCAACCGTGGAAATCCGCGCACGCATCGTCATTGCGTCGCCTGCTCCGCCGCGGCCAGGCTCTGCCGCGCCTTGGTGCAGCCCGGATCGAGCCGCACCGCCTCCCGGACGTGGTTCCGCGCGCGCCGCACGTCGCCCATCGACGCGAGCGCGACGCCAAGATTGTCATGCAACTCGGCCGAGCCTGCCATCAGGAAACCGAGACGAAAAAAGGAGGGCCGGCGTGAACCGGCCCTCCTCTTCAGCCTGCCGACTGCAGACCGCTGACTGCCGACTGAGCTAGAGCGGTTTCTGAAACGTCGTAGTGTCCGGCTTTAGCCGGACCAAGTTGATCGGCACCGCCGTGTCTGGTCCGGCTAAAGCCGGACACTACGAAGAAGTCGAAACCGCGCTAGAAGCTCACGCTGTAGCTGATCTTCATCAGGCGCGCGTTGAGGATCTCGGTCGGCCGCTGCCAGGTGGCGAAGTTCTGGTTGACCGAGATGAGCGCGTCCGAATTCAGCGCGTTGAACAGGTCGAGGCTGATCACGTTGCGCGTGCGGCCGACCCGGAGGATCTTGCCGAACCGGAGGTCGAGCTCGTTGCGCCGCGGAATGTAGCCCTCGAGGGTCTGCTCGGGCGAGAGCAGCGCCACGGTCATGTTGGCGACGTTGCCCGAGAGCGCGCGGCCGAGCGTCGAGCTCGTGGCCAGGACCGCGTTGGTGGCCACGAAGTTCGCCATGACCGGCGAGGCCGGCGTGCTGCGGAACATGCCCGAGACCTGCACGTCCACGCGTGGGATCGTATAGACGCCGTAGCCCTTGAACTGCGTCTGGAACGGTGACTCCTCGGGGCAGAACTGCGCCGGTCGCCACACGTTGGACGCCGTCGCCGGGAACGTCGTGCTGTTCGCCGACAGCAGGTTCATCTCCGGCAGCTTCGCCACGATCTCGCAGTTGTCCTGCGTCGTCTTCCCGGTGCTGGTGCCGGCCTGCAGCGTGAGGCCGTTCTGCAGCCGCGCGTTGAACACGACGTCGAACCCGTTCCAGTGCTCGATCTGCTTGCCGTATTTGTCCGACAGCGTGTTCAGGTTCTGCGCCGGCCGCGTGAAGGCGTCCGGCCTGGTTGCCGAAGCCGCCCATGAGATCCGGCACGTGGGGCGGGTGGGGCGGCGGGTAGGACCAACAGGCCCTACCCGCCCTACCCGCCCGACCCGCCCTAGAAGTCCAGCGTGTAGCTGACCTTCATCAGCCGCGCGTTGAGGATCTCCGTCGGCCGGAGCCACGACGCGAAGCTCTGGTTCACCGAGATCAGCGCGTCGGAGTTCAACGCGTTGAACAGGTCGAGGCTGATTACGTTGCGGATACGGCCGACGCGCACGATCTTCCCGAACCGCAGGTCGAGCTCGTTGCGCCGCCCGATGAACGTGGAGTTCGGCGCGAGGAGCGCGATCGAGATGTTCGCCGCGTTGCCCGAGAGCGGCCGGCCCAGCGTCGAGCTCGACGCCAGGATGGCGTTGGTCGCCGTGAAGTTGGCGTTGTAATTGTTGCCGAGCGTGCTGCGCAGCGTCCCGGATACCTGCACGTCCACGCGCGGCACCGTGTACACCGCATAGCCCTTGAACTGGGTCTGCCACGGCGTTTCGCGGTGGCAGTAGCCGAGCGGACGCATGTTGTTGCCGGAGTCCATCTCGGGCAGCTTGGCCACGACCTCGCAGTTGTCCTCGGTCGTCCGCCCCGTGCTCGTCCCCGCCTGCATCGTCAGGCCGTTCTGCAGCCGCGCGTTGACCGTGATGTCGAAGCCGTTCCAGTGTTCGATCTGCTTGCCGAACTTGTCCGACAGCGTGTTGAAATCCTGCACGCGGCCGAACATCGCCGGCTTGACGTTGCGCAGCCCCTCGATCGTGTATCCGCCGCCGCCCGGCAGCTCCGGATGGCGCGGCGCCGTCATGCTGAAGTAGTCGAAGTCCTGCGGGCCGAGCAGCAGGTTGTCGGTCACCGCGAAGTTCCCCCAGACGCGACGGAAGTACCCCACGTCCAGCGACACGCGCGGGATCAGCTCGTGCTGCACGCCCGCGGAGAACTCCCAGTTGTACTGCCGGTTGCCGAACCCGCCGAGCAGGTCCGGATCGTAGGTCGCGCCGGGCACCGCCGTGCCGAACGCCTGGTTGGCCAGCGGGCCGCACTCCCCGTTCTGCGCCGGGTTCGTCAGCACGCAGTCGGGCACGAAGTTGCGGTTCGCGTCGTTCCAGGACCGGTTCGTGCTGTTGACGAGGCGCTGGATCGGGTTGGTGCTGGCGCCGCCGATCCCGTTCAGCGTCTGGCCCAGCAGGTACTTGTTGGCCGCGAGCTTCAGCGCGGTCTTGCCGGTGCCGAAGATGTCGTAGCTCAGGCCCATGCGGTAGGTCAGGTCCTTGAACGACGTGTTCTCCAGCTCGGGGAACGTGATGTTGCGGTTCGGCGTCATCGCCGACGGTCCGACCGTCTGCTCCGGGAAGCTCGTCCCGAAGTAGTCGTAGCGGATCGCGAGGCCGATCGACGTGCGGTTGAGCGTCCAGCGATCCTGGGCGAAGAAGCCGAGGTCGTTGTCGAGGTGGTTGCGGTTCTGGAACGGCGTGGCCCACACGGTGACCTGGTTCGGCACGCCGTTGTTGAACCGGTATTCGACCGGCTGGAAGTTGTAGGTGCGCGTCACCTGATACCCGTGCGTGCGGTTGAAGCCGACCTTGACGTTGTGGGTGCCGGTGACGTACGACATCGCGGCGCGATAGGCGAAGTTCGGCACCGCGGTGTTGTTGAACGAGTTCTGGGACCGGTAGCGCATTCCTGTCGTCTGCTCGACGACCGAGATCATGAGCGGCACCGCCTGCTCCTGCTGCGCGCTCTCGAGCGAGCCGCCGTCCACGCGGTAGTGCATGTTGCCCCACCGCTCGTAGAGGTGCATGCCGACGGCTTCGACGAGCACGCGGTTGGTCAGCGGCGAGGTCCACTCCAGGTGCTCCTGGCGCAGGCGCGGGAAGCGGCGGTCGCGGCCCGCTTCGGGCGCGACGGTGGCGCTGACGTTGTTCGGACAGTTGCACCACCGGTCCACCTTGTAGGTGCCGGCGATCTTGTGCTTCGCCGACGCCTGCCAGGTGACGCGGATGCTGTTCTGCGTGATGTTGCCCTTGTTCACGCCCGGGCGGCTGGTGTCGGGCACGTACAGCCACTCGTTCGGGTTGAACTCGTTGCGGTTGCGGAACACGGCCGCCTGCGTGTGGGCGAAGTTGTACCGCGTCGAGAACCAGAACCACACGCGGTCGCGCTTGAACGGGCCGCCGAACGACTCGTTGAGGTCGAAGTTCTTCAGCACCTTGTTCGGCGTGCCCAGACCCGCCGCGCGCAGCTCGTCGGAGAAGTTGTCGCCGGCGAGGCTGTCGTTGGAGAAGGTCAGGAACGTCGAGTTGCTGAAGGTGTTGCCGCCGTCCTTCGGCACGAAGTTGATGCGCACGCCGCCGGTCGGCATCTCCGCCGACAGCGACGAGGTGTCCACGGTGATTTCCGCCGCCGACCCGACGTCCGGGATCTGGCCGCCGATGTTGCCGCCGGCCTGCAGCGTCATCGTGTTGATGCCGTTCAGCGTCACGCGCTGGTCGGTGTTCTTGCTGCCGTGGATCGTCGTGCTGCCGCCCACGTCCTGAATGGCGGAGCCGCCGACGTCGTTGACGTTGCTGTTGGTGCCGGGGATGAGCCGCGCCAGCGTGGCGTAGTTGCGCGAGGTCGGCAGCGCCGCAATCGTTTCGTTGTCGAGCACCGACTGGCGGGTGGTCGTCTGGACGTCCACGGTCGGCGCCTCGCCGGTGACCGTGATCGTCTCCTCCAGCGACCCGACGCGGAGCTCCGCGTCGACGGTGGAGGTATTCGCGCCGCTCAGGGTGATGCCGTCGCGACGGACGGCATTGAAGCCGGGAAGCGTGAAGGTCACGCTGTAGCTGCCGGGCCGGAGATCGACGATCTGGAAGCGCCCGTTCCCGTCGGTGACGGTGGTGCGGACTTTTTCAATGAGGACGGGACTGGCCGCCTCAACGGTGACACCGGGGAGCACGGCTCCGGACGTGTCGCGGACCACGCCGGCAATCGATGCCTGCGCGTGGGCGGCGGACGGAACGAGCACCGAGACGAGGAGCACCCCGAAGACCTTCACACACGTACGCATTCACGCCTCCCTCTGGATATCCCCGACCAACGAACACAGAACGGACGGAAAAAGAGCGGAGCGCCGTGCGGCGCAGCAAGAACGCTGCCGAATGAGTCCCTGCTATATACGGGTTTCCTGTGTCGGCGTCAATCGGGCAGAGGGGGGTATTCGCGGCTGTGCCGCGCCTGGTCGGCATAGTAGGCGAGCTGCCCGTCACGCCAGCGGCGCAGAATCGCCAGCAACTCCGCCGCGAGCTCCGGCCGGGCGTCTCTGATATTCAGGTACTCGCCCCGGTCGCGGAGGTCGTACAGGTAGGTCCGCTGGTCCGTCTCCGACAGGATCAACTTGTGCCGGCCGCGGATGACGGCCACCTGGTCGGCGATGGGCGTCTGCACCATCGTGAACAGCGGCCGATCGGGATCCGGGTCCGGCGCGAAGAGACTGACCCCCTGGAAGCTGGGATGCGGCGGGAGACCCAGCACGTCCACCAGCGACGGCGGAATGTCGAGGAACATCGCGGGCCGCGGATCCGGGCCCGGTGCGAGGCCGGGCACACGCACGATCATCGGCACCTTCACGACTTCTTCGAACGGCGTCCCGGCATGCGCCGCCGATCCATGCTCGAAGAACGCCTCGCCGTTGTCGCCGCCGATGACGATGACGGTGTTCTCCCAGAGGCCGCGGCGCCGCAGGTGGTCGAAGACCCGCGCGATCTGCGTGTCCTCGTAGTACAGGCTGTCGGCGTAGCGGTCCTTGACGACGTCCACCTTGTCGAGCGGGAAGCGGCCCCACATGATGGTGAAGTCGAGCTCCTGTGGTCCGAACTTGCGCGGGAAGCCGTCGGGCACGACGTACGGCACGTGGCTGCTCTGCAGGTTCATGTGCAGGAAGAACGGCGCCTGCCCCACGGTATCGATCCACCTGATCGCCTCGTCCACGGTGTAGCGGTCGTCCACGCTGCCGGCGCCGCCGGTCTGCGAGACCCAGTTGGCAAAGCCGCCGTCCTCGTACGGGCTGTAGGTAGGGCCGCCGAACGTCTGCGCGTGGAAGAAGTGATCGAGGCTCGAGAGGCGATGGAAGTTGATCATCCCGCCCCAGGCTTCGTTCTGCGAGGAGACGATGGCCGTCCGGTAGCCGACCGCCTTCAGGATGTCGTAGATGAGCACGCGCGGGTACGTCGGGTTCGGTGGGTAGATGTACATCTCGCGCGAGCGCAGCGGATAGTGCGACGACAGCGGCACGACGTCGGCGTAGTTGGAGTGGCTCGCCTGGATGTAGGCGTTGGTGAAGACGCGCCCCTCGCGCGCCAGCGCGTCCACGGCCGGCATGACGTCGCGCGGCCCGCCGTAGGCGCGGAGCTGGTCGGCGCGCAGTGACTCGAACTGCACCATGAGCACGTTCCAGCGCGTCATCCCGCCGCGGTGCACGCGGGCGACGTACTCCTGCATCGAGATGAGGCCGCGGCCCGGCGCCGGCGCCGCGCCCGCCGCGGCGGACGCGGGCGCG
>VFYY01000035.1 GCA_016871375.1 Acidimicrobiia bacterium
CAGCTGACCGGCGAGGGGGGTCGGGTGAGCGGCGAGCGCGGCCAGTCGCCCGGCGGCCGGCGTGGAGACGTTGCGGGCCGCCGCGGCGGCCGTCGTGGTGAGGGAGCGGCCCAATGAGCATTCCCCGTCTAGCCATCGAGCGCCCGGTCACGATGTTCATGCTCAGCGCGATCATCGTGCTGCTGGGCGCGATCTCGCTGACGCGGCTGCCGGTCGACCTGATGCCGGAAATCCAGATGCCGACCATCAGCGTCAACGTGAACTACCCCGGGGTCGGCCCGCTCGAGATGGAGCAGCTCGTCACGCGCCCGCTCGAGCAGGCGGTGAGCGCGGTGGCGGGTCTTCGCCAGGTGAACTCCTCCTCGTCGGAAGGCCGCACCAACATCCGCCTCAACTTCAACTGGGGCACGGACATGAGCGAGGCGGTCGACGAGGTGCGCACGCGCATCGACCGTGTCCGCGGCCGCCTGCCGGAGGACGCCGACCCGCCGCAGATCTTCAAGGCGGACGCCAACGCGCAGCCGATCATCCAGCTCGCCGTGGAGGGCGACTTCGACCCGGTGACGCTGCGCGAGATCGCGCAGAACGAGCTCGGGCCGCGGCTCGAGCGCGTGGCCGGCGTCGCCGCGGTCACCGTCAACGGCGGCCTGCGCCGGCAGATTCACGTCCGGCTGTCGCGCGAGAAGATCACCGCGCTCAACCTCTCGGTGGACCGCGTCGTCCAGGCCATCCGCCAGGAGAACCAGAACACCCCGCTCGGCGAAGTCACGCAGGGCGACTCGACCTATCTCGTGCGCAGCCAGGGGCAGTTCACCAGCCTCGACGACATCCGCAACCTGGTCGTCCTCACGCGCGCCGGCGTGCCCGTCTACGTGCGCGACATCGCCGACGTCGTGGACTCGACGGAGGACCGGCGGCAGTTCCTGCGCATCGACGGCAAGCCCGGCGTCCGCATGCAGGTCAACAAGCAGACGGGCGAGAACACCGTCGCCGTCGCCGAGGGCGTGCGCCTCGAGGCCCAGCGCATCACGCGGGAGGTGCCGGGGATCCGCGTCCTCGTCACGCAGGACTCCGCGGTCTTCATCGAGCGCGCCATCACCAACGTCCAGGATCACGCGCTCCTCGGCGGCCTCCTCGTCGTGCTGATCATCTTCGCGTTCCTGCGCGACTGGCGCTCGACGGTCATCGTCTGCACGTCGATTCCGGTGTCGATCGTCGGCACGTTCGCGCTGCTCTACTTCGGCGGCTTCACGCTGAACACGATGACGTTCGGCGGCCTGGCGCTCGGGGTGGGCATGATCGTGGACGCGGCGATCGTCGTGCTCGAGAACACGCACCGGCACCTGCACATGGGCAAGGACCGGATGACGGCCGCCATCGACGGCAGCGAGGAAGTCTGGTCCGCGATTCTCGCCTCCACGCTGACGCACATCGCCGTGTTCGTCCCGCTGCTCTTCCTGTCGGGCACCTCGAGCATCCTCTTCGGCCAGCTCGCCTTCGTCGTCATGTTCTCGCTGGCGATGTCGCTCTTCGTCGCCGTCACCATCGTCCCGGTGCTCTGCTCGCGCTGGCTGAAGACGCCGGACGAGGAGGCGCAGCGGAGCGGCGTCGTCGGCACGCTGCACCGCGCGTCCGAGCGCTTCCTCGAGAACGTGGACGAAGGCTACCGGAAGCTGCTCCACCTGGCGCTGGCGCATCGCCCGACGGTCGTCATGGGCGCCGCTGCGTCGATCGTGGTGGCCGTGCTCCTCTATCCGACGCTCTCGACCGAGCTCCTCCCGCAGACCGACGAGGGCGAGGTCAACGTGAACGCGGAGCTCCCGATCGGCACGCGCGTGGAGCGGACCGAGGCCGCGATGCTCCAGCTCGAGACGATGGTGCGGGAGGCCGTTCCCGAGGCCGAGACGCTGATCACCAGCGGGGGCGGCGGCGGGGGCGGCGGCGGCTTCGGCGGCTTCGGCGGCTTCGGCGGCAACACGAACCGCGGCAGCGTCAACATCCGTCTCAAGCCGCGCGACGAGCGCGCGCGCACCAGCGACGAGATCGCGCAGGACCTGCGCCGGCGGCTGAACACGCTGCCGGGCGTGATCGTCCGCGCGAACCCGTCCGGCGGCAACTTCCAGCTGAACAACCTCCTGTCCGGCGGGGGCAACTTCGGTGGCGGGGGCGGCGGCGGCGGGAGCCGCCTGGCGCTCGAGATTCGCGGCGACGACCTGGACGACGCGCGGCGAATCGCCGCGGACGCGCGGCGGCTGATGGAAGGCACGGCCGGCCTGGCCGACGTCCAGCTCGGGCGCGAAGAAGGGCGGCCCGAAATCGCCATCCGCGTCGATCGGCCGAAGGCGGCGGTGCTCGGGATGACGCCGCAGGCGGTGACCAACACCATTCAGACCAACGTCGCCGGGACCACCGCCGCGCAGTACCGCGAGCGCGGCAACGAGTATCCCGTCATCGTCCGCCTGCGCGAAGCCGACCGCGAGGGCGTCTCCGACATCGGCGACGTGCTGGTGGCGACGCCCGGCGGCCAGGTCGTTCCCGCCCGCAACCTGCTCGAGGTCGGGCGCGAGACCGGGCCCGTGCAGATCGACCGCAAGAACATGGAGCGGATCACCCGCGTGAACGCGGACACGGAGATCCCGCTCAGCGACGCGGTGGCCGCGGTGCAGGGCCAGCTCCCGCAGATTCGCGTGCCCCCCGACTTCGCCGTCGGCTTCGGCGCCGAGGTCGAGGAGCAGGCGGCGGCCTTCCGCCAGCTGCTGCTCGTGCTGGTGCTCGCCGTGCTGCTCGTCTACGCGGTCATGGCCTCGCAGTACGAGTCGCTGCGCGACCCGTTCATCATCATGTTCTCGATTCCGACGGCCGCGATCGGCGTCGTGCTCAGCCTGCTCCTCACCGGGACCGCCTTCAGCATGCAGGCCTACATCGGCGTCATCATGCTGGCGGGCATCGTCGTCAGCAACGCCATCCTGCTGGTGGACTACGTCAACACGCTCCGGCGCCGCGACGGAATGGCGCTGCGCGAGGCGGTGGAGATCGGCGGCCGCACGCGCCTGCGGCCGATCCTCATGACGTCGATTGCGACCGGCCTCGGCCTGGTGCCGATGGCCATCGGGCTCGGCGAAGGCGGCGAGCTGCAGGCGCCGCTCGCCCGCGTCGTCATCGGCGGCCTCATCACCTCCACGCTGGTGACGCTCGTGCTGGTGCCGACCGCCTACACGCTGTTCGAGGAAGGGATCAAGGGACTGCGGAAGCGAGCTCCCGAACCGTCCGTCCCGTAACCGGATCGACCCAGTCCGGGGCGATCTCCGCGAGCGGTTCGAGCACGAATCGCCGCTCGCGGAACCGCGGATGGGGCACGATCAGTCCCGGCTCGTCGATCACCGCCCCTCCGAACAGAATCAGATCCAGATCGATCGTCCGCGGCGCGCCCGGATACGGGCGCTCGCGCCCGAGCTGCCGCTCCAGATCCAGCAGCAGCGAGAGCAGCTCCCGCGCGGTGAGCGTCGTCTGCCCCACCGCGGCGGCGTTCAGGAAGGGAGGCTGAGGGCCGACGCCGACCGGCTCGGTGTCGTGGAAGGCTGACGCGCGAAGCTCCCAGATCGAGGAGCCGAGCAGGGCGAGCGCCTCGCGCAGGCGCGCGTCACGATCGCCCAGGTTGCTGCCAAGCGCGATCGCGACAGAAGTGAAATGGGGTCGGGAGTCATTTTTCGAGGACACTCAAGAAATCCGCAGGGAGTGTCCTCGAAAAATGACTCCCGACCCCATTTATTCCATCCAGCGCGCGGGCAGCACCGCGCCCTGACGCGCCACGCCGCCCGTGCGGCGGCCGAGCACGTCCTCCATGCCCGCGGCGCCCTGCTCGAAGAGGCGCTGGTGCTCCAGCGACTCGCCGAGGACGACGTCGAGCATGATGCGGTGGCGCGCGTGCGTCATCTCCGTCACGCGCGGGCGCCATCTCGCCACGAACGCGCCGAGGCGGCGCGCGTCGTCGTCGAGCAGCGGCCGGAACGCGGCGGCCTCGGCCTGCTTCTTCGGCTTCTCCACCTCGGGCACGGCCATCGCGGCCGCCGGCGGCGGCAGCGCGGCGCCGAGCTCCGCGAGCGCGCTCTGCAGCCACTGCAGGTGCGTCTCCTCGCGGCTGATCACGTACTGGTAGGTGTTGTTGAAGTCGTAGTGGCCGACCGCGCGCGCGCCCGCCTCGTGCCGGAGGAGGAGCGCCAGGCGATCGGCGGTGAACTCGGTGAGCAGCGGCTGCAGATCGGTGAGGTTCACGGGTTCTGCTTTTCCTTGCAGGTGATGCAGACGCGCGTCCACGGGATGGCGTTGAGCCGCGCCTCGGCGATCGGCTCGCCGCAGTCGCGGCACACCCCGTAGGTCCCTGCCTCGATGCGGCGCAGGGCCTCGTCGATCGCCTGAAGAATCTTCGCGTCCGTCTGCTTGAGCTTGAGCTGAATGTGCACTTCGTTGTTGCCGCTGGCCTGGTCGGCCATGTCGCCCTGGCGGCCGGAGTTGTTCTCCATCGTCCACTGCAGCGGCTTGGCGGCGGTGCCGCCGAGCAGCTCGGCGCGTTTGCGCAGCAACGAGTCCCGAAAGATCTCGACTTCCATGTTGACTCCGTACGGGCGACGCACGGCCCCGCCCTTACCATCCCGATTAACAGGTGATGATACTACTCGGCGCGGAGCGTGGCGAGCGGCTTGTGGCGCAGGACATCGAGGCTGGCCGCCACGCCGATGACGGCGACCAGCGCGGACGTCGCCGCGATGCCGGCGACGGTGATGAGCGGCGTCGGCTCCCAGGGGAGCTCGAGCGCGAAGCGCGCGACCGCCCAGCTGAGCGCGATGGCGCCAAGCGCGCCGACGGTGCCGGCAATGGCGCCCAGCACGCCGTACTCGAGCGCGAGCATCGTCGCAATGAGGCGGCCGCTGGCGCCGAGCGTCTTGAGGATGGCGGCCTCGTAGACGCGGCGGAACTTCGTCATCGACACCGCGCCCACCAGGATCAGCACGCCGCTGAACAGCACCAGCGCGCCGACGACGGTGACGGCCAGCGTGACGTTGTTGACGAGGCCCTGGATCGTCTGCAGGATTTCGCGCAGATCGATCACGGAGACGTTCGGGAACTGCGAGACGAGCTGCGCCTGCATCCGCGCGCGGGTGTCGGGATCGCGCGGGCCCTGCAGCGCCGAAATATAGGTGTGCGGCGCCTGGTCGAACGTGCCCGGGCGGAAGACGAACATGAAGCCGCCGGCGCGGAAGTCCTGCCAGTCCACGCGGCGCACGCTGGTCACGCGCGCGGTGATGCGGCGGCCGAGCACGTCGAACTGCATCGTGTCGCCGACCGTGATGCGCGAGCCGATGCGGAAGTTGCCGTCGTTGTCGCGGTCGTTGAACCGCTCCTCCACCGACACCTCGGACCCGCCGGTCATCGGCGTGTCGCCCCACCACTCGCCGTCGATAATCCGCTCGTTGGCCTCGAGGTGCGGCCGGTACGTGACGGTGTACTCACGGGCCAGGCCGCGTCCCCGGACCTGCTGGTAGCTGTCCAGATCCATCTCCCGCCCCTGCACGGAGACCACGCGGGCGCGGAGCGTCGGCATGATGCGCGGCGGCGGCGCGTCGCCGTTGGACGCGTCGAGGAACGCGGCGAGCCGGTCGCGCTGATCCTGCTGGATGTCGATGAGGAACATGTCGGGCGCGTCGGGGCCGGCCTGGATCGCGAAGTCGCGCAGCAGGTTCGCCTGCAGGGAGCGCACCCCGAGGACGAAGAAGGCGCCGAGCCCGACCGCGAGCAGGATCACGCGCGTCTGGTTGCCGGGCCGCGCGATGTGCAGGACGGCCTGCCGCAGCGGGAAGTAGCGCGAATGGCGAAGGGGCTGCACCGCGCGCACGAGCGCGACGCCGGCCAGATGCAGGACGAACGCGATCGCCACGAAGCCGCCCGACAGGATCAGGCCGACGGTCACCGAGCCCGCCTGCCAGGAGGCGACGGCAACGAGCGACGCGGCGACCGCACCCGTCACCCCCCACTTCAGCCAGTCGATCCCGGGCGGCGCCGGGATGTCCTGCCGCAGCAGCAGCGACGGCTTCACATGGCGCACTTCGAGCAGCGGCACCAGCGAGAACAGGATCGAGACGAGCAAGCCGATCGCCAGTCCCTGCAGCACGGCCGACCGGGTCAACCCGTACTCGGGCGGCAGCAGCGTCGCCAGCTCGCCGACAAACGACGGCACGGCGGCAATGGCCACGGCCGCCAGCCCCACGCCCAGCGCGCTGCCCGCCAGGCCGAGCAGCAGCACCTGCGTCATGTAGACCGCGAGCATCTGCGGTGAGGTGCCGCCGACGCACTTCAGGATCGCGATGCTGCGGACCTTCTGCTGCACGAAGACGCGCGTGACGCTCGACACGCCGATGCCGCCGAGGATCAGGACCACGAGGCCGACGAGGCTGAGGTAGTTCTCGGCCCGCGTGAGGTTCTCCCCCATCTGGTCTTCCGTGCGGCGGTACCAGCGGATGTTCACGAACTCGTTGGCGAACGCCTCGCGCAGCTCGGTGTTCACCGCCGACGACACCTCGTCCGGGATCTTGAGCAGCTGCTGGAAGTTCGCGCGGCTGCCGAAGGCGAGCAGGCCCGTCGCCTCGAGGTCCTGCCGGTCGATGATGACGCGCGGCCCGAGGGTGAACGCGCCGATGCGGCGGCCGGGCTCGGCGGTGATGACGCCGCGAATCTCGAACGGCGCGGTGCCGATGAGGATGCGGTCGCCCACCTCCAGGCCGAACTGCGCCAGCAGCTCCGGCCGGACGACGGCGCCGCCGTTGCGCAGCAGGTCGTGGGAGTACGGACGGTCGCGCAGCGTCAGCGTCCCGTACATCGGGAACTCAGGCCCCACCGCGCGCAGCTCCACCATCCGCGTCGCCGGCTTCGCCGGATCCGCCGGCCGCACCATCGTCGGGATCTCGGCCGCCTCGGAACGCTGCGTGATGCGGCCAGCGCGCTGCTCGGCCTCGAGCCGCTGGAGCACCGCGGGCGACCATGGCCGGTTGGTGGAGACGACGACGTCGGCGCCGACCAGCGTCCGCGCTTCCCCGTCCAGGGCGATGCGAACGTTCTGGATGACGGCCCGGAGCGCCACGATCGATCCCACGCCCACCGCGATGCAGACGAAGAAGAACAGCAGCCGCTGCCACGACGCGCGGATCTCGCGCAGCGCCATGCGGATGACGAAGCTCACGGCAGGGCCTCCATCGGCGTCTCCACGGGACGGCCGTCACGCAGCACGAGCCGCGTGTCGGCCAGCGACGCCAGCTCCGCGTCGTGCGTGACGAGGACGAGCGTGGACGTGCGCGTCCGCCGCACGTGCAGCAGCAGGTCCATGATATGGCGCCCGGTGGTCGAATCGAGGTTGCCCGTCGGCTCGTCGGCGAGCACGATCGGCGGGTCGTTGGCGAGCGCGCGCGCAATGGCGACGCGCTGCTGCTCGCCGCCCGAGAGCTGCGACGGATAGTGATGGCCGCGATCCGACAGTCCCACCTCGTCGATGAGCTGTGTCGCCCGCGCCGCGGCGTCGCGCCGGCCCGCGATCTCCATCGGCACCAGGATGTTCTCGAACGCGGTGAGCGACGGGACGAGGTGGAAAAACTGGAACACGAAGCCGATCTTCTCGCCGCGCAGCCGCGCCAGCGCGTCTTCCCCGAGCTCCGTGATGTCCACGCCGTCGATGACCACTTCCCCGGTCGACGGGGCGTCCAGCCCGGCGATGAGCCCCAGCAGCGTCGACTTGCCGCTGCCGGAGGGGCCGACGATCGCGACGAAGCGGCCCGACTCGATCGAGAGATCGAGCGGGTGCAGAATCGTCAGCGGACGGCCCCCGCTCTGGACCGTCTTCGAGACGCCGCGTAGTTCAATCATTTCTCGAGCACCGGCTCGAGCGTCTGCCAGACGAGCTGCTCGACGATGCGGGCGCCTTCGGCGTTGGGGTGGATTCCGTCGCGCTGATTGAGCGTCGGGTTGCCGGCGACCCCTTCGAGGAAGAACGGCACGAATGCCACGTCGTGGTCGTCGGCCAGGTCCTTGAACACGTTGCGGAACTCGGCCGTGTAGAGCGGCCCGTAGTTCGGCGGCGCCTCCATCCCCGTGAGGATCACGGTGATGCCGCGCGACTTCGCGCGCGTGACGATCTCCTCGAGGTTCTTCTTCATCTGCGCGGGCGGCAGGCCGCGCAGGCCGTCGTTGGCGCCGAGCTCGATGACCAGTACGTCGACGTCGCCGTCGAGCGACCAGTCCAGACGGCTGAGCCCGCCGGCGGAGGTGTCACCCGAGACTCCGGCGTTCACGACCTCGTAGTTGTAGCCTGCCGCGTCGAGCCGCGCCTGCACGAGCGATGGGACCGACTGCTCGCGAGGCAGTCCGAGACCGGCGGTCAGGCTGTCGCCGAGGAACACGACACGCGGCCGGGCAACGGGCGAACGGGAACCCGTTCCCGGGTTCTCTGTTGCCCGGGTGCTTGAAGACGCGGAGTCCTCGGAGGGGGCGCAGCCCACCGCGAGCAGCAACACGAGCGGAAGAAGACGGCGAATACGGGACATCTGCTTGAAAGTCCTTATGTTATAAGGTCTCAGACGTTCCTGCACGCCATCGCGTTCCACCCATTCACGTGACCGTTTCGATCGATTCCGCCCCCATCGCCGCGGCCCTCGCCAAAGCCTACGACCGGCTCACCACGTCACGCTTCGCCGACGCGCTCTGGAGCCGGCGCCTCGACGTCTGGAGCCCGGACGCCGCCGTTCAGAAGCTGATCGGCAACCGTCTCGGGTGGCTGACGGCCATGGACGCCGTCTCGCCGCACGTCGGGCGCCTGCGCGCCTGCGCGGAGGCGGTCGCGCGCGACGGGATCACCGACGTCGTGCTGCTCGGCATGGGCGGATCGAGCCTCGCGCCCGAGGTCTTGCGCTCCATCGTCGGCGTGGCGCCCGGCTTTCCACGCTTCCACGTGCTCGACTCGGTGGACCCCGACGCCGTGCGTGCCGCGCTCGCGCGCGCGGCGACATCGGTGTTCGTCCTCGCCAGCAAGTCCGGCGGCACCATCGAGCCGAACGTCATGGCCGCCGAGGCCGAGCATCGACTGCGCGCGGCCGGCATCGCGGACGTCGGCTCGCGCTTCATCGCCATTACCGACGAGGGCACCGCGCTGCACGCGCGCGCCACCGAGCAGGGCTACCGCGAGACGTTCGTCAACCCGGGCGATATCGGGGGCCGCTACTCCGTGCTGTCGTTCTTCGGGATGGTGCCCGCGGCGCTGATGGGGATCGACCTCGACAAGCTCCTCGCGTCCGCGCGCGAGATGGCCGCGGCGTGCCGCGCCGAAGATCCCACCGTGAACCCGGGGCTTGCGCTCGGTGCGGCCATGGGCGCCGCCGCGCGCATCGGGCGCGACAAGCTGACGCTCCGCATGCCTGAACAGCTCTGGCCGTTCGGCCTGTGGGTCGAGCAGCTCGTCGCCGAGAGCACGGGCAAGCAGGGCGAGGGCGTGGTGCCCATCGCCGGCGACGATCCGTCCGTGCCGCCCGGCGACGACCGTCTCGTCGTGTCGGTGACGACGGACGGCGACCTCCTGTCGCTCGGCGCCGAATTCTTCCGCTGGGAAGTCGCGACCGCGGCGGCGGGGTTCCTGCTCGACATCAACCCGTTCGACGAGCCGAACGTGCAGACGGCAAAGGATGCGACGCGGGTGCTGCTCGAGACCTACGCGGCGCAGCGTCGCCTGCCGACACCTGAGCCGCACGCCGCGATGAACGGGAGCCGGCTGACGCTGTCCGACGCCGCGCAGCAGGCCCTCGGCACCGCATCACCGCTCTCGTTCCTGCAGACGCTGAAGCCTGGCGACTATTTCGCGCTGCTCGCCTACCTGCCAAGCGAGCACGCCGACTACGCGCCGGTGCTCCGGGGGGCCTGCACCGCTGTCAGCAGCCGCCACCAGTGCGCCTCGATGCTCGGCTACGGTCCGCGCTACCTGCACTCGACCGGGCAGCTGCACAAGGGCGGCCCCAACACGGGCGTGTTCGTGATCGTGACCGCCCCTGCTGCCGAGGATCTGCCCATTCCCGGCGCACCCTTTTCCTTCGGCGTGCTCGAGCTTGCCCAGGCGCTCGGCGACTTCACGTCGCTCGACCGCCTGGGCCGCCGAGCCCTGCATCTGGCCCTCCCCACACGCGATGTGGCGGTCTTGGAGAGCCTTCTGGCTCAGCTAGTTAGCTGAGGTTGTATACTTTGTATCCCTCGTGCCACCAACCGGATCCGTCCCGTCGGTCCTTGGCCGGGCGTCGGCTGCGCTGGAGCGTGGCCGCGGCGCCGAAGCGACCCAGCTCCTGGCGCCGCTCCTACGGAGCAGCTCGCTCACCCGCGAAGACGAGCTGACGCTTCGCGCCCTGCTGGCGGAAGCGTGGCTGCTGCAGGACGATCTCACGCAGGCGGCCAACGCGCTCGGCCGCACGCCGGACATGCTCCGGGAGCCGGCCGGCGACGCGCAGCTGGCGGCAATCTGGCGGCTGCACGGAAAGATCAATTTCGCGAAGGGCGAGACGTCGCGTGCGATCGCGCTGCAGACGCGCGCGCTGAAGCACGCGGAGCTGGCGCATGACTCGCGTGGCATCGGGCTCGCGCACTTCGAGCTCGCCCTGTGCTATCGCCAGGTCGGCGACCTGCGGATCGTCCGCGATCACCTGACCGAGGCGGCGTCGGCGCTGCACGCCGCCGGCGACCGTCGTCATCTTGCCTTGGTCCACTCGCTGTCGGGCGTCCTGCTCGCGCAGACGGGGCGCCACGACGACGCCACCGCCGCGCTCCGCCAGGGTGAGCGCCTCGCCATGGCGATTCCCGCCAACGACGTGCTCGCCACGATCGTGCACAACCAGGCCAACGTCGCGCTCCTGCGCCACCAGCACGACCAGGCGCTGGCGCTGGCGGAGCGCAGCGTGGCGATCCACGAAGCACACGGCTCGGCGCATGGCCTGGCGGTCGCGCTCGCCACCCTCGGCGCCATCTTCGTGCAGGTCGGCGAGCTGGAGCGGGCGGAGCAGATCCTGGACCGCATGCTGAAGGCCCGCACCGCCGTCCGCTTTGCCGAGGCCACCGGCGCGGTGTTCGACACGCTCGCGCAGATTCACCTGATGCGCGGCGCCTACGAGAAGGCGGCCGACTGTCTCCGGCAGGCAGGCGAAGCCTTCGGCGCCAACACGCGGACCACGCGCTGGTACGAGTGGGGACCGAAGGTGCTCAGCATCAAGGTCGCGATCCGCCGCGGGGCGTGCGAGGACGCGCTCGCCATGGCCGAAGAGCTCATTCAGACGCCGGGCATCCCCGGTGCGGAAGCGACGATGGCCGAGCTCGGCGCCTGCGAAGCGCTCGTCGCCGCCGGCCGCGTGACCGAAGCGGAGCGCCGGCTCGCGGCCTGTGAGGGACGGCTCGAGGCCCGAGTGGTCCCCTCGAACTGGGGAGAGTTCCTTCGCATCCGCGGCGCCGTGCACGAGCGTGCCGGACGTCCGCTGGCGGCGCATCACGACTACGCGCAGAGCGCCACGGTCTTCAACCTCCTCGGCGAGCGCCACCAGGAAGCGCTCAGCCAGGTCGCCCTCGCCCGCGTCGCCGTCAAAGCCGGGACTCCGGCGACCGGGGCTCGATACCTGGACCAGGCGGAGGCCATTTTCAGGTCGCTCGGCGCCGAGCGCGATCTCGAGGACGTTGCGGCGGTCCGCGCCCGGTTGGAAACGGACGCGCAGGCGGGTGCCGCCGCCTCGATTACCGACATCGACGAGGCGGTGGTTCGCCGGCTCGTGGATGCCGCGGTGATGCCCGACCTCCTCGCGCGCGAGACGTCGGCGGCGGTCCACGAAACGACTGAAGCCGATGCAACCGTCGTCTTCGTCGCACCTCCCGGCGGCGACCCGCGCGTCCTCTCCTTCGCCGGGTGCGACGAGGACGTGGCGCGGGCGCTCGCCCGCGCGGCGAGCCAGGGCAGCCGGGAGTACGGCGACGGCCTGCTCCTGACCGAGCCGCTCGGTCGCCATCACGACGGTCCGCGCTTCTGTACCGTGGTGGCGGCCGGACGGATGGGTGGGGACGCGCTGCGGCGCCTGCGGATGTTCGGCGCGGTGGCCCGCCAGGGGTTCGAGCTGTGCGGGGCGCGCGAGCGGCCTCCCCAGACGGTCGAGCAGGGCACCGAACGTCCGATCGAGCCGCTGCTCCCCGGCTTCATCTGTGCCAGCACCACGATGAACCGCGTCGTCGAACAGATTCAGCGGCTGCAGGGACACGACCTGACGGTGCTCATCACCGGCGAGAGCGGCACCGGCAAGGACCTCGTTGCGCGCGCGATCCACGTCGGCTCGCCCCGCCGCGCCGCGATGTTCCTGCCCTACAACTGCACGACGACGACGCGCGAGCTCGCCGACAGCCAGTTGTTCGGCCATCGCCGCGGCAGCTTCACGGGCGCGGTGACCGATCAGCAGGGCCTCATCCGATCCGCCATCGGCGGCACGCTGTTCCTCGACGAGATCGGCGACCTGCCGCTCGACATCCAGCCGAAGCTGCTCCGCTTCCTCGAGCAGGGCGAGATCATGCCGGTCGGCGAGACGCGGCCCCAGGCGGTGGACGTGCGCGTGCTCGCGGCAACCAACGCCGACCTCGAGCAGCGCGTCGCCGAGGGGAAGTTCCGGGAGGATCTCTACTACCGGCTGAGCGTAATCCGCATCCACGTCCCGCCGCTCCGCGAACGGCGCGAAGAGATCCCGCACCTGAGTACGTTTTTCCTGCGCGAGGCGTCAGATCGGCTGGGCAAGCCGGATGTGCACCTCAGCTCGGCGACGCTCGACCTGTTTGCGAATTACTGGTGGCCGGGCAACGTCCGTCAGCTCCGCAACGAGATCCAGCGCGCGGTGGCCATGAGCGCGCCGGGCGGTGCCATCGCGCCCGAACACTTGTCCGCCGACCTCTCCGCACCCGCGCCGACCGGCGCCGGCGCCGCGACGTTGGGCATCGGCGCGCGTGGGGTAACTCCCCGAAATCTTGCCGCGGCGATCGAGCAGGTCGAGCGCGACATGATCAAGTCCACGCTCGACCGCACGAGCGGAAACATCTCTGAAACCGCGCGAGTGCTGGGCCTGACCCGCCGCGGGCTCTACCTGAAGCTGCGTCGTCTCGGACTCGATGGCGCGATGACGGATACTCAGTAATCAGGTATACATGGTAGTGGATACAATATATCCACCATAGCGCCTCATCACGATTCTTCCCACGCACGTTTCCACTGTCTTATCAATGAGTTACAGCCTGTGCAACCAAACGGGCTGACAAGAGCGACAGCGGCCTTCACATTGATATAGACCCGTGCATGGAAACGGTTGCGACTCCTCAGACACCGCCGCTCCGCCAGCCGCGGATCGGTGACCGCAAGAAGATCTCCGTGCCGGGACGGCTCACGTGGCGCGACGGCAGCGGCACGCTGCGTTTCGTCTCGGTGATCACGCGCGACGTCAGCGACGTGGATGCCTTCGTCGAGTGCCAGGTGCCCGCGTCGATTCCGCTCTATCGCCTGGTGCACTTCCAGGTGGAGCGCGCCGCGCGCGACTGCATGGACCTGCCCGCCGTGCTGCGGCAGGGCAAGGTGCTGTCGGCGGTGTACCGCGTCGGCCGGTACCGGTCCGCGACCGGCACGCCGCAGGGCTATGCGCTGCGCCTGCTCGTGGAGCCGGGCCGCATCGCCGCCCGTCCCCGCGTGCGCACCGCGTCGGTCGCCGTCGCGAACTGACCTCAGGGACCCGGCTGAGGCCGCTCTGGGGGGGCGCCCCGTACGGAGGACGTGTACGGCGGCGTCTGGTCTCAGCCGGATCCCGACCCGACGCCGCGCGCTCTCCAGTAGCGCGCCAGCCCGAGCCACAGGATCCAGGTTGGTGACGCCAGGGCGTAGGCGGCCACCTGCGCGTCGTTCATCGTGCGCCGCAGCTCGCGGTCGAACTGCTCCGCGAACCGCGCGCGGCGCTCGTCGTCGGTCCCGGGCTGCTCCAGCAGCGTCCGCACGAATCCGGCCGCGGTCTTCAGGTTGTCCAGCAGCATCCGCAGGTGAGGCCGCACGTCCTGCGCCGGGCCGAAGTGCGTGAGGAACAGCGTCGCCGGCGACCACGCCTCGATCGTCGCCGCGCTCTTGGTCCACAGCTCGATGTCGATGTCCGGCGGCGGCGTGGGCGCGACGAGGTAGCCGCCGTCGATGCGGACGCCCGCCGTATCGCCGACGAACGCGACGCCGCTGTCCGCGTCGAAGTAGCTCACGTGATGTGACGCATGGCCCGGCGTGTACGCGACGTGGAATCGCCGTCCGCCGGCCTCCAGGCGCTCGCCGCCGCGCAGCGGCACGAGATTGGTCGCCGGCACCGGCTCGAACGCGCCCCACAACCGGTCCATCTCCTCGCCGTAGAGTCGCGTGGCGCTCGACAGCAGCTTCGCCGGGTCGTGCATGTGCGGCGCGCCGCGCTCGTGCACGTACACGGTGATGCCCGGATGACGACGGACGATCGTGCCCGTGGCGCCGGCGTGATCGAGATGAATGTGCGTGAGCAGGATGTGGGTGACCTCACTCAGCCGGAGGCCCTGTCCCTGGAGCTGCAGATCCAGCGTCTCGAGGCAGGTCGAGGGCCCGGGATCGACCAGCGCGAGCGTTCCGGCGCCTTCGATCACGCCCGTCGCGATGGTGTGTGGACGGCCGAGGAAGCTCAGATCGACCCACGAAAGGCCGCGTGAAAGTTGGGGCACTGGGGCACGGATTATACTGGGGGTCCGACGCTTGTACATGCCGCAAACTGACGCATCGACTGTACTTACGGCCGTTGCACGGCTCGTCGCCGAGGCTGGCTCGCTGGGCGACGTGATGCCGCCGCTGGCAGCCGTGCTGCGCGATGCGATCCCCTTCGAGCGGCTCCACCTGCTGCGCCTGGACCGGGCTGACTCGGTGGTCCTGTACGTGATCCGGTCGTCTGGCGAGATGGAGGTCACGCGCTACCGCATCGCCGACGCCGGCGCGGGCACCGTGCCGCCGCTCGACGCCGACACCCGCTCGCGCATCATCTGCACCATCCGCGACGAGGCGCACGTGCACGGCGCGGTCTGGTGCACGTCGAGCCGGCCCGACGTCTTCACCGAAGCGCACCAGCAGTTGCTGGAGCCCGTGTCGGACCTGCTGGCGCTGGCGCTGCAGCACGACGCCTTCCGCAGCACGGAGTCGCTGCGGCGGGAGCGGCTCGACAGCCTCGAGCGCCTGCTGCACGCGGTCTCGGAGACACTCGACATCCGCCAGATCTTCTCGGAGGTCTCGTCCGTCATCCGCGGCGGCCTGCCGCACGACATCCTCGCCCTCACCTCGTGGGCCGACGACGGCAAGTCGTTCCGGGTGTACGCGATGGCGGGCGCGCAGGTGAACGACGCCGGCTTCTGGGCGCCGACGATCCTCACCGAGACCGACCGCGCCCTCCTGCACCGCGAGCCCTACGTCGTGCACGACGTGGAGACCGAGATCGTGCCCGACAGCGTGCGCGGCCGGATCTTCAACCGGCTCGGCGTGCAGTCGCTGCTGCGCGTCCCGATGCCGCTCGGCACCGGCGTGTTCGGATCGCTGCTGTTCCTGTCGCGGCAGACGGCGCAGTACACCGAGAACGACATCCACTTCGCGCGCCGGTGCGCCAACCACCTTGCCCTGGCGCTGTCGCATCAGCAGCTGGCCGAGGCCGAGCGGCGCGATGCCGCCGCGCGCGAGACGGCGGCTCGCCTCGAGGCGCAGGTCGCGACGCTCACCCGGGAGCTCGAATCGCGCACGGGGCAGCGGCGCGTCGTGGGCGCGTCGAGGCTGTGGAAGGACGTCCTGGCGCACTCGGCGCGCGTGGCGCAGACCGAAACGACCGTGCTCCTGACGGGTGAATCCGGCACGGGCAAGGAAGTGATCGCGCGCTTCATCCATGCCGGCTCGCGCCGCAGCGGCGGGCCGTTTGTGGCGATCAACTGCGCCGCGCTTCCCGACCAGCTCCTCGAGTCGGAGCTCTTCGGCCACGAGCGGGGCGCGTTCACGGGCGCCGTCAACGCGAAGCCGGGCCGCATCGAGCAGGCCAACGGCGGCGTGCTCTTCCTCGACGAAGTCGGCGAGATGGCCCCCGTCGTCCAGGCGAAGCTGCTGCGCGTGCTGGAGAACCGGGAGTTCCAGCGCCTTGGCAGCACGCGCGTGAGCCACGCCGACATCCGCGTGATCGCGGCCACCAACCGCGACCTGCACGGCGCGATGCAGCGCGGCCTGTTCCGCGAAGACCTCTACTATCGCCTCGGCGTGTTCGAGATCGCGCTGCCGCCGCTGCGCGAGCGCGCGGACGACATCATCGAGCTCGCGGAAACGTTCCTTGCCGAGATCAGCGAGACCGTCGGGCGGCCGCCCGCCGGCATCGCGCAGGACGCCAAGGATCAGCTCGTCGCCTACAGCTGGCCGGGCAACGTGCGCGAGCTGCGCAACGCGATCGAGCGCGCGGTGATCCTCGCCGACGGCGGCCTGATCCGCAGCGAGCACCTGCCCGTCACCGCGCCGCGCAAGCAGGCGCCGGCGGCGGCGCCCGCGGCGGACGGCACCATGCCGTCGCTCGCCGTCTTCCCCGCCACCGGCGTGAATCTCGAAGCCGTCGAGAAGTCGCTCGTCGTGAAGGCGCTCGCGCAGGCGCGCCACAACAAGACCCGGGCCGCCAAGCTGCTCGGCCTCACGCGGGCGCAGCTCTACTCGCGCATCGAGAAGTACGGCCTCGGCGAATCCGAATCGTGACCGGACGGCTGCGCCGGACGCTGCTCACCGTGGGCGCGGTGGTCTTGTTCGTCGCGCTGGCCGGCGCGACCTATCAAGGCGTGGCGACGGCGCTCGAGCGGCGCCGCTTCCCCCACCCCGGCCGCATGCTCAACGTCGGCGGCCATCAGCTCCATCTCGACTGCGAAGGCGACGGCGCACCGGTCGTCGTGCTCGAGGCGCCCGCCGGCGGCATGTCCGCGGCCTGGGGCAGGGTGCAGCAGCGCGTCGCCCGAACGACGCGCGTCTGCAGCTACGACCGGGCCGGGCTTGGCTGGAGCGAGTGGGGTGAGCGCCCGTACGACCCGCTGATCGTGCCCGAGCAGCTCCACGCGCTGCTCGTGGCGGCCGGCGAGCCCATGCCCTACGTCCTCGCCGGGCAGGAGCTCGGCGCCGCGCTGGCGACGCTGTACGCGTCCCAGTTCGGCGACGACCTCGCCGCGCTGGTCCTCGTGGACGAGCGCCGGTCAGGCGAAGTGACCGAGCGGCGTGAGCGGGCGACGCGGCTCGTGGACGCCTCGCCATGGCTCGCGCGCTCAGGGCTGCTGCGTGCGACGCGCGTGTTCTCGCGGCGCGCCGCGGGCCTGCCTGGCGACGCGGCCGGCGCGCTCGGAGCGTTTCTGAACCGGCCCGACCACCTTACGCGCACGTCGCGCGAGCTGGCCCGGTGGGATGATGCGGTGAACGGGGCGGCCGGCGCGCCGCTGCGCGCCGGCCTGCGGGTGGTGCACGTGGACACCGGCCTGCGGGAGTTTCAGTTCCTCACCAACCCCGCGCAGGCCGATCTCGTGTCAGCCGCGATCGAAGAGGCCGTTACAGCTTCACGCGCACGGTGAGCCGCGCGGTCAGCCGCGTCGTCACCTGCGCGCCCGGCCCGAGGCGCACTTCCTCGCCGCGCGTCGCCAGCACGGTGCCCGTGCCCGCGGCGCCGCCGATGGCCGCGCCCTTCGCCGCACCGTCGACGGTGAGCCGGTTGAACCGGTACGAGAGCTCGCGCCTCGCTGGCCAGCGACGAGAGCCCCGCGGTCATCAACATGATCAACGCCCGCCTGACCGCGATCGGCGAGGACATGGTCCCGGCGGCGGATCAGGAGCGCTATCAGCGGTGGATTCGCGCGCGCGTCGGTCCGGCGCTGACGGCGCTCGGCTTGCCGGGTGGGGCGGGCGACACCGACGAGCGCCACAGCCGCCGCGCGGAGCTGCTGGCGCTGGTCGGCATCGCCGGAAACGATCCCGACGTGCAACGCCGCGCGCGCGAGCTCGCCGCGCAGTACATGGCGAACCCTTCGTCGCTGCCGGGAACGTCGGCGCCCGCCGTGCTCCGCGTCGCCGCCGTCGGCGGTGACGCGGCGCTCTACGCGCAGTATGTCGCCCAGATCGAGAAGCACACGGCCAACCCGAGGAGTACTTCCGCTTCTTCAACGCGCTGCCCTATTTCCGGGATCCGGCGCTCGTGGCGCGCACGCTGCAGTACGCCATCTCACCCGCTGTGCGGACGCAGGATACCGGCACCCTGATCGCGCTGGTGCCGGGCACGCCGTGGGGCCGCGAGGCGGCGTGGGCGTTCACCCGCGCGCAGTGGCCCACGCTGGTCGCGAAGCTCGGGACGTTCCAGGGTATTCCGACGATCGTCGGCACGCTCGGCGCGTTCTGCTCCACGCAGGCTGCCGCGGACATCCGTCAGTTCTTCGAGAAGAACCCCGTGCCGACGTCCAACCGGTCGCTCCGGCAGGGGCTCGAGCGCATCGAGACCTGCGCCGCGCCGACCGCGCGCCAGTCCGCCCCCCTGACGCGCTGGCTCGGCGCGCAGCAGTAATACAATCTCTCGCCTGTGAACCTGTGGCAGCGCTGGGTGCGGCAGCCGCAGAAGGTCTGGCTGCGCCGCGCCCTCTTCCAGATTCATCTGTGGACCGGCCTCCTCGTCGGTCTCTACATCGTCGTCCTGAGCCTCACGGGCAGTGTGCTCGTCTACCGCCTCGAGCTGCAGCGGGCGCTGGCGTCGCCGCGCCCGGAGTTCCTGGCCGACGCGCCGCGGCAGACCTCGGAGCAGCTCAAGGCGGCCGCCGAGCGCGCGCATCCCGGGTTCGTGGCGACGTTCGTCGGCGACCGTGTCACGCGGCGCGACCCGACCATCACCGTGCGGCTGGAGAAAGCGGGTGAGGACGCGCGCGAGCGGCTGCTGAATCCCTATACCGGCGAGGACCTCGGCGAGAGCTTCACGGATGGCGAGGCCTGGATCCTCTGGGTGGCGCAGCTCCACGACGAGCTGCTGATGGGGATCGACGGGCGCTGGTGGAACGGTGCGTTGAGCTGGGTCGTCACCGTGCTGGCCGTCACCGGGCTCGTCGTCTGGTGGCCGGGCGTCACGCGCTGGAAGCGCAGCCTGTGGGTCCACCACGAAGCGACGTGGCCGCGCTTCTTCTGGGACCTGCACGGCGCGTTCGGCTTCTGGCTGTTCGGGTTCGTCTTCCTGTGGGGCATTTCCGGCGCGTATCTCGGCATCCCCGAGCCGTTCAGCAAGGCGAACGAGTTCCTCTTCGGGCTGCCGGAGGCCATGGAAACGCCGGGCGACCGCATCCTGGCGTGGATGACGCGGCTCCACTTCGGGCGCTGGCGCAACGGGTGGCTGCAGGCCGTGTGGGCCGCGGTGGGCCTGGTGCCGGCGATGCTGTTCGTCACCGGCGCGGTGATGTGGTGGAACCGCGTGATTCGCAGACCACGCGGCTCCACGCGACCGGCCGTCAGCCCCGCTGTACCGTAAACCCGTCCACCTGCACGTCGAGCACGTGGTTCACGCGCACGCCGACGAGGCCGTCGGTGACGAGCGCGCCCTTCGGCGCCGTGTGCACGACCGTTCCGTTGATGACGTACGAGACGGTGTTCCCCGCCACGCGGACCTCGAGCGCGTTGACGGACGTGCCCTTCGCGTCCGGACGCTGCACGGCGGCGTGCATCATGCGGCCCTGGATGTCGGTCACCTCCTCGCCCGCGCGGCGGCGGATCAGGTACGTGCCGTTCTGGGCGACGAGGAAGTAGACGTAGGTCTGCTTCGGCCCCTCGATGTCACGCCCGCCGAAGATCAGCCCGTAGTAGTTGGTGTGGCTGCTCGGCTTCATGAGCGTGAAGCTGGCGCGCACGGCGAAGTTGCCCGTCACCGCGTCCTTCGGGTTCCAGAACGTCCCCGCCGGCCCGCCGGTGACGCGCATGCCGGAGCCGACCGTGACGACTTTCAGGTCCGGCCGATCGTCCGGATCCTCGGCGCTGGTGCTTTCGTCCACGCGCATGCGCCAGCCCTGCGGGGTCTGGGCGGCCAGCGGCGCCGCGAGCGCGGCACACAACACGACACAGAGAAGAGAACGAGACGACATAAACGCTTTACTCCTCGATTAAAGGGAACCGGCCGAAGAAAGACGCCGAGCACGTGGCCGTTCCCGAGTACAGACCGTTGATCCTGACCAGGATTCGGATGCTCTACCCTACCATCGAATCGTTCCCGCGTACAATCCCGGCTGTATGCCGAAACGGGTGGCGTTCCTGGCTCTGCTGCTGTCGTCGGCGTCGGTCGCTGCGCAACAGACGGTGCCGATCGACCTCACCGGCGAATGGACCGCGCGCTCCCGTCACGAGGACGAAGTCCATCGCATCCCGGGCCCGGAGCTCGGTGACTACGCCGGCTTCCCGCTGAAGGAAGCCGGCCGGGTGCGGGCAGAGAGCTGGGACGCGGCGATCATGTCGCAGCCGGAGCAGCAGACGCGCCCGCACGCGGCGCAGTACTCGATGCGCGGGCCCTTCCCGAACTTCCGCATGCAGGCGGTCACCGACCCGGCCACGAACCAGATCGTCGCCTACACGATCACGAACCTCTTCGGGAACGCGGACCGGACCATCTGGATGGACGGCCGCCCGCATCCGTCGCCCCATGCGGAGCACAAGTGGGAGGGCTTCTCCACCGGCGTGTGGCAGGGCAACGCGCTCGAGGTCACGACCACGCACATGAAGAGCGGATTCCTCCACCGCAACGGCACGATTGCGAGCCCGCTGAGCCGGATGACCGAGTACTTCGTCCGCCACGACCTGCACCTGCTGCACGTCGCCGTCGTCGAGGACCCGGCGTACCTCGAAGAGCCGCTCGTGCGCACGTCGAACTTCGTCTGGGCGCCGAACCAGACGCTGCCGCCGCGCATTCCGTTCGAGGTCGTGGACGAAGTGGCCGGGATGCCGGCGTCGTGGGTCCCGAGCTATCCGCTCGGCACGCGCCACGAGGAGTTCGCGAAGCGGTTCAACCTGCCGCTCGAGGCCACGCGCGGCGGCGCGCAGACGATGTACCCGGAGTACACGGAGCGCATCCGGCAGCTCCGCGCCGGCAGCGCGCGATCCACGGCGCCCGTCTCGGGCCGCATCCTCACCGACGCGCCGAAGGCGACAGCCCCGCGGCCGCCGGTGAGCGACACGGTGGAGGTGCTGCGGGTCAAGGGCAACGTTTACATGCTGGTGGCGGGAGGCGCCAACGTGACCGCGCAGGTCGGCAGCGACGGCATCCTCGTCGTCGATACCGGCACTGCGGCGTGGAGCGACCGCATCCTGGCCGCGCTGCGGACGCTCTCCACCCGGCCGATCCGCTACATCGTGAACACCAGCGCCGGCGAGGACCGCATCGGCGGCAACGCCGCGCTGGCCGCCGCGGGACTGAACCTGGCGGCCGTCAACGCCCCCGGCAACTTCGGGATTGCGAGCGCGGCGGCGCCGATCCTCGCGCACGAGCACGTGCTCGGCCGGATGAGCGCGCCAACCGGCGGCGCATCGCGGCATCCGTTTGCCTCGTGGCCGAGCAGCACGTTCTTCGGGGCGAAGAAGACGCTGTCGCTCAACGGCGAGGGCATCGAGCTGCTCCACCAGCCGGCCGCGCACAGCGACGGCGACAGCCTCGTGTATTTCCGCGGCTCGGACGTCGTCAGCGCGGGCAACGTCTACTCCACCACGAGCTATCCCGTCATCGACCTCGCGCGCGGCGGCTCGGTGCAGGGCGTCATCGACGCGCTGACGAAGGTCCTCGACCTGACCATTCCGGAGTTCAACCAGCAGGGCGGCACGCTCGTCGTTCCCGCCCGCGGCTCCATCTCGAACGAGGCCGACGTCGTCGAGTACCGCAACATGGTCGCCATCGTCCGCGACCGCATCCAGGCGATGGTGAAGCAGGGCCTGTCGCTCGAGGCCGTGAAAGCCGCCCGGCCGACGATCGACTACGACGCGCTCTACGGCGCCGACACGGGCCCGTGGACCACGGACATGTTCATCGAGGCTGTCTACCGCGACCTCGCGAATCGACCGTAGGGCGACGCACGTGTCGCCCGTAAGGAGACCTATGCGCCCTCTCTTCGCATGGATCGTCGGAGCGCTCATTGTCGCCGCGCTCCTGCTGGCGGCGCCGCTCCGCGGAGCGCAGACCACGCCCAACGCCGGACAGATCCCGCGCACCCCGGCGGGCAGGCCTGATTTCAGCGGCATCTGGCACGCGCACTCGTCCGCGAACTGGGACCTGCTGACGCACGACGCGCGGCCGATGGTCGCGCAGCGCGGCGTCTACGCCGACGTGCCCGTGCTCGCGGCGCCCGTCGTGGCGCTCGGCAGCGCCGGCTGGATTCCCGCCGGCGTGGGTGTCGTCGAAGGCAACGAGATTCCGTATCAGCCGTGGGCGGCGGCGCGGCAAAAGGAGAACCAGGCGAACTGGCTCGACCGCGATCCGGAGCTCAAGTGCTTCCTGCCCGGCATTCCGCGCGCCATGTACCTGCCCTACAACTTCGAGATCGTTCAGGGCACGACGAAGATCATGATGGCGTTCGAGTTCCGCAACGCGGATCGCACGATCCACCTCGACGAGGTGGCGCAGTACCCCGGCGACGCGTTCATGGGTCACTCCGTCGGCCGGTGGGAGGGCGTCACGCTGGTCGTCGAGGTCTCGCGCTTCACGCCGTACACCTGGTTCGATCGCTCCGGGAACTTCCACAGCGACGCGCTGCGTGTCACCGAGCGCTACACGCCGATCTCGCGCGACGCGATCCAGTACGAGGCGCGCATCGAGGATCCGAAGGTCTTCACCCGTCCGTGGACGATCCGGCTGCCCCTCTACCGCCGCCTCGAGCCGAACGCCCGCCTCATTCCGTTCCGGTGCATGGAGATGGTCGAGGAGACGTATCTCGGCCACCTGCGGAAGGACACGCTGGTGAAGCACTGGGAGGGCAAGACAATGGTGATTGACGTGACGCGGCAGGTGCCGTCATCGGAGACGGAGCTGTACGAGCTGCACATCTCCGGGAATCCGCCCGAGGCTCAGTAAGTCAGCGCGGGAAGTTCGCCACGGTGCGGTCTTCGCCCGTGGCGCCGCCGGTGGCGTTGTCCTGCGTGGCAGGGTCGGGACCCTGGCCGGCCGCGAACAGCCGTTCCGCTGCGCGCGTGTTGGCGAGCATGCCGAGCAGGCCGTAGTTGCCTTCGTGACAGGTCGATTCGTAGATGCGGTTCGGCTTGTCCGGCTCGCGGTTCCACGGGATCTCGAACGTCCACGGGCGCGTCCACGTGGTCGGGTCCTCCACGGTGACGCGGTAGTCGATCCGATCCGGCGAGACGCGGCGGAACCGCTCGGTGAGCCGCAGGTTCTCGCGCGAGCCGCGGAAGTCGGTCTTCGGCGTGAAGTTCGCGACGCTGACCACGAGCGTGTCCCCGTCCCACCGGCCGCGCGAGTCGCCGTGCAGCAGCCGAATCGACGGGGGCAGGTGCGGCGAGCCGTCAACGGGAATCGTCCGCTGGAAGCCCTGGCCCTGGCCGAAGTCCACGTAGATCCCCACGCGGCGCGGCGACTGCACGACGCGGTAGACGGCGCGCTTGAACACCGGCATCGGCGCGCCGAAGCAGCGCTCCAGCGTGGAGCGATCCTCGGGGCCGTCCGCGCGGTTCATCCGGTCGATGTTGTAGGCAGGCGGCGGCTCGCTGCGGCGCGGCGACGGAGGCGCCCCGGCCGGTCCGCTGGCCGTCCCTTCGAGCAGCGCGCGCAGGTAGTCGCGCATCTCCGCCGTCCGCTTCTGCGCCCCGGGCGTCATCGCGGGAGTGCGGCCGTCCGCCGGATCGACGATCAGGGCCGTGCGGCGATCCGAGAGGCCGACGTTGCGCGGCGGGCTCCAGAGCTCGTTGTACGCGCCGGCGACGTCGCGCTCCGTCCCGCGGCGCGACCGGTCGTCGCGGCCGAGCGCGGACGCCACCCACTTCTCGACCGCCTGCGCTTCTTGAGGCGTCAGCACCGGCGTGCCGGCCCAGCGCGCGGGGCGTTCGAGCGGCGTCAGCGTCTCGGCGTTCCAGATGCCCTGGAGATCCGGCTCACCCCACGGCGTGCGGGGCGAGCGCGTCTGCGTGGCGGCGGCGATGACGAACACGCTGCACACCATCGCGATCGAGATGAGCAGCGCACGCGCTCGTCGTCTCATGGCTTACCGTTCGCCCGGCGCACCGGTGCCGCCGGAGCCGAGGAACAGCGTCCGGCCGTCGGGCAGCGTGAGATCGCGCCCGTTGGCCCGGCGTGAGCCGTCCTTGGCGCGATACCCCTCGACCATGATGACCGTGCCGGGGAGCAGCGCTTCCTTCGTGAAGCCACGGCGGAAGAGCACGTTCGGCGTGCCCGCCTCGATCGCCCACTGCTCCACCTTGCCGTCGGAGACAGGGACCTCGACGTGAATCCAGACGTGCGGATTCACCCACTCCATCCGCCGCACGACGGCTCTCTCGAACCTGACCGGCTTGTTCGCGTCGAATTCCGCGGCAAAGGCGTGATGGCCGCCGGCCGATGCCGGCTGGCCGATGAGCGCGAGGAGGCCGCCGACCCTCGCCGCCTGGAGGACGAGGCTTCTGACCACGGCGCTACAAGTAGCGCCGAATCCCGGAGGTGTCAAGCCGGAAGCGCCGACTTCGATTACCATGCGCTCACCGCAAGCTGAGGAGGTTCGAGATGGCCAGAGCGTCCCGTGTGTCTCGTCGTCGCATTCTGAAAACTGCAGGAGCCGCCGCGGTAGGTGGCGGCGCCGCGATGCTCGGCGCCGGCACCCTGGCCGCGCACCCCTCGACTGACGCTCGGGGTGCCCTGAGCAACGTCGAGGGGCAGCAGGGCGCACCAGCGATTGCCACCAACGCCCAGGGTGGGCGGCGCTATCGCGCGTTCGTGAAATGGGGCCCCGCGCGGCCCGAGGTCGTCGAGATCGTCGCGCGTCCGCTCACCGGCAACATGGTGCTGATGCGCGTCGAGGCGGCGCAGACCTGCTACACCAGCGTGGACCAGGTGCTCATCGAGGGCACCCCCGCCAACAACGCGACCGTGGTCGGCCACGGCGGCGTTGGCATCATCGAAGCCGTGGGTCCGCAGTGCATGAGCGTGCGCGTCGGCGACCGGGTCATCCTCAACCTGCACGACGCGTGCGGCCGCTGCTACAACTGCCTGCGCGGGCGCTCGGACAAGTGCGCGGCGCAGCAGGGGCAACAGCAGCAGCCGATTGCCGACTTCCAGGGCCGTCCGGTCGTCGGGCGCACCGGCGCGATGGCGGAGCTCGCGATCACGACCGAGGAATACGTCACGCCGATCTTCGCCACCGTCTCGTCCGCTGAAATCTCGATGCTCACATGCGTCGCCGGCTGCGGCCTGGGCATGACGATGACGAACGTGCCGGTGGAGGTGGCGTCGGACGTGGTGATCTTCGGCGCGGGACCGGTGGGACTCTCCGCCGTCATGGGTGCCAAGGTCAAGGGCGCCTCGCGCATCATCGTCGTCGAGCCGATTCCGTATCGCCGCGAGCTGGCGCTCAAGCTGGGCGCGACCGATGTGGTCGATCCCAACCAGTACCGCGAGCGGAAGCCGGTGAAGCCGACCGCGAACTTCGGCGGGCCGGGCACGACGCTGTTCGAGGATGCGCTCGTCACGCACCTGCGTGACATGACGCGCATGTCGTTCAGCCGCCCGTGGGCCGGGTCAGGGCGCGTCGGTCCCGATCACATTCTCGAGGCCGTGGGCGGCGACCGCATCAGGCCGCGCGTGCATCCGCAGGGGCCGGATCCGACCGGCGTCACCGTGCTGCACCAGTGCTGGGAGCTCTGCTCGGAGATCGGGTCGATCGTCACCAGCAGCGTCGGACACCCGAGCAATGCGGTCGTCCAGCTCCCCGCGGCGCAGTGGGCTGACGGCTCGAAGCACCACTGGCCCGGCACCGGCGGTGGTACGAACGACCGCCGCGACTCGCCGCGGCACGTGCGGCTGATGGAGACCGGCCAGATCAACATGAAGGCGCTGGTCGGCCGGACGTATCCGCTCGCCCAGGCGCGCGAGGCGTATCAGGTGGCCGCCGACCGGGACGTGCCGGCGACCGTCGTGGTGCCGAATCTCACGTAGCACTGGACAACTCCCAACTCCCAACCTCCAACTCCCAAGCGGCGCCTTGGGAGTTGGAGGTTGGGAGTTGGGAGTTCTTCTACGCGAAGGTTCCTTCCCTCGGCCCTCGCGAGCTCTTGTTCATCGCGCGGATCGCGCCGAGGTCGTACGCAAGCAGCACCTGCATCCACTCGCGCGCCTCGGCACGGAACCCGGTGCGGATCTCGTCCCACGCTGTTGAAGACGTCCGCGCGTGTCATCGACATTGCCGGCGGCACGTTCAACGCCGCGAGGGACACCTTCACCGGTGCCGTGATCTCAATACCGATCGCCTGGCCGTCCGCCGTGAAGTCGATGGTCAAACCGGGCTCTACTCTCCGCGTTCGCGCACTCTTCTGATGCGCTTCGCGTGGCAGGCAGTAGTAGGCCGCGATCGGGCGGCCGTGCCGGAACGTCACCTCGAGATAGCGTCAGGAGGCGGCGAACTTCGTCGGCTTTAGGACCTCAGGATCTGCTCGCGCCCCATTGCTCGCGTCGTTGAACTGCCGTTCAAGAATGGCCCTCCCTCTCGCCGCCCGCTCGCTGTGCGTGCCGTGAGATCAGGTCGAAGCAGTCTCCTTGAGTGATTTCATCTGCGCCCAGCCGCTCGAACATCTCTGCGATCTGGTCATCGGACAGCCGAAGCTCGTACCCGTTCAGGAGCAGAAACGCTTCCATCGCGATTGTGGCTGTCCGCTTGTTAGTCAATGAATGCCTGCGCCTCTGCGATGAAGAAGCCGTAGGCAGCAGCCTTCTCCGGAACGCTCGGATACGCGTCCTCGCCGAAGGCACTCTGCTGCGCCATCAGCACGGCCGCCGACAATCGGTCTGGCGACCGAATGCCGTCCACGCCGCCGAACTCGCGCAGCGCGTCGGCATGGAACTCGATCACCTGGTCGACGGTCAGGTAACGCACCGCCTCCACGGATTCGCTCGTCGACTACTTCGAAAGCCGTTCCAGCAGTCGTCGCCGGTTCTGAATGACCTTGCGACCAGCAGCGCGCGCGTCATCATCCGTCGCGTATCGATGCGGACGAATCACGATGGCGTTGTTTTCGACGCTCACTTCAACTTCTGAGTCGGGCTCGATATCGACTTGCTGCAGGATGGGACGATCGAGGATCAGTCCCGTCGAATTTCCAAGTCGGCTCAACTTCTTTACTAGCGGCACGGGTTCCTCCGAAATTGTCGCCAATGTCAGAACATTGTTATAACATGGAATGGCTCGTACGGCGGCGGTTCAACTGGACAAAGCTAACGATTGAAGGTGGAACCCACAACCATCGCTGCGTGGCCCGGAATCGCCGTGACCTTCTTGTACCGCTCGACGGCAGTGATGGTGATGTCGATTGCCTTGGTGCCGGAGAACACCTCCGCGAGCTTCGGCCGCCGGACATGCTCGAGCGACCACAGGCTCTTGCGGCCGTTGTTCCGGTAGTCGTTAACGATCAGTTCCGCCAGGTCGTCGACGTGGCGCCCTTCGCGAGCGGGATCTTCCCCGCCATCGCATCGAAACGCGCTGCTCGAGGAACTCCGCAGGGTACGAGCGCTTCGTGAACTTCGTTGGCTCACGGATAGTGCGGTTGCCGCTGACGAACTCGATGTACCAGTTCTTGGTTTTGCGAAGTTTGACCTGAGAATCACGGTAGGTGCGCTGGAAAGCGCTGGCGGACGCGCGCTGACGGGCACAACGTCCGGCTCCCATGCTTCGCGAAGCGAACCGTGATGCCTGGGGTGGGAATCGACTCCGCTCCGGCAGGCCACCAGAGGCCCGACGGGCGCTGACGAGTCCAGTCCCGGCATCGAACGAGCGTGAGCGAAGCGAAGATGCCGGGAGTGGGGGTCGACTCCATTCCGACCGGCCGCAGGCCGGGCGGATGCAGACGAGTCCAGTCCCGGCATCCAGCGAGCGTGAGCGAAGCGAAGATGCCGGGAGTGGGGGTCGACTCCATTCCGACCGGCCGCAGGCCGGGCGGATGCAGACGAGTCCAGTCCCGGCATCCAGCGAGCGTGAGCGAAGCGAAGATGCCGGG
>VFYY01000036.1 GCA_016871375.1 Acidimicrobiia bacterium
CCTGCACCAGTCAATCTGTAGGGGCCGACTCTACGTCCGCGCTGCACCAGTCAATCTGTAGGGGCCGACTCTACGTCCGCGCTGCACCAGTCAATCTGTAGGGGCCGACTTTACGTCGGCCCTACACCCAGGCGCGGTTATCGACCGTGTTCTCCGCGATCAGGTAGTGGACGAACGGCGTCTGGTCCTTCTCCATCAGCACCACCGCGTCCACCTCGCCCTTGCGCAGCGCGACGAGCACGGGCAGGTCGTGCACCGCGTTCATGACCGCGACCCTGGTCTTGCGCGTGGTGGTGTCCATCATCTGGCGATCCTGGCTCCGGCGAGCAGCGCGACCGCGCCGCCGGTGGTCTGGGCGGCGTTGAGGCCGAGCCGGAAGTCCTTGTCCGAGAATGTCGCGAAGACGTCGATGGGTTGATGCCACGTGGGGTTCCAGCCGCCGCCCGTGTGCATACCGCGCTCGTTCTCGCGCAGGCTGATCGACGGTACCAGGTGCATGAACGGCGTGGAGTCGGTGTTCGTCATGTGCGAGCCGACGGCGGCCGGGTAATCCGTGGCGAACCGCTCGTTGGCGTCGCGGAAGAAGAACGCCAGCTTCATGGCTTCGTCGGCGCGTGTCGCGGTCGACTGGAACTCGATGTTCACGTCCGCCTCGGGCCGCTGTTCGGGGTTCCACGTGCCGTCGGCGCGCGGCATGCCGTGGTCCCACATCATCATGTCGTGCTGGATCATCCCGAGCCAGAGCGGCTCCGGATAGCGGCGCGATCCCGCCGGGTTCTCGATCCCCTGCAGCCCCGCGCGCTGCTCGACGTAGGCGCGAGCGCCGTTGAGCCCGGTCTCCTCGTTGTTCCACAGCGCGAAGCGGATGCTCCGGTCGGTCTGGACGTCCGGCATGTTGAAGATGCGCGCCAGCTCCATCACCAGTGCCGTTCCGGAGCCGTTGTCGTTGGCCGCCTCGCCCCAGCCGATCCCGTCCATGTGGGCGCCGATGATGTACATCTCGTCGGGGCGCGTGGCGCCGACCTTCGTGCAGTACACGTTCTCGCGCGGACCGTCCACCGACGCTTCGCGATTGAGCTCGCGAAGCGTCACGTCCGGCTGGGCGTCAGGGTTGTTGTTGACGCCGGTCGGCCGCGTGATCCCGCGCAGGCGTGAGCCGCCCTGCCCGGCCCGCACCTCGCCGCTCGGAATGACGGCCGGCGGCGGCGCGCCACGGCCCCGCCCGGCGTTCGGCGCCGGCGGCGGCGTCTTGTAGTCGTAGCGAAGGCGCTCGGTCGGGCAGCCGTAGCTTTTCAGCTGCGCTTCGATCCAGTCCAGCGCCTTGCGGTTGCGTTCGGTGCCCTGGCGGCGGTCGCCGAACTGCGTCAGCCCCTTGATGGTGGCCTTGTAGCGCTCGAGATCCAGCCGCGCGACGAGCGAGCGGACGATCTCGTCCTGCGCGGCGGCAGCCTTCGCGGCGTCAGCGGCCTGTGGCGCCGCCGCCCGTGGCAGGCCGACGACGACGGCCGCGGCAAGAACCGCCGCGGCCGTCGCCCACCCGCCATGTCGTCCGATGGCTGCCCGCATCAGAAGCCGAGCCGCAGGCCGAGCTGGCCAGTCCGCGGTATCCCGCCGGGGCGCAGCGTCCGCAGCACCAGGAAGTCGGTGAGCCGGCGGTCGGCGACCGGGTTCCCCAGCACGCCCGTCGCGTACAGCACTCTCATTCTGCCCTCCATGCTGGTTCTCTCCGGCGGGCGAGTGTCGCGATCAAAGATGAACGAGCGACAGCAGCTCGCGCGCGTACTGCTGTCGCGCCTCGCCGTAGATCGGGTTCACCGCGGCGACGAACGCCGTGTGCTGCTCCGGCGTCAGCGTCAGGATCTCGCCGCCCGCCTTGCGGATGGCGGCCTGCGCGTCCTCTTCCTCTTTCACGTGCGCGGCGCGCTGCACGACGATCGCCTCCGCGGCGGCGGCGCGCAGCTCTTCCTGGATCGCGCGCGGCCAGCCGTCGTACGACTGCCGGTGCACGAAGATGGGGCGCGACAGGTAGAAGTGATTGGTCGCCGAATGGAACTTGTGGAAGTTGTGGACGCCGTAGGTCACCGTGTTCGCGAACGGGTTCTCCTGCGCGTCGAGCGTCCCCGCCTTCACGGCGGCGATCGCTTCTGACAGGTCCATCACCTTCGGCTCGGCGCCCAGCAGCTCGAACGTCCGTTCCTGGACGCGGCTGGGCAGCACGCGGATCTTCATCCCCTTCAGGTCGGCGGGCACGTGCACCGGCCGCAGACGGTTGGAGATGTGCCGGAAGCCGTTCTCGAACCAGCCGACGATGCGGTAGTTCATGCCGGCTTCGGTCTTCGCGGTCAGCACCTGGCCGAGGCGGCCGTCCATGGCCGCCCGCGCCTGCTCGGTGCTCGAGAACAGGAAGGGCAGGTCGGCGATGCCGAGGTCGGGCACGCGTTCGGTCAGGTAGCTGCTCGACTGGTAGCCGAGCGTGAGCACGCCCTGCTCGACCAGCCAGAGGATGTCCTCGCCGCGGTATCCAAGATCGAGGATGTTGTAGACGTACCGCACCTCGACCTGGCTGCCGAACTTCGCCTGCAACCGATCGCCAATCTGCTTCAGCGCGAGGCTGAAGCCGGTGGACGCCGGGCCGTAGCCGCCCATGACGATCCGGATCGGCGCGCGCGACTGGGCGGCCGCGGCTCGCGCAGGGAGGACAGCGCCGGCGCCCGCCAGCGCGGACAGCTTCAGAAAGCGGCGTCGAAACATGGCGCGATTCTACTCCTGACCGAAAAATCGCGGCGTCCGGGATGGGTTGTCATGTCCATTTCATACTCTCCCGTCGATCTCGGGTATAAAGATGAGATTTGGTTGTCCAGAAATTCGGCGGCACCTCCGTCGCGGACCCCGACGCCATCCGCCGCCTTCTAGCCATTGCGCGTACCGCGCGCACCACTCACGGCCGCGGCCCCGTCGTTGTCGTCTCGGCGATGAGCCGCGTCACCGACGCCCTGCTCACGGTTGCGGCTGACGCCGGCGCCGGACACCTCGACCGCGCGCTGGGGCAGATCGAACAGCTCCGGGAGCGGCACCTCACCACGCTCGGCGCGCTCGTTCCGGCGGAGGCCGCGGCGCCGCTGGTCTCCATCATCGAGGACCAGTTCGACGAGCTCGCCGCGGTCGCGCGCGCGCTCGCCGTGCTGCGCGAAGTGTCGCCGCGGACGCTCGACGTCGTGGCCGCGATGGGCGAGCTGCTCAGCTCGCGCATCGTCGCCGCCGCCGCCATCCAGGCGGGCCTTCCGGCCGAGTGGGTCGATGCCCGCCGCGCCATCGTCACCAACGGCGACCACACCTCCGCGGCGCCGCTGATGCGCGAGACCGGCGCCGCGCTTCGCGCGTCGGTGGTGCCCCTGCTCGACGCGGGGCGCGTGCCGGTGCTCGGCGGCTTCGTCGGCGCCACGACCGCGGGACATACGACGACGCTCGGGCGAGGGGGATCGGATTACTCCGGCGCGCTCGTCGGCGCCGGGGTGGACGCCGCGGAGATTCAGATCTGGACCGACGTGGACGGGATGCTCACGGCGGATCCGCGTCTCATTCCCCATCCGCGCCTCGTGCCGCAGCTCTCGTTTGCGGAAGCCGCGGAGCTCGCATATTTCGGCGCCAAGGTGCTGCATCCGAGTACGATCCACCCGGCAGTGGAGCGCAACATCCCGGTGCGGATTCTCAACTCGTGGAAGCCCGACGCGGCCGGGACGCTGATTACCGCCACCGCGCCGCCGACGGCCACGCCGCTCACGGCGATGGCCGCCAAGCGCGACGTCACCGTCGTGGACATCACCTCCGACCGGATGCTGATGGCCTACGGCTTCCTCCGGCAGGTGTTCGAGGTGTTCGAGCGCTTCCGCACGGCGGTGGACGTCGTCACCACGTCGGAGGTCAGCGTGTCGGTGACCGTGGACGACCGCCGCAACCTCGATGCGATCGTCGAGGCGCTGTCGGACTTCGCGGAAGTCGTGGTCGAGCCCGAGATGGCGCTGCTGTGCGCGGTCGGCGACCGCCTGCGGAACGAGCCCGCCATTGCCGCGAGGGTCGTCCGGGTGCTCGAGGAAGTGCCGCTGCGGATGATCTCGCAGGCCGCCTCGCGGCGGAACATCACCGTCATCCTGCGCCAGGGCGATCTGTCGCACGCGATGGAGCGGCTGCACGAGGAGTTCTTCACATGACCCCTCGAGAGCCTCGGAGTCAGCCCGAGCAGGGTCGAGGGCTGAAACTGCTGCTCGTCGGCTACGGGAAGATGGGCCGCATGGTGGAGGAGCTCGCCTCGTCTCAGGGTTGCGAGATTGCCGGCCGCATCGACGTGGGCAGCGAGGACTGGACCGCGCCAGCCGACGTCGCGGTGGACTTTTCAACCGCCGACGCGCTCGAGGCGAACTTCCCGCGGTACCTGGAACGCCGGATTCCAGTGGTGATCGGCACGACGGGCTGGACGGCGCGGGAGGCCGACTACCGCGCGCGGGCGGAGCGTGCCGGGCTCGGCGTGGTGGCGTCGGGAAACTTCTCGATTGGCGTCAACGTGTTCCAGCTCATCGTCGCGGAGGCCGCGCGCCTCATGCAGGGCCACGACGAGTACGGCGCGTGGATTCACGAGGCGCATCATTCCGCCAAGCGCGACGCGCCGTCGGGCACGGCGCTCATGCTGCGCGACGCGATGGCCAACGCCGGATTTGGGCGGACGATCGACATCTCGTCCACGCGCGCCGGCAAGATTCCCGGCATTCACACGATCGGATTCGACGCCGCGTCGGATACGATCGAGCTCACGCACACGGCACGCGACCGCCGCGGCTTCGCCGCCGGCGCGCTCCTTGCCGCGACATGGATCCCGGGCCGGCGCGGCTGGTTCACAATGGCAGATGTCCTGAAGGGGTGACCATGATGAGAACAAGATTCACGGGAGTCGGCACAGCGCTCATCACGCCCTTCAAGAAGGACGGGTCCGTGGACGAGACCGCGGTCCGCCAGCTCGTGAAGCGGCAGATCGAGGCCGGCGTCCACTTCGTCTCGCCGTGCGGCACGACGGGCGAGGCGCCGACGCTCGGCCACCGAGAGAAGCTGCGCATCTGCGAGCTCGTCGTGAGCGAAGCGAACGGGCGCGTGCCCGTGCTCGCCGGCGCCGGCGGCTACGACACGCGCGAGGTGATCGAGCTGGCGCGCGAGCTCGAGCGCATCGGCGTGGACGGCCTGCTCTCGGTGACGCCGTACTACAACAAGCCGACGCAGGAAGGGCTCTACCAGCACTACAAGGCGATCGCCAACGCCACCTCGCTGCCGATCGTGCTCTACAACGTCCCGGGGCGGACCGGCGTCAACCTCGAGGTGAAGACCGTCGCGCGCCTCGCTGAGATGCCGAACATCGTCGCGGTAAAGGAAGCCTCCGCCAACGTGGTGCAGATGAGCGAGATCATCGCGGCCACGCCCGACGGCTTCATGCTGCTCGGCGGCGACGATCCGCTCACCGTGGCGGTGATGGCCATCGGCGGCCGCGGCATCGTGTCGGTGGCCTCGAACGCGGCGCCGGGCGAGATGGTGCAGATCGTGGAGCTGTGCGAGCGCGGCGACTACGCCGCGGCGCGCCGGCTGCACATGTGGCTGCTGCCGTTCATCCAGGTCAACTTCGTCGAGGCCAATCCGATTCCGGTGAAGGCCGCCATGGCCGCGATGGGCCTCATCGAGGAGTCGTATCGCCTGCCGCTCGTCGCGCCGAGTCCTGCCGCGCGCGAGAAGATCATGAAGGTGCTGCAGGACTTGAAGCTCCTGGGATCCGCCGCGCGCGCCGTGTGAGCGCGCCTGTCCGCCGCAGCCCTGGCGAAGGCGGAATCGACCTGGTCGCCTTCACGCGGGCGCTCGTCGACATCGACTCGACGACGGGTCGCGAGGCGGAGGCGGGGCGGTGGCTCGCGCGCGAGCTGCGCGAGCGCGGCTGGGAGGTCGTCGAGCAGGCCGTCTCCCTCGACCGGGTCAACCTCTATGCGCGGCTGGCGGACCCGCCGCGCGTCGTCTTCTCCACCCACTACGACTGCGTGCCGCCGTTCTTCCCCAGCCGGGAAGAAGGCGGGCTCCTGTTCGGCCGCGGCGCGTGCGACGCCAAGGGCATCCTCGCCGCCCAGCTCGCGGCCGCGGAGCGGCTGCGCGCCGAGGGCGAGTCGCGCGTCGCGCTGCTCTTCGTGGCGGGCGAGGAGCGGGGCAGCGACGGCGCCCGCGTCGCCAACGGGCACGCGCCGGCCGGCGTCTCGTATCTCGTCAACGGCGAGCCGACCGACAACCGCCTCGGCGCGGCCACGCGCGGCGTGCTGCGCGTGCGGCTGCACGCGCAGGGCCGTGCCGCGCACTCGGCGTTTCCCGAGCTGGGCGACTCGGCCATCGACAAGCTGCTCGACGCGCTGATGGTGATTCGCGGCCTGCAGCTGCCGGAGGACCCGGTGCTCGGCCGCACGCATTACACCGTCGGCGTGATCGACGGCGGCGTGGCCCCCAACGTCGTCTCGGCGCGCGCGTCGGCGGAGGTGCTGTTCCGGATCGTCGGCGACGCGGCGCCCGTCCGCGCGGCGCTCGGCGTCGTCGAGGGCCTCGTCACCGTCGAGCACGTGCTCGAGGTGCCGGCCGTGCACCTGCAGACCGTGCCCGGCTTCGAGACCGCGGTGTTTCCCTACACGACGGACGTGCCGCTGCTGGCGAAATGGGGCACGCCGCTGCTCGTCGGGCCGGGCTCCATCCACGTGGCGCACACCGACGAGGAGCACGTCGCCATCGACGAGCTCGACGAGGCCGTCGCCCTATACGCGCGGCTTGCGAAGCAGCTCCTCGAGCGCGCGCAGGTGTAGCCGGGCGTGCCAGCACGACATCAGCACCATCGCGCCGAGCGGCATGCGCCAGGGCTCCGCGGGATCGCCTGAGGTGCGCGGCAGCGTCGCCACGGCGCCGAACACCTCCTCCGACGCCTCGAGCATCAGGTCCATGGTCCGGATCGTTTCGCGATCCAGCTCGTCGAAGAGCTCCGCCGGCGTGCGGCGCGCGCGCGCGTCCACCTCCTGCTGATTCCACGCGCGGGGGCCTCCCTCGCGCTCGAAGTGAATGCTGTAGTCGAACGCGCCCCCCGCGAGGAGCGTCTCGGCCTCGCGCCGTGTCTCCATCGCCCACGAGGCGAGGTGCGCGACCACGTCGCGGGCCGTCCAGCGCGAGGTGGCCCGGACGTCTGCCGCCTGGTCGTCCAGGAGGCCATGCAGCTCCGTGAAGGACAGGCGGAGATCCTCGAGCTCGGCGAGCACGGCCACCCGGGAGGCCTGCTCCGGCGCGGCCCGTTCCGCGATCTCGGTGGCGGTCACGCGAGGCATGGGGCCGGCCGCCTGCCGCCAGTCGGCGATGAGCCGATCATGGAGATCCTCCGGGGTCATGCCGACGCTCCGCTGAGACGGTCGCGGATGCGGCCGACGGTTGCACGGTAGCGGTGGTCCACGGCCGATTCGGTGATGCGCAGCGTGCGCGCGATGTCGCGCGCGGGCACGCCGGACAGCTTCGCCGTGAGCACCGCGAGGTCTTCGTCGCTGCAGCATGCCCGCGCGGCGGAGAGGCACTCGCCGATCTGAATCTGGCGCGTCCGTTCGGCCAGCCCGTCGGACGCGGGCTCGGGCGACTCCTCGAGCGGCAGCATGGCGCGGCGCGAGCGGACGCGGCGATGCGCCAGCAGCACGAGATGGCACGTGCGATACAGGAAGCTCAGCACGGGACGGTCGTCGCCCGCCTCCGCCTGCGGATGCGGCGTCCACTCGCGCCAGCGGCGGCAGAAGATCGTCCAGACGTCCTGGAAGAGATCGTCGGCGTCGCCGGCGGGCGCGCGGACGGCCAGCCAGGCCCGAACGGACGGGCCGTACTCCGCGAACAGGCGCTCGAATTCGCGGTCCGGAGCGCCGCGCGCGTCCCTCACACCTCTACAATGTCGCGGCCGGCGGCTTTTCGCCGTACGGTAAACTCAGGGTTTGGTGGGTCGCACCGCGGCCCGGACCCTGTGCAACTTCAGCCTGCGAACCGCGTCAGGGCCGGAAGGCAGCAGCGCTAAGTAGACCCTGAGGTGTACGCAGGTGCGCCGGGCTGCGGTGGGGCCCATCAGGAAAATCCCAAAGCCCAACGCCCGAATCCCAAGGCTCAATGTCCTATCAAGTCCTGGCCCGCAAATGGCGTCCCCAGCGCTTTGACGACGTCGTCGGGCAGCAGGCGGTCACGCGTACGCTGCGCAACGCGATTGCGAGCGGCCGCATCGCCCAGGCGTTCGTGTTCGCCGGCCAGCGCGGGTCGGGCAAGACCACGACCGCGCGCATCCTGGCGCGGGCGCTCAACTGCGTGAAGGGCCCGACGCCGGACCCGTGCGGCGCGTGTGACGCCTGCGTCGAGATCGCGCAGGGGCGCGACATCGACGTCCTCGAGATCGACGCCGCCAGCCACACCGGCATCGACAACATCCGCGAGGTGGTGATCGCCGGGCTCTCGATCGCCCCGGTGCGCGACCGCTACAAGATCTTCATCATCGACGAGGTCCACCAGCTCTCGACGCCCTCGTTCAACGCGCTCCTCAAGTCCATTGAAGAGCCGCCCGCCCATGTCGTGTTCATGATGGCCACGACGGAGCTGCACAAGATTCCGGACACGATCCTGTCGCGGTCCCAGGTGTTCGAGTTCAAGGCGCTGCCGGCGAAGGCGATTGCCGATCACCTGCGCACGATCGCCGATGCGGAGAAGCTCGAGGTGGCGGACGCGGCCATCGGGCTCCTCGCGCGCGCGGCCGAGGGCAGCATGCGGGACGCGCAGAGCGCGCTCGACCAGGTGATGGCGTTTGCCGGCCATGCCATCACCGTTGACGACGTCTCGACCGTGCTTGGACTCGTCGGCCGGGACCTGCTGTTCGACGTGATCGAGTCGGTCGTCGACGAGGACGGCCCGCGCGCGTTTGCGCTGGCCGATCGCGCGGTCGAGTCGGGCCACGACCTGCGGCTCGTCATCCGCGAGCTCACGCGCGTCGTCCGCGACATCATGATGACGGCCGTCGATCCCTCGCGCGCCGGCGAAGGGGAGCTTGCCGACGGTGAGCGCGAGCGGCTGTCGCAGCTCGCGGGCCGCTTCTCGCGCGAGGATCTGATGCGCGCCTTCGATCTGCTGGCCGACGCCGAGGACCAGATCCGCTCCGCCTCGCAGCCGCGCTACCACTTCGAGATGCTGCTGCTGAAGTGGATGCACCTGCGGAAGCTCGTACCGCTGACAGAGCTGATGGAGTCCATGGGCGGCTCAGGCCGTCCGGCGCCGCCACGCGTTGCCGCTCCGGCTCCGCGGCCTGCGCCCGCGCCGAAGCCCGCTGCGTCCACGGCGAAAGCGGAACCGGCGCCGGCAGCTCCTGCACGCAGAGACAGCTTCAAGGACAAGTTCCTTGCCGAGATCCGTGCAGGGAAGGGGTTCTTCTACAACACCGTCGTCGCGCAGGCGCAGCGGATCGACGTCGCCGACGACAAGGTGACGTTCACCTTCCTGCCCACGCACAAGGCGCTGAAGGAGCAGTTCGAGCAGTCGCGCCAGTGGCTCGAGGCCACGGCGGAACGGGTTGCCGGTCGAAGGATTGCGGTGACCGCCGTCCAGGCGGCCGCGGCGCCCGGCGCCGAACAGCCCGCCACCGTGGCGCCTGCGAAGACCGACGCGGCGAAGCGGGACCTGAAGGCGGAGGCGCAGGCGTCGCCCGCCGTTCAGGCGGTGCTGGACGTGTTCGGGCAGGCCGCCGAGATTCGTGACGTCGAGGAAATCGAGCCGTGAACATTCAGGCGATGATGAAGCAGGCGCAGGAGATGCAGGAGCGCCTGCAGAAGCAGATGGCCGGGATGCGCGTCGAGGCCACCGCCGGCGGCGGCATGGTCACCGTCGTCGTCAACGGCACCAAGCAGGTGCAGTCGGTCACGATCGACCCCGAGGTGGTGTCGAAGGACGACGTCGAGATGCTGCAGGACATGATCGTGGCCGCCGTCAACGACGCCGGGCGCAAGGTGGACGAGCAGCTCAGCCAGTCGATGAGCGGCCTCATGGGCGGACTGAAGATCCCGGGCCTGTCATAACGATGCCCGTGTCAAATCCCAAGATCCAAATCCCAAGTCCCAAGCCCCAGTCACTCCTAGTCCCGGTTTCCTTATTGGGATTTGGGCTTTGGGATTTGGGCCTTGGGTTTTGATTCTGTGTCTCTTCCCGAGTCTCTTGCACGGCTGGTCGAGCAGCTCCAGAAGCTGCCCGGCATCGGCGCCAAGGGCGCGCAGCGCCTGGCGTTTCACATCCTGAAGAACCCGCGCGAGGACGCCGAGCGCCTCGTCGAGGCGATCCGCGACGTCAAGGAGCGGGTCACGTATTGCTCGACCTGCAACAACATTACCGACACCGATCCCTGCGTCTACTGCACGAGCGCGGCGCGCGACCACAAGCTGATCTGCGTCGTCGAGGAGCCGCAGAACGTCGGGGTGGTGGAGAAGACGCGTGAGTTCCGCGGCGTCTATCACGTCCTCATGGGCGCGCTCTCGCCGCTGCACGGCGTCGGCCCGGACGACCTGAAGATCAAGGGGCTGCTCGAGCGCGTCGGCGCCGGCGGCGTCGACGAGGTGATTCTCGCGACCAATCCCACGGTGGAGGGCGAGGCGACGGCGTTGTACCTGGCGCGCCTGCTGAAGCCGCTCGGCATCCGCGTCACGCGCATCGCGATGGGCATCCCGGTCGGCTCCGATCTGGAATACGCGGACGAAGTGACGATGACAAGGGCGATGGAAGGACGACGGGAAGTCTAGGATTTGTGAGTTGCGATTTGTGATTTGTGATTCCGGCTAAAATCGCATCGCCAAAATCACAAATCGCAAATCGCAAATCGGCTAATGTTGCCTGTCGCATATCAGCTTCCGGCCGCGATCGTGTTCCTGATCGGCGGCATCCTTGCCACCTTCTTCGGCTATCGCCTCTTCCGGATGGTGCTCGCGTTCGGCGGGTTCGTCGTCGGCGCGCTGCTGGCCAGCTCGATCTTCGGCATGAGCGACACGTGGCCGATGCTGATTGCCGCGCTCGTGGGCGGGCTGATTGGCGCGGCGGTGCTTTTCTTCGCGTACTTCCTGGGCGTGGCGCTCACCGGCGCGGTGCTCGGCGCCGTGATCGCGCATCTGGCGTTCGCGGCCGGCGATCGCGCGCCGCACTTCCTGGCCGTCGTCTTCCTCGCCGTGTTCGGCGCCGCGGCCGCGATGTACTTGCAGCGTTACTTCATCATCGTCGGCACCGGGTTCGGCGGCGCGTGGACGATGATCATCGGGGCGATGGCGCTCGTCGGCGACCGCGCCGCGCAGGCCGCGGCCGCCGCGAACGACGTGTGGGTGGTTTATCCGCTGAACCCCGCGCCGGGCCGCGAGTGGGTGACCGTCATCTGGGTCCTCCTCGGCGCGATCGGCACGGGCGTGCAGCTCGGCATCACCGGCGGGGAAAAGGGCCGGGTGGTGAAGCGGAAGAAGAAACAGTAGAATTGGAAGGTTCGTCTCCTCACGCGAGCCGCGGTCTAGCGTGCGGCCCTTCAGAATTCCTCGGTAGCTCAATGGCAGAGCATCCGGCTGTTAACCGGAGGGTTGCTGGTTCGAGTCCAGCCCGAGGAGCCATCTCCTTCGCTTCGCTCAGTCGATAGCTCCCCGGCCTGTCCTCTTGGCATCGCCCGACTCGCCTTCGGCTCGTCGGGACTTGGCGCGAGTCCAGCCCGAGGAGCCAATTCCACTCGGGTCCTGAGGAATTGGCTCCCTCTTTCTCTTGCCCTCGCTTCGCTCGGGCGGCCGCCTTCGGCGGCGATGTGGCTGGACAGCTGTCCGTCGCGCCGACCCGAGGGCATCGCCCGACTCGCCGTCGGCTCGTCGTGACTGGGCGCGAGTCCAGCCGATCCCCGAGCTTTCCGATTACCTCTTGCGCGGAATCTTCTCGTTCCGCATGGCGGCCTGCCACGCGAACGTCGCCATGACGATGGCCGACTGCTTCAGCTCCTCCTCGCTCGTCCGCTCCCCGAAGTCGGCGTTGGTGTGGCGCGTGCGCTGGTCGTACGCCTCGAAGTCCTTGATGGCATTGAAGCCCGGCAGTCCGGCCTCGTCGAACGGCACGTGATCGGTGGCGTTGATGGGCTCGATGATGTTGCGCGTGGCGCCGAGGTCCCGCAGCGGAGCGAGCCACGCATCGAAGATCGTCTTGGCCGCCTGGTTCCCCTCCATGTAGAACCCGAGGGTCCGTCCGCTCCCGGGGTCGTCGTTCAAATAGACGGCCAGCCGGTCGCGGGCTGCCTGGTCGGCAAAATGCCGCGCGACGTACGCGCGGGCGCCGAGCAGGCCCTGTTCCTCGCCGCCCCAGAGCGCCACGCGGATGGTGCGGCGCGGTCGGACCTTGAGCGCCGCGAGGATGCGCATCGCCTCCATCACGGACGCGACGCCGTCCGCGTTGTCGGTGGCGCCGCCGGCCGTGTGCCACGAGTCGAGGTGAGCGCCGACGAGGACCACCTGGTCGCGGAGCGCCGGGTCCTGACCCGGGATGTCGGCGATGACGTTGTAGCTGTTGCGGTCGTCCTCCGCGTTCCTCGTGCGCAGCTCGACCCGCAGCTCCGGCGCGCGCCCCGCGGCGGCGAGCCGCGCGAGCACGTTGTACTGTTCGCCGGCGATGGTGATCGTCGGCAGCGCATCGGGCGGGGTGTTGCGATTGCCGGTGACGCCGACCGTCCCGTCCCGGTACGCGCTCGCCTTCAGCGCGACCGCGGCGCCGGCGCGCTGCAGGAGCGGCAGGAGCTCGTTGAGCGGCGTCACGCTGCGAGGCTGCGGCAGCGCCGGGTTGCCGGTGCGAACCGGCCGCTCGTCCAGCCCGGGCTGCGGCCGGTCGGCGTCCACGAACACCGCCACGGGAAGATGCGCGAGCACGATCGCGCCGCGCAGCTGACCGACCATGGCCTGAATCTCGGACGCCGTCTTGTCGCCCACGTAGACGACACGCCCGGCGATCACGCCGTTGGTGGACGGCGTCCAGGCGTCCGGGTACGCCGTGATCGGCATGTATCGCGGCGCCGTCATGTCCACCGCGATCTTCTCGAGCGTCCATCCCCGGCCGAACTCGAATGGCTCGAGGTGTGCGTTGACGAGGCCCCATTCGGTGAAGCGCTCGCGCGCCCAGCGAGCCGCCGTGTTGTAGGCGGGCGAGCCGCTCAACCTCGCGCCGAGCTCGTCGGTGAGCGTGTGAAACAGGCGCAGCGCGCTCGAGCGCTCCTGCGCCTCGGCCCTGATCCGCGCCAGCGCGGGCGTATCGACAGGTTCCTGCGCGGCCGCCAGCACGACGCCGAGCGAGCCGACCAGTACGCACACCAGGCAGCGCATGTTCACCTCTCTCACAAACGGATTACGTCCAGGGTCCCCGCGCGTATAGTACAGCCCATGCGGATGATGACGCTGGTTCTCAGCGGAGTGGTGCTCTGCGCGCCGGTCGTCACGGCGCAGACGCCACGGACGACGCCAGCGGCGTGTGACGCGTTGCGCCAGCTGCAGGTGGCGGGCGTCGCGCTCGCCGTCACGAAGGCGGAATGGTTCCCGGCGGCGAGCACCTCGCCTGCATACTGCCGGCTTGACGGCGTCATCGACCGCCGCACGGGTGCCGGGGGAGTCACCTACGGCATCGGCTTCGCGCTCGCGCTGCCGCAGGACTGGAACGGCCGTTTCCTCTTTCAAGGCGGCGGCGGACTCAACGGATCGGTGCGGCCGCCACTTGGCGCTTCGGCCGCCGGCGACCGATCCGGGCTGGCGCGCGGGTTCGCCGTTGTCAGCACCGATACGGGACACCAGGGCACCGGTGCGTTCGATGCCAGCTTCCGGCAGGACCAGCAGGCGAGTCTCGACTTTGCGTATGCAGCCGTCGGCCGCGTCGCCGAGATCGCGAAGCGAATCATCGCGGAGCACTACGGCCGGGCGCCCGCCCGTTCGTACTTCGCGGGGTGCTCGACCGGCGGGCGCGAAGCGATGCTGATGACGCAGCGGTATCCGACCTACTTCGACGGCGTCATCGCCGGTGCGCCGGCGATGCGCACCAGCTACTCGGGCATCGGCGATCGCTGGGTCGCGACGACGCTGAACGAGATCGCCCCGAAGAACGCGGCCGGTCAGCCGGTGACGCGCGATGCGCTGACCGATGCGCAGAAGCAGGCGGTCATCGACGGCATCGTCAACGCCTGCGACGCGAGCGACGGCCTCAAGGACGGCATGATCTTCAATGTCACGGCCTGCCGGTTCGATCCGAAGACGCTCGTCTGCGGCGGCGCGGGCGGCGATCGGTGTCTGTCGATGAGACAGGCGACGACGCTCGAGAAGGCCTTTGCGGGGCCGAAGGATTCGAGAGGGCGGCAGGTGTATCCCGGCTTTGCGTGGGACACAGGGCTCGCCGTCACGCAAGGGCTGCCCGGCCTGCTGCATGGCGGCCAGGTGGTGGGCGGTGGAGCGGACACCGTCGGCATGGACGTGGACGCCGCGGTCGAGCGCGTGCTGGCCGATCCCATGGAGCCGCTCGCCGCGACGTCGCGATTGACCGACCTCAACACGTTCACCGGCCACGGCGGCAAGCTGCTGTTCTGGCACGGCGTCAGCGACCCGTGGTTCTCGGCGCTGGATACGATCGACTACTACGAACGGCTCACCCGGGCGAACGGCGGCGCCGATCAGGTGCGCAACTGGAGCCGCTTGTTTCTGGTGCCGGGCGCCGGCCATTGCGGCGGCGGGCCGTCGCTCGACACCTTCGATGCGCTCTCGGCGATGGTGCAGTGGGTCGAACAGGGAACGCCGCCCGACGCGCTGACCGCCACCGGCCGCGCGTTCCCGGCGCGCAGCCGCCCCCTGTGCGCGTATCCCCTGCACGCACACTACAGGGGCACGGGCAATCCGGAGGACGCCGCGAGCTTCGAGTGCCGGCCGTGAACTCCGTCACGCCAACAGGCCGAAGGAGCCGGAGATGAGACACCGACTGCTGCTGGGAATGTTCGCCGCGTCGCTGGCGGTCACCACGAGCGATGCGCAGGTGGGCGCCGGCGCGAACGCGCTGACGCTCGGTGACTTCGTGATCGATCCGCCGACGTTGATCAATCTCGGCTTCGAATGGTTCGTGGAGGGCGACGACAACCGCAACGCCGCCATCGCCGTGTCCTACCGGCGCGCGGGCGACACCAGGTGGGCCGAGGCGCTGCCGCTGCTTCGGCTCCAGGGTGAGCGGATCGCGCAGGGGCGGCAGCTCGACGTCACCTCGCCGAACATGTTCGCCGGCAGCGTGCTCGACCTGCAGCCGGACACCCCGTATGAGGTGCGCTTCCAGGTGTCGGATCCCGATGGCGTGCGCGGCGAGCGCACCAGGATCGTGCGCGTGCGCACCCGCGCCGAGCCGCAACCGGCGCCGGACGGCCGCATCTTTCACGTCTACCCGCCCGGCTTTGCCGGCCAGAAGCAGGAGCCCTCGTTCGAGGGGCTGATGTGCGCCTACAACCTGACGTGCGCCGGCACCGACTGGGCGACCGCCGGGCGGCCGCGGGTGCGTGCCGGCGACATCATCCTCGTGCACGCCGGCGTCTACAAGTACAACCGCTACGAGTACACGAACAATCCGGCGGTGAACCGCACCGTGCCGCTCGACGGCACGTATTACCTGACCGCGGACGGCACGCCGGAACGGCCGATCGTCATCAAGGGCGCGGGCGACGGCGACGCCATCTTCGACGGCGCGGGCAACTTTGCGCTGTTCGACGTGAAGGCGGCGGACTACACCTACTTCGAGGGCCTCACGTTCCGGAACACCGACATCGCGATCTGGGCGGGGACGCAGTTCGCGATCGGCGCGAAGGGGTTGACGGTCAAGCGCAGCCGCTTCGAGGACGTCGGCGCCGGCATCTTCACCAACTATTCCGGCTCGAGCAATTTCTACATCGCCGACAACACGTTCATCGGCCGGCACGATCCCGACCGCGTGATCGGGTGGGCCGGCGCCTTCTGGGAGCCGTTCAACGGCGTGGACGGCCAGCAGTTCCCGCCGGTGATGCGCTCGTACGTCGCCGTGAAGCTGTACGGGCCCGGGCACGTGATCGCCTACAACTACGTGGCGAACTTCCACGACGGGGTCAACATCGAGACCTACGGCAACCCCGACGGCTCCGCCGCGGAGGGTGGTCCCGCGTATCCGCCGAAGGCGTACTGGGATCGACGTCCGGTGGCCATCGACTTCTACAACAACTACATGACCAACTTTCACGACAACCCGTTCGAGGCCGACGGCGGGATGCACAACGTGCGGATCATGCGGAACCTGATGATCAACTCGGCGTCGCACGCCTTCTGCAACCAGCCGTCGGTGGGCGGGCCGACGTACTGGATCCGCAACATCGCGTACCACCTGCCGGGGGGATCAACGCGGCTGACAGGCGGGTCCGCGGGCGTACTCTTCTACAACAACACGATCCTCTCGGAGACGGCCGCGCAGGGCGCGTCGAACGTGCACTGGCGCAACAACCTGATGCTGGGCGAGAACACCGCCCCGGCGATCTTCAGCATCAACACCTACACGAACTACTCCTCGTCCGATTACAACGGCTTCCGCCCGAACCCGGGGGCGCCGGCGTCGTTCCAGTGGAATTCACCGTCGTCAGCGGTAGCGGCCGATTTCAGCGGCCTCACAGCAGGGCCGCAGGCGCCCGCCGCGGCGCGGCGTCTCGAGTTACGAGCCTTTGCGACGCTGGCCGAATACAGCGCCGCGACCAGGCAGGACCAGCACAGCATCCTCGTGGACTACGACGTCTTCGTCAACGTTCCCAGGCTCGACGCGCAGGATCGCGCGCGTGTGCAGAAGGTCTACAAGGCCGAGGAGTTCGACTTCGCGCTGCGGCCCGGCGCCGCCGCGATCGATCGCGGCATCGCGTTGCCGACGGTCACCACGGGATTCACCGGGGCCGCACCTGACCTCGGGGCCCTCGAGCGCGGCCACGCCCTCCCTCACTACGGTCCGCGTCAGGCGGCCGCCCCGGAGCGGCAGCTGGTGCTGCGCGCGGCCGATGCGCTCGGCGGTCGTGACCGCGTCATGGCGCTCAGGACGCTGCAGATCGTCGGCTACGGCGAGCTGGCGTACATGAACGGCGGCGGCAACATCACCGGCCAACCCGACGCGCCACAGAAATGGCAGAAGGTGCTCGACTACACGCGGACGATCGATCTCGAGCATGGACGCACGCGCGTGCAGCAGCGTCTGAAGATGGACTTCGTCTTTGCCTCGACCGTCGGGCAGCTGGGGCTCAATCGGACGAATGAGACGCTCGACGGCGACGTGGCCTACAACATCGGCGCAGGGTTCCTGGCGGCTGCTCAGTCGGGGCCCGCCCAGCCGCAGCCCGCAGGACCCGCCGCGGTCCGCCAGCGGCGCGTCGAGCTCCTCGCGCATCCGATCACCATCGTGCGTGCGGCACTCGATGCGACGAGCACGCTGTCGAACCTGCGCCGGGAAGGCAACCTGCAGCTCGTTGACGTCACCGTCCGCCAGGGTGACACCCTGACGCTGGGGGTGAATGCCACGACCAACCTGCCCGCCTGGGTCAGCTACGTCGGTCCGAACGTCAACCTCGGCGACGTGACGTATCGCACGGCATTCGCCGGCTACGTGCCGGAAAAGGGCGTGCTCCTGCCGACCGGCTTTGCCACCACGATCGACTTTCGCAACATCGTCCAGAGCAAGCTCTACGTCGATCGCAACATCGTCGATGCGCCGATCGACGGCCTGAGCGCGCCGGCCTCGGTGCGCGCGCCGGCGGCGCCGCAGGGCGCGGGACCTGGCGGCGCGACGATGAAGCCGATGAGGGTCGCCGATCACGTCTGGTACATGAACGGCAACACGTTCTTCGAGTTCGACGATCACATCACGATGGTGGAGGCGAACCGCACCGACGCGGCGCTCCAGGCCATTCTCGACGTCGTCAACGCGCTCGTGCCCGGCAAGCGCGTGACGCAGGTGATCCAGTCGCATCACCACTTCGACCACAGCGCCGGCCTGCGCGCGGCCGTGGCGCAGGGGTTGACGATCATCTCGCGGCGGGGAAACGAAGGCATCTTCCGCGAGATGGTGGCGCGTCCCGCCAGGCGGTTCCCGGACGCGCTGGGGAAGAACCCCCAGCCACTGAAGTTCATCCCGGTTGACGATCACCTGGAGCTGAAGGACTCGACGAACGAGATCGACATCTACCACGTCGTCGGCAACTACCACATGGCGGACGCGGTCATCGTGCACGTGCCGCGGTCGAACCTGCTCGTCGAAGCGGACCTGACGACGCAGGAGTGGGACTTCAACTGGTGGGGGGACAGCCTCATGAACAACGTCGAGTACCGCAGGATCAAGGTAGACACGAACCTGGCGGTGCACGCGCAGCGGCCGTATCCGCTGGCGGACGTCGTGTCGGCCATCGAGCGGCAGGTCCGCAACGCGCAGGCATTCTGCCGTCGCGCCGCGGACGCGCAGTTCTTCCAGCCGGGCTGCCCGGTCCAGTACAACCGTGCGCTGCCGCCGGCCGCGAACTGACCGGCACGTCGCCGGTCGCTAACCCGACTGCGTCACCGCTCTCCGCGGCCGGATGGTGCCGTCGCGGCCGGAAGCGCGAGCGCCACGATTTCCACGGCATCGGCCACGCGCACGGCGACGGCAAGGTACTGCCGTCCTGCCTTGGTATACGTGACGGGAAATCCAGTGGTCGGCCCCGGTATCTGGATCTCCGCGACGACCGCACCGGTCTTCTTGTCCCACGCGCGAAGCACCGGAGACGCGCCTCCCTCGCCTCCGAACAACAGCGTGCTGGTGACGAGGAGCCCGGTGCCTCTCGTGAGTGCGCCGGTATTCGGAATCTCCACGCCCTCGAGCCTCGGGTTGTTCTTGATGGCTTCCGGAGTGTTGCCATGCGGGACCGACCACAGGCGCTCACCCGTCTTCAAGTCGACAGCCACGACACGCCCATACGGAGGCTTGAGGAGCGGAAGGCCGAACACCGCCGGAGCCGGGCCGACGTTCTGGCCGCGCGTGTCGTGATACAGGACGCCCGTATTCGGCGACCCCTCGGACACCAGCGCGCGGAACAGGGTGCTCTGACTGGTGACATACAGCACGTCGTCGACGGGATCGACCGCGCCGCCCGGCCAGTTGACACCGCCCACCGCGGAAGGCGCCGTCAACGTGCCCAGCGTGCCGTCAGCCGCAGTCGGCGACGGCGGCGTATAGAGACCGCCGAGACGATATTGACGCGCGACCCGAATCGCTTCGGCCTTGATCTCGGGCGTGAAATCGACGAGGTCGTTCTCGGTCACCCCCTGCACCTCGATGGCGGCCGGCCGTGTGGGAAACGGCTGCGTGGGCGAGGTCCACTCTCCGGGCACATCGGACTTCGGCACCGGCCGCTCCTCGACGGGCCACACCGGCTTGCCCGTTGCACGGTCCAGCACGAAGACGAATCCCTGCTTGGTGAGCTGGGCGACGGCCTTGACGGGCCTGCCGTCCACCGTGATGTCCGCAAGGATCGGCGCGGTCGGCGGGTCGAAGTCCCAGAGGTCGTGGTGCGTCAGCTGAAAATGCCAGGCGCGCTTGCCCGTCTTCGCATCGAGCGCCACCACGGAGTTCGCGTAGAGGTTGGTTCCCGGGCGATACCCACCGTAGTAGTCGCTCGTCGCCGACTCCGTGGCCACGTAGAACAGGCCCAGCTCCGGGTCGGCCGTGACGGGCGCCCAGAAGCCGGCGTTGCCGGTATACAGGTTCGACCGCTCGCGGAGTTCTGGACGCTCCTTCGCCCAGGCGTTCAGGCCGCCCGGGACCTCCCAGACCCTGGGATCCGCCTTGAGCCACGTCTCGGCGCCCTCTTCCCCAGGCCGGGGAATGGTGTTGAAGCGCCACAGCATCCTGCCGGTCCTGGTGTCGTAGGCCACCACGTCACCCGGGACGTTCATCGGCCACCGTTCGTTGATGGAGGCGTTGGGCAGGTTCGGCGTCGAGCCTGTATGCATCGAGATCGGCGCCACCAGGACGTTGCCGACGATCGTCACGGGAGACGTGTTGGCCACCCGGCCGTCGCGGGGCAATCCCGGCCGCTCGTTCCACCGGAGGTTCGCCGCGAGATCGACGACACCGTCCTTGCCGAAGCTCGCCACCTGCCGGCCGGTCTTGGCGTCGAGCGCGACGAGCATGTAGCTGTTCATCACGACGAAGATCCGCTCGTCGCCGGCGCCGTCGGTCCAGTAGCTGACGCCGCGGCCGGAGCTTCTCGCGAGCGGCTCGATGATGTCGAACCACCGCAGCAACTCACCGGTCGGGCGCCAGTGCCACAGCAACTGGCCGGTGGCCGCATCGAGCGCCACGACATCGCGATTGATGCCCGCCGTCGTGTACATCACGCCGTCGACGATGAGGGGGCTGACCTGCATCGAGCCCGCGGGGCGTGGACCGAAGTTCCGCGCGGACCAACGCCAGGCGACGCGAAGCGCGCGGACGTTGTCGGCGTTGATCTGACCTGCAGACGAATACCGCGTCGCACCGGGGTCGCCGCCGAAGAACCGCCATTCGATGTCGGTGCTGGACGGGCCGGGACCGCGTTGCCCAGCCAGGGTGGCCGACAGTCCGATCGCCGTCCCGAGGGCGACAACGGCCAGAAGCACTCTCACTCTCCACAGCAACATTCGCGGCTCCTTCTCGAAGGCAAGTCCCTACTCTCGCGTGCGCTGCCGTTATAGCAGGCGCGCCGATTGCCGGCAACGCGCACAGCCCGGGCACCGGCACGATTTGACGGCTTTTTGGTCGGTATCTCGCCGCTCGATTGCGTCATAATCCGCCCGCTATATGACACGGCTGACAGCGGCATGCGCAGCGTCCACCGTGGTGTTCCTGCTCTCGCCGGGACCGTCGGCGCAGACCGTGTATCCCACGGGCACGACGATCTACGACCCGGATCGGTCCTGGAACGGATTCACGGTGCTGTCGCCGCTCGGGACGCAGGCCGTGCTCGTCATCGACATGAACGGCACGGTGGTCAAGCGCTGGGAGGGGTTCAACAACTCCGCGGGCGGCCCCGCGCGCGTGTTGCCCGGAGGGCACGTCATCGCCGCCGGCGGAGCCCGGCCGCCGCATCAGGAGTCGCTCGAGCTGATTCAGCGCGACTTCGACGGCACGATCGTGTGGCGGTTCGACCGCAGCGACCAGATCACGACGCCCGAGGGGATGGTCTGGTCGGCGCGGCAGCACCACGACTGGCAGCGCGACGACTTCCCGTCCGGCTACTACTCGCCGGAGTACACGCCCTCGACCGCGGCACGGACGACGCTGATCCTGGCGCACGCCGATCGGATGCAGCCGAAGGTCGCCGACGTGATGCTCGGCGACGACCGGCTCATCGAGGTGAACGCGAACGGCGCCATCGTGTGGGAGTGGCTGGCCGGCGACCACATCGACGAGATGGGGTTGGCGCCCGACGCGCGGGCGGTGATCAGGGCCGCTGCCGCCTTCAACAAGGCGCGCGGCAGCTTCGACTGGCTGCACGTCAACTCGGCGACCTACGTCGGGCCGAACCAATGGTTCGACAAGGGCGACACGCGCTTCGCCCCGAACCACGTCATCATCAGCAGCCGCGAGGCCAGCATCATGGCCATCGTCGCGCGAGACGGGTCCATCGTGTGGCGGATGGGACCCGACTTCAGCACGTCGCCGGAGCTGCGGGCGATCCGGCAGATCGTCGGTCAGCACCATCCACACCTGATCCCGAAGGGACTGCCTGGCGCGGGGAATCTCCTCGTGTTCGACAACGGCGGCTCGAGCGGCTACGGCTTCGCCGGCCCGATCGCGCCCGAGGGACGCGGCGCGTTCCAGCGCGCGACCTCGCGGGTGCTCGAGATCAACCCGGTGACGCTGCAGCTCGTCTGGTCGTACACGAACCCCAGGTTCTTCAGCACCAACATCAGCGGGGCGCAGCGGCTGCCGAACGGCAACACGCTCATCACCGCCGGCGCCGGCGGACGGGTGTTCGAGGTCACGCGCGAAGGGGCCATCGTCTGGGAATACATGTTCCCGATGTTCACTGGCGCCAACCAGTCGAACGCCGTCTACCGCGCCTACCGCGTGCCGTACGGGTGGATCCCACAGCTGCCGATTTCCGCGCCGCGCCGCGTGACTCCGCCATCGCCGGGCGATTTCAGGGTGCCGTGAGCCGACGCGGGAAGAACGGCAGCACTTCGCTCTGCATTTGATGTAAGTTCATGGCCGTATCGCCTGGGGCCGGGAACCCCGGGGCAGGAGGCCGTATGGTGTGTCGCCCGGTTCGATCCACGAGTCTCTTCACCGCGATCGTGGGGATCGCGGCCGGCGCCCTGGTGCTCGCGCAGGAACCGGCGGCCGGACGAGGCGGCGGCGCCGCCCAACGCCCTGCGCCGGCCACCCTCGTCATGAACGTCACGTTCCAGCCGGCCGTGGCGGGCAAGACCGAACAGTTGCCCTTCGTGCAGGCGAACGTCGCCGATCCGAATCTCGAGCTCAAACAATACGGCGCGGGCAAAGAGGTGCTGACCAACGCCGGCAACCCGGCGCAGTTCATTCCGTTCAGCGCGTGGACGGGCATGGCGTCGGGACCGTTCGCGCTGACGTTCCGCGACAGGCGGAACGCCCTCGACCTGACGGGCCTGGCCAAGATTCGCTGGGCCACCAAGACATCCGGCTTCCACGTGGTGCGGCCCGTGGTGAAGCTCACCGACGGCACGATGTTCGTCGGCGACGTGCACGCGGAGAGCGTGGCGATGATGTCCGTCAGCGAGTTCCCGGTGGCCACCGTGAGGTGGGTGAAGCTGGATCCGATGCGCGTCGTCACGCTGGGCTCGCCGGGGCCGAACAATCAGATCTGGACGACGCCGGACCTGAGCAAGGTTGACGAAGTGGGTTTCGCAGACCTGATTCCCGGGAGCGGCCACGGGACGGGTGGGTGGGTGCACGTGGGTGCGATCGAGGTCTACGGCAAGGTGGTTCCCCGCGCCGGGACCCAGTAGGGAGGAGCTCCGATGACCAGGACAGTTCTACGCTGGGGATTCGCTCCGCTCGCCATCACCTTATTCATCGTGGCCGGCGCGGTGCAGGTCGGTTCCGGCCAGCAGAATGGCGGCGCGGTGGCCATCGACAACGATGACATCGGCGGCGTCGTGACGGGCGCCAAGGGCCCCGAGGCCGGCGTCTGGGTCATCGCCGAAACCACCAGCCTGCCGACGCGGATGATCCGCATCGTCGTCACCGACGATCGGGGACGCTACCTCATCCCCGATTTGCCGAAGGCGAACTACGACGTCTGGGTTCGCGGCTATGGGCTCGTCGATTCAGCCAGGACCCAGTCGGCACCGGGCAGGACGCTCAACCTGACGGCCACGCCGGCGCCCGATGCGAAATCGGCCGCGCAGTACTACCCGGCGCAGTACTGGTTCGCCATGCTGCAGATGCCGCCCAGGAGCGACTTCCCGGGCACCGGCGAGAAGGGCAACGGCATCTCACCGATGATGCGCTCGCAGGGCGAGTGGATCCGCAACATCGTGAACATCGACGGCTGCGCCGGCTGCCATCAGATGGGCAACAAGGCGACGCGCGAGATTCCGAAGATGTTCCTCGGCGAAGGGAACGGCGTCGAGGCGTGGGAGCGGCGGATCCTCGCCGGGCAGGCCGGCGCGGCCATGAACAACCGCTTCACGCAGGTCGGCCGCAAGCGCGCGCTCGAGATGTACGCCGATTGGACGAGTCGCATCGCCGCCGGCGAGCTGCCGGCCGCCACGCCGCAGCGGCCACAGGGCCGGGAGCGCAACGTGGTCGTGACGATGTGGGACTACGCCGATCCGCACGCGTACCTCCACGACTCGATCGCGAGCGACAAGCGCAACCCGACCGTGAACCCGAACGGGCCGATCTACGGCGCGACCGAGAACTCGACCGAGTACATCCCGGTGCTCGATCCGAAGACGCACACGGTGTCGAGGATCCCGTTGCAGGTGCGCGACCCGAACACGCCGAGCGAAGCCGACACGCCGCCGGCCGGTCCGTCGCCGTACTGGGGCGAGGAAACGATCTGGGACTCGAAGTCGCTCGCGCACAGCTTCGCGATGGACAAGCAGTCGCGCGTCTGGATCGCGGCGCGCGTCCGGCCGAACCAGACGCCCGCGTTCTGCCGGCAGGGGTCGGATCATCCGTCGGCCAAAGCGTTCCCGCTCAACCAGAGCAACCGGCACATGCAGATGTACGACCCGAAGACCAACAAGGTGATCCCCATCGACACCTGCTTCGGGACGCATCACCTCAACTTCGACAACAACGACGTGCTGTGGTTCACGGGCGGCGGCCAGGTCGAGGGCTGGTTCGACACGCGCGTCTTCGACAAGACCGGCGACGAGAAGCTGGCGCAGGGGTGGACGGCCTTCGTCCTCGACACCAACGGCAACGGCAGGCGCGACGCCTACGTCGAGCCCAATGAGCCGGTCGATCCAACGAAGGACAAGCGGGTCTCCACCGGATTCTACGGCGTCGCGCCCGAACCACAGGGCAGCGCGATCTGGGGATCGGTCACCGGCATGCCGGGCTATCTCGTGCGCCTGACGCTCGGCTCCAACCCGCCGGAGACGGCGCTGTCAGAGATCTACGAGGTGCCGTTCCAGGACGGCAAGGCGTCGGGATCCGGGTTCGCGCCGCGCGGCATGGACGTGGACAGCAACAACGTCGTCTGGACGACGCTGTCGAGCGGACAGCTGGCGAGCTTCGATCGCCGCAAGTGCAAGGGTCCGCTCAACGGGCCGAACGCCACCGGCAAGCACTGCCCGGAAGGCTGGGCGTTCTACGCGTATCCGGGTCCGAACTACAAGGGCGCGGTCGACAACGCGAGCGCCGAGGCAGCCTATTACAACTTCGTCGATCGCTTCGACATGCTCGGGCTCGGCAAGGACGTGCCGCTGGCCACGGGGAACGAGGCCGACGCCGTGCTGGCACTCGTCGACGGCAAGTGGCTGTCGCTCCGCATCCCGTATCCGCTGGGGTTCTACGGCAAGGGCCTCGACGGACGCATCGACGACCCGAAGGCCGGCTGGAAGGGAAAGGCCATCTGGACGACGGCCGGCACGCGCGCGCCGTTCCACATGGAGACGGGCAAGAACACGCTCGCGAAGGTCTACAAGTTCCAGGTGAGACCGAACCCGCTCGCCAAGTAACGTTCGAAGGTGGAGGTGGCAGCGTGCCACCTCCACACCTCCGCCTGTTACTTCTTCGCGATGCTCCTCAGGTAGTTCACGATCTTCCAGATCTCGTCGTCCTCGAGCCGTCCGCCGAACGGTCCCATGTTCAGATCCGGCGGAATGCCGTCCTTGACGTTGAAGAAGATCTCGCCGTCGCTGCCGCCGTGCTGCCACTCGGCGTCGGTGAGATCCGGCGACGGCGGACTGATGTCGTTGCCCGATCCGCCGGTCGCGTTCACGCCGTGACACGGCGCGCAGGCCTTCGTGAAGACCGCCCTCCCGGCCGCGATGGAGTCCGGCGTCGACAGGACCGGGTTCTTGAGCTTCGCGTGCTCGGCATCGCCCTGCGCGGTCAGCGACGCGGCGGCGAGCCAGACGATCGCCGCCACATGGATTCGGAGGTTTGCCATGCTCGAGATTCTAGCTAAACTCGCTACGCCTGCTCCCCATGTCCAAGCCCATCGAGGTCAGACTGCGAATTCCCAAGAACAGCAAGGCGCCGCTGCTCGACGACGGCGGCTACCCGCTGGATACGGCCGCCGTCAGGTTCACGAAAGTGATGACGGTGGCCGCCATCCCCAAGGCCGGTGAGTCCATTGAGCTCACTGCCGGGTCGCTGACGCTCGTCGCCACCGTCGGGCAGGCACACTGGAGTGAAGCCGACGGTCGATTCGTGGTGCCGTGTCAGTACGCGCAGCGATCCATCACCACGGACCAACAGAACGCGCTCGTGGCCGACCCGGACTGGTCGATGGTCCCGCTGATCTAGCGCGGTTTCGACTTCTTCGTAGTGTCCGGCTTCAGCCAGGCTTCAGCCGGACCACACACGGCGGTGCCGATCAACGTGGTCCGGCTAAAGCCGGACACTACGACGTTTCAGAAACCGCGCTTGGCCTTCCCGTTGTATCGTGCAGCCGTGCTCTCCCGAGAGCGGATCATCGCCGGGCCCGGATTCAACCGCTGGCTCGTGCCGCCGTGCGCGCTGGCCATTCATCTGTGCATCGGGATGGCCTACGGGTTCAGCGTGTTCTGGCTGCCGCTGTCGCGCGCCATCGGCGTGCAGGAGCCCGTGTCGTGCGCGTCGAACATGACCCTCGTCGAGGCGCTCTTCACGACGCGCTGCGACTGGAGGGTCAGCGATCTCGGGTGGATCTACGTTCTGTTCTTCGTCTTCCTTGGTTCAGCCGCTGCCACATGGGGCGGCTGGCTCGAGCGGGTCGGGCCGCGGAAGACGGGGACCGTCGCGGCCATCTGCTGGAGCGGGGGCCTGGCCCTGTCGGCGCTCGGCGTCTTCGTGCACCAGTTGTGGCTGATGTGGCTCGGCGCCGGCGTGATCGGCGGCATCGGACTGGGCCTCGGGTACATCTCGCCCGTGTCGACACTCATCAAATGGTTTCCCGACCGCCGGGGCATGGCGACGGGGATGGCGATCATGGGCTTCGGCGGGGGAGCGATGATCGGCGCGCCGCTCGCCGACATTCTGATGAACGCGTTTCGGACGCCCGACTCCGTCGGGGTCTGGCAGACGCTGCTGGTCATGGCGGGGATCTACTTCGTCTTCATGATGGGCGGAGCCTTCGGCTACCGCCTGCCGCCGCCGGGATGGACGCTGCAGGGCTGGACACCGCCGCCGGCGACGGCGAAGCGGATCGTCACCGCGGGTCACGTCCACGTACGGAACGCGCACAAGACACCGCAGTTCTGGCTCGTCTGGGGTGTGCTGTGCCTGAACGTCAGCGCGGGCATCGGCGTGATTGGCATGGCCTCGCCGATGCTCCAGGAGATTTTCGGCGGCTCGCTCATCGGCGCGTCCGGCGTGGGATTCACAGATCTGAACGACGACCAGCGGCGATCGGTGGCCGCCATCGCGGCGGGTTTCACGGGACTGCTCTCGCTGTTCAACATCGGAGGGCGCTTCTTCTGGGCGTCGCTGTCGGACACGATCGGCCGCAAGGCCACCTACCACACGTTCTTCCTGCTCGGGATTGCCCTCTACGCGGCCGCGCCCTGGGCCGCGCACACCCGCAACACGGCGCTCTTCGTCGCGTTCTTCTGCGTCATCCTGTCGATGTACGGCGGCGGGTTCGCCACCATCCCGGCCTACCTGGCGGATCTGTTCGGCACGCAGTTCGTTGCCGCGATCCACGGCCGCCTGCTGACGGCATGGTCCACCGCCGGCATCATCGGCCCGCTGCTGGTGAATTACATTCGCGAAGCGCAGATCGCCGCCGGCGTGCCTCGTGAGTCGGTCTACGACTTCACGCTGTACATCCTGGCCGGCCTCCTGGGCCTTGGCTTCATCTGCAACCTGTTGATCCGTCCCGTCGCGGAGAAATCCTTCATGAAGGAAGAGGACGTCGCCGCGCTCCAGGCGCGCGGGCCCGCCGCCGCGACGACGACCGCTTCGATGGAGATCGGAGGGTGGCGGCTGACCCCGGTCTCGGCGTTTGCCTGGCTCGTCGTGGGCGCTCCGCTGACGTGGGGCGTCTGGATTACCCTGTCGAACGCCTTCGTGCTGTTCAGTTGATCAACGAAGTCGATACGCGCCGCATGCTCGACGCCATCGCGAACATCACCCCGCAGCCGGTCAGGTACGCGGTGATCGGGTCCGATCACGCCGACCACACCGGTGGCAACGGCGCGTTTCCGGCGCTGGGCATGTTCCGCGCCTCGGTCGAGAAGGTGGTGTCGGAAGGCCACCGCCTGCACGCGGCCGGTGTTCCGCTGGCGCGCGCACCGCGCAGCGCGATCCTCGGCTAGCGCGGTTTCGACTTCTTCTACGACGTTTCAGAAACCGCTCTAGTTCGGCTACTGGACGCGCGCCGCCCACAACCTGCCTGAGGCGCTGGGACGCGTGTACGCGGAAGCC
>VFYY01000037.1 GCA_016871375.1 Acidimicrobiia bacterium
GAGCAGATGTATCCCGAGTACCTGCCGAGGCTGAAAGAGATGATGCGTGCCTGGAAGCCGGACCCGACGGCCACCTCTGTCGTGGGGACCCGGTAATGCGGACGATCCTGGCTGCTGCCGTTGCGCTGCTGGCCGTGCAGGCGCTGCACGCGCAGAACGCGCTCGAGGTCCTCCACATCCGCGGCCCGATCTACTTCATCGCGGGCGCGGGCGCCAACATCACTGCCTCGGTTGGTCCCGACGGCGTGCTCCTCGTCGATACCGGCACCGATCAGATGAGCGCCCGGGTGATCGCGGCGCTCGACGACCTGCGCCGCGCGACCGTCCCGCGGGAGGCGGCGCCCGCGTTCGGCAACCTCTCGAAGTCGCGCCTCGAGCCCGAGCGCGCCACGCCGCCGCCGCCCAAGCCGCTGCGCTTCATCATCAACACGCATCCCGACATCGCGCACATGGGCGGCAACGCCAAGCTGGCCGCCACGGGCAAGACGATCACGGGGGGCAACGTCGCGGGCGACCTCGGCGACGCCGGTGACACGTCGGCGCTCTACGCGCACGAAAACGTGATGCTGCGGATGGCGAGGGGCGGCAACGGTGAGTCCGGCGCGATGCTGCCGACCGACACGTACTTCACGCCGTACCTGAAGTTCAGCCACTACTTCAACGGCGAGGGCATCCAGATCAACCACATGCCCAACGCCTACACCGACGGCGACTCGATGGTCTGGTTCCGCGGCTCCGACGTCATCGTCGCGGGCGACGTGTTCTCGACGACCGGCTACCCGCCGATCGACGTGGCGCGCGGCGGCGGCGTGGACGGCGTGATCGAGGCGCTCAACGACATTCTCGACATCGCGTTTCCGGAGTTCCGGCTCGAGGGCGGCACGATGATCGTCCCCGGGCACGGCGCGATCTCCGACTCCGCCGACGTCGCCTACTACCGCGACATGGTCACGAAGATCCGCGACCGCGTGCAGGCGTCGATGAAGAAGGGGCTGACGCTGCAGCAGATCCAGGCGTCGCGGCCGACGCGCGATTACGACCCGCGCTACGCCGGCGGCAGCGTACAGCCGGAACAGTTCGTGGAATCGATCTACAGGAGCCTGACGCAACAGCCACGAGGACGATCATGATGCGTCAACTCCCAACGCCCAACTTCACAACTCCCAAGTTGCTCTTGATCATCTTGGGAATTGGCGTCTTGGGAGTTGGAAGTGTGCTTGCGCAGGGGCGTGGCGGCGGTGCGCCGCAGGCACCGCCCACGCCGCGCGCGGCGGCGCCCATCGACGTCACCGGCACGTGGGTCGCGATCGTGTCCGAAGACTGGCGCTGGCGCATGGGCGTCGGCGTCCGCGGCGACTTCGGCTACATGCCGCTGAACCCGCAGGGGCGCAAGGTAGGCACCTCGTTCGACCCGGCAGCCGACCAGGCCGCCGGCAACGCGTGCAAGGCGTACGGCGCGCCGGCGATCATGCGCGTTCCCGGCCGCTTCCGCATCCGCTGGGAAGACGACGCGACGCTGCGCCTCGACATCGACCACGGCACGCAGACGCGCCTGCTGCGCTTCGCGCCGCCGGCACCCGCCTCCGCTGAGGCGGGCAAGCCGGAGCGCTCGTGGCAGGGGGCCTCCGTCGCGCGCTGGGACGGGCCGGGCGGCCGCGGCGCCGCGCCACGCACCGGCGAGCTTCGCGTCGTCACCAATAACCTGCGCGCGGGCTACTACTACAAGCACGGCGTTCCGTACAGCGAGAACGCCGTGATGACCGAGTACTTCAACCGCCTGTCGGACGCGGGCGAGGAGTACCTCGCCGTCACCACGGTCGTCGACGACCCGCAGTACCTGGCGCAGCAGTTCGTGCGAACGCTGCAGTTCAGGCGGGAGCGAGACGACTCGAAATGGAGCCCGACGCCCTGCGAAGCAGGGATGCTCGCGATTCGGTAGGAGGCAGGAGGCAGGAGATAGAAGGAAGGGCGCGCGCTCTTCCTTCTTCCTCCTCTCTCCTTCCTCCTGATCCTCAGGAGGCACTCATGACGCGTTTGACCCTGCGGGTTCCGGCGGCGTTGCTCGCCGCGCTGCTGCTGAGCTCCACGGCGTGGGCGCAGGCGACCGCACAGATCAGCGGCACGGTGAAGGACGAGTCCGGCGGCATCCTGCCGGGCGTGGACGTCACCGCGACGCAGACCGACACCGGCGTCGTGCGCAGCACGGTCACCGATGCGACCGGCTCGTACGTGCTGCCGAACCTCGCGACGGGACCGTACCGGCTCGAGGCCACGCTGTCCGGGTTTCGCACGTTCTCGCGCACCGGCCTCGTGCTGCAGGTGAACGCCAGCCCCGTGATCGACGTCGTGCTGCAGGTCGGCCAGCTCACCGAAACCGTGTCGGTCGAGGCCAATGCGGCCATGGTCGAAACGCGCAGCCCCACGGTGAGCCAGGTCATCGAGAACGAGCGCATTCTCGAGCTGCCGCTCAACGGCCGCCAGGTCACGGACCTCGTCTCGCTCGGCGGCGGCGCCGTGCAGACCGGCACCTCGGGCAACCAGAGCTTCCGCGGCGGCGCGCAGATCTCGGTGGCGGGCGGGCAGTCGTTCGGCGTCGCCTACACGCTGGACGGCGCGATGCACAACAACCCGTACGACGGGTCGAACCTGCCGCTGCCGTTTCCGGACGCGCTGCAGGAAATCGCCATCGAGTCGAGCGGCATGTCCGCCTCCAACGGCATGAAGTCGGGCGGCGCGGTGAACGCGGTCACGCAGTCGGGGACGAACCTCTTCCACGGCAGCGCGTTCGAGTTCTTCCGCAACCACCGCTTCAACGCCGACAACTTCTTCGCGCGGGGCGCCGACACGCTGAGCCGCAACCAGTACGGCGGCACGCTCGGCGGACCGATCGTGCAGAATCGCCTGTTCTTCTTCGGCGCCTACCAGGGCACGCGGCTGCGCTCGGACTCGGCCGACACGATCCGCTTCGTGCCGACGCCGGCCATGCTGCGCGGCGACTTCACCACCATCGCTTCGGCCGCCTGCCGCACGCAGGGCGCCCTCGCGCTGCGCGCGCCGTTCGTGAACAACCGGGTCGACCCGGCGCTCTTCAGCCCGGCGGCCGTCCGGCTCGCCGCCAAGCTCCCCGCGGCGCAGGACGACTGCGGCACGGTGACCTACGGCATTCCCGACCAGAGCGACGCCTTCCAGACCGTCGGCAAGGTGGACTTCCAGCTGACGCAGAACCACTCGCTCTTCGGCCGCTACCTGGCGGAGACCTTCGACATCCCGCCCGCCTACAGCCTGGCGCCCGACAACATCCTGACGACGACCAACGCCGGGTTCGACAACCTGGCGCAGTCGGTGGCGCTCGGCGACACGCTGGTGCTCAGCAACACGATGGTGAATGCGATCCGGGTGACGTTCAACCGCACGGCCATCGCGCGCATCCACGAGCCGGCGTTCAACGCGCCCTCGCTCGGCATCAACGTCCACAGCGCGCTGCCGGACTTCATGGTGCTCGGCGTGACCGGCGGCTTCAACATCGGCGGCAACACGCAGAGCCTGGCGACGTTCGTCACCAACAGCTACCAGGTGAGCGAGGACTTCAACCTGGTGCGCGGGAACCACCAGCTCGGCTTCGGCGGCAACATCGCGCTCTGGACGGTCGATCAGTTCGCCATCAACCAGGACACGGGCAACTTCACGTTCAACGGCCAGGCGACCGGCCACGGCCTCGCCGACTTCCTGCTCGGCCGCGTCAGCAGCTTCCAGCAGGGGTCGCCGACCGACTGGGCGACCAAGCAGACCTACGTCGGCATCTACGCGCAGGACACCTGGCGCATGTCGCCGCAGCTGACGCTCAACGCCGGCCTCCGCTGGGAGCCGTTCCTGCCGCTGCACCTCACGAGGGGCTCGGTCTACGGGTTCGACCGGGCGCGCTTCGAGAGCCGCACCCGGAGCCGCGTCGTGCCCAACGCGCCCGCCGGCCTCTACTTCCTCGAAGACGAGGGCTTCCCGGATGGCGCCGCCGTCTTCACGAACATCGCGCAGTTCGGCCCGCGCGTCGGCTTCGCCTACGACATGACCGGCGACGGCCGGATGTCGCTGCGCGGCTACTACGGCATCGCCTACGACTTCGGCGTGGCGCAGAACCTGGGCAACAGCGCCAGCGCGCCGCCGCACGCCTTCCGCACCACGGTGACGAGCCCCGCCGGCGGCCTCGACAACCCGTGGCTCGGCAGCAGAAATCCCTTCCCGTACGTGTCGAACCCGCAGAACGCGGTGTTCGACCAGTTCGCCAACTGGCTGCCGATGAGCGAGTACGACATGGACCCGCCGAAGGTGCAGTCGTGGAACCTGAACTGGCAGCGCCAGCTCGGGACCGACCTCGCCGTGTCGGCGACCTACATGGGCAACCACGCCAGCCATCTGTGGGTGGCGAAGAACATCAACCCGGCCGTCTATATCCCGGGCGGGCCGTGCACCATCGCCGGCGTCACCTACAACCCGTGCTCGACGACGGCAAACACGAGCCAGCGGCGTGAGCTGCACATGCTCAACCCGGCGGAAGGGCGCTTCTACGGCATCGTCGAAGCGGCGCAGGACATCGGCACGACCGACTACCACGGCATGCTGCTGTCGGTGCAGCGGCGGTCGGCGAGCGGCGTGACGTTCGGCGGCAACTACACGCTGTCGCGCTGCCGGGGCGACAACACGAACCTCGGGAGCAACGCCAATACCGGACAGGCGTACGTGGACCCGAACAACCGCGAGCTCGATCGCGGCTACTGCGGCTCGCACCGGTGGCACAACCTGAACCTCACCGGCGTCTACGAGCTGCCGACGTTCAGCAGCGCGGCGCTGCGCGCCGCGGCCAGCGGCTGGCGCGTGGCCGGCATCGTCCGCGCCTCATCCGGGAGCTTCTTCTCGGTGGTCAGCGGGCAGGACCGTTCGCTCACCGCGGCGTCGAACCAGCGCGCGGTGCAGGTCCTCGACGACCCGTATCTCGATCGCGGCGGGCTGAGGTACCTGAACCCGGCCGCGTTCCGCCAGCCGGACCTCGGCACCATCAGCGCCCTGCGCATCAACACGATCGAGGGGCCGGGCCGCTGGCAGACGGACCTGGCCGTCTCGCGCGTGTTCCGGATGGGCGGTTCGCGCGTCGAGGCGCGCGTCGAGGCGTTCAACCTGACCAACAACCTGATTCGCGGGAACCCGAACAACAACCTGAGCCAGAGCACGTTCGGGCAGATCAACACGGCGGGCGACCCGCGCATCATGCAGTTCGCCGTGAAGTATGTCTTCTAGAGTTGTCGGTCTCGCGCTGTTCCTGATGGCCGGCACGTCCGTCGCCGGCCATCACGGGACGGGCATCTCGTACGATCTCACGGCACCGCTGGCGACGATCAAGGGGACGGTCACGGAATTCGCCTGGCGCAACCCGCACGTGTCGATCTTCATCGACACGAAGGACGCGCAGGGGAACACCGTCAACTACGCGCTCGAGCATAACAACGTGAACAGCCTGGCGACGCTGGGCTACAACCGCAACACGCTGCGGCCGGGACAGGAGGTCACCGCCGTTTTTCACCCCTCGCGCTCGGGAGCGCCCGTGGGGCTGACGGTGAAGATTGTCCTGGCGGACGGCAAGGAAATCCTGCAGCGGCAGCAGGCGGGCGCGCAGACGAGGGATCGGTAGTGCGGCGGTTGCTCTGTTCCATGTTCCTGGTTCCGTGTTCCCTGTTCATAGGAACGGAGCTGCTGGCGGCGCAACAGAAGTTCAACCCGCGCGATCTCTCGGGTCTCTGGGAGCGGCAGCGCGGGCACCGCGCCATAAGCGAACAGGTCCCGCCGATGACGCCCGACGGCGAGGCGCGGATGAAGCAAAACATCCCCGCGCGCGGCCGCCCGCTCGGCGAGCCGCTCAACGGCGAGCACTGGGGGCGCGTCCGCGCGGTCATTCCCGCGAAGTCGAACGACCCGATGATGACGTGCAACCCGCCCGGGTTCCCGCGCCTCGTGCTGGACCCCGAGCCGGTGGAGTTCGTCCAGGCGAACGATCGCATCCTGCAGCTGTTCCAGTGGACGCGCACGCTGCGCGAGCTGTGGACTGACGGCCGCGCGGTGCCATCGGGCGAGAACCTCGACAACCTCGGTCCCGCCTGGTACGGCCACTCGGTCGGACGCTGGGACGGGGACACGCTCGTCGTGCAGACCGTCGGCGTGGACGACCGCGCCTGGATCGACATCTTCGGCTACCCCAAGAGCACGGAAGCGCGGTTCGAGGAGCGCTACCGCCGCACGAATGCGGACACGATCGAGTACCGCATCACGATGTGGGACGCGAAGTACTACCGCGAGCCGTGGGTGTCGGACCTGAAGACGTTCCGGCGCATTCCGCGCGAGGACGCGACGTATTACGGCTGGTATGGCCTCTTCGGCGGGATCACCGACGCGATCTGCGCGCCGATGAACGAGGTCGAGGACTTCAATAGACGCGTGCGCGACCCTGCGGGTCTCGGCACGCAAGGACGCTGACGTGAAAAAGATCGCTCTCGTCTGTGCGGCGCTCGCGCTCGCGGCGTCAACCGCCGCGGCGCAGGATCTCGTCATCACGAATGCCCGTGTGATCGTCGGCAACGGGCAGGTGATCGAGCGCGGCTCGATCGTGGTCAAGGGCGGCCGCATCGCATCGGTCTCCGCAGGGGCGCCGGCCGCGGCCGGCGGGACCATGATCGACGCCAGAGGCATGACCGCGATGGCCGGGTTCATCGACGGCCATCGCCACATCATGGGCGGCAACGCCGAGCAGTACTTCCAGAAGCGCGCGCAGGCGCACATGATGGAGTTCCTCGAGGCGGGCTACACCACGCTGCTCGACGGCGGCGGCACGATCCCCGCGATCACGCAGCTCAAGGAGCGCGTGGACAGCGGCCAGCTCAAGGGGCCGCGCATCATCACCTCCGCCCGCGCCGACCCGGACACCTACAAGACGGAGGCCGAGGCGCGCGCCCGCGTCCGCGAGATCGTCAAGGCCGGCGTCGAGTTCATCAAGGTGCGCATCGAGCCGCCGGCCGACGCCCAGGAGGTGGCCATCCTGACGGCGGTCGCCGACGAGGCGAAGAAGCTGAATCGCCACGTCATGGTGCATGCGGTCAGCCCGAAAGCGATGCTCGCCGCGGTCAAGGCCGGCGCCACCAAGCTGGTGCACACGCCGCACAACGGGTGGCTGACGACGGAGGAGGCGGTGGTGGTCAGGAACGCCGGCATCGAGGTGCTCTCCTGCATCGGGTTCGGCGTGCCGGTGTTCGGCGTCCACAACCAGGAGAACACGCCGACGTTCCGCGACGGCAAGCCCTGGCCGGAAAGCATCAACAACGTGCAACCGCCCCGGCGCGGCATCGAAGCCGGCGAGAAGGCGGTCAACGCGCGCACGCTCTGGGACGCCGGCGTCGTCTTCGGCTACGGGACCGACACCGGCTACGCGGTGAAGGCGGGGCTGGCGCACGAGCTGCGCGCGCTGAACCTGATGTTCTCGCCCCAGGACCTGATCAGGCTGCTCGGGCCGAACACCGCGGCGTTTCTCGACCGGGAGAAGGACCTCGGCACGCTCGAACCGGGTAAGCTCGCCGACATCGTGCTGCTCGACGGGAACCCGCTCGAGGGCTACTGGAATCTGCTCAACACGAAGGTCGTCATCAAAGGTGGCACCGTGATGGTGGACAAGCGGTAACTCGAAGTCGTGGGGGCCGGCTTCAGCCGGCCCGTGGGGCACACATGAAGCGAACAGTATTTGCGGTGCTGCTGGCCACGCTGGCGGCCGGCGTCACCGTGCTCGCGCAGCAGCCGCCGGAGTTCCCGAAGCGGCAGCAGATCCCGGAAGCGGCGCGGCAGTTCATCGGCACCTGGATGCGGTTCCCGCCCGGCGCGGGCAATCCCGAGCGCGGCAACTGCGGCAACCTGAAGGACCAGCACGGCATGCCGCGGCGCAACTGCTCGCTGCCGGTGGACACGCTGAAGTTCCATCCGCGCCTGTTCGCGTGGATTCAGTACTTCGACGAGCTGCAGGCGCCGGTCTACGAGTGCGCGGCGCACACCGTGCCGACGCTGCTCGGCGACGTGCGTCCGTTCCGCATCACGGCGGAGATGGACAGCCTGCTCGTGAACTACGAGATGGGCAACACGATGCGGCGCATCTGGATGGACGGGCGCGGGCATCCGCCGCCGTACCAGCTGTCCTACCAGGGCCACGCCATCGGCAAATGGGTCGGCAACGAGCTCTGGGTCGAGACGACGAACTTCACGTTCGACCCGGACGGGATGGACGACCACGCGCACCTGCCCACGTCGGTGCGCAAGCGCGTTCTCGAGCGCTACCGGATGACCGGTGACGACGAGATGACGATCGAAATCACGCTCGAGGACCCCATGTTCCTGCTCGAGCCGGGCAAGTGGCAGCACAGGTGGCGCAAGAACACGACGCGGCAGTTCGACGGGTTCGCCGAGTGCGACCCCGACGTGACGCGGCGCGAGATCGAACTGACCACGCCGGAGAAATACCCGGTGAAAGGAAACTGACATGAAGGCTCATGCAGCGGTACTGGCGGTCCTCTTCGTGCTGGCGGTGACGGTGCCGGCGCCGGCGCACCACTCGTTCACGAACTTCTGGTTCATGGACCGCGAGGTCGAGATCACCGGCGTCGTCAAGGAAGTGAAGCTGGTGAACCCGCACTCGGAGCTCACCGTGGAAGTCACGGGCGGGCCGCAGGCGGGCACGTGGTACATCACCTCGCGCGCCACCGGCAGCGGCCTCCGCCGCGGCGGCTGGACGCCCGAGACGCTGCCGGTGGGCACGGTGGTGAAGGTGTCGGGGAACCCGTCGCGCAAGGAAGGCGCGAAGGCGCTTGCCGCCGGCACGATCACGCTGCCCGACGGCAAGACGCTGTCGTTCGGCGGCGCGGAAGGAATCCCGCAGGGCTAGCGCCCGACGCTGCACAGAATCGCAGGCGGCCGGCGTGCGGCCTATTGACCCGCGCCGGCCCGCCTGCTCCAATGCGTGCCTCTCCACGAGGTGACGCATGGCCGACCGCCCCTCGACACTCCGAGCCACCGATCTCGAGCCCGCCACACTCGATGCGAAGAGTCCTGACGCCACGGCCGTCATCGTTTTTCACGGGATGGGGCAGCAGGTCCGGTGGGAGACGATCGACATGCTCGTCGACACGCTGGACCGGCACGGCCACGTCAAGCCGCGCAGCGTGCACGTACGGCAGGCGCTGTTCACCGACGCCGACGGCAGGGAGCTTCGCCTCGGCCGCGCCGAATGCGTGATCGCGTCGTCTGACACAGAGGCGCGGCGGACGGAGACCCATGTCTACGAGGCCTACTGGGCGCCGCTGACGGAAGGCGCGGTCGGTGTGCGCGACGTCGTGCACTTCCTGTTTTCGGCCGGGTGGGCGGGTATCCGCTACGCCTTCCGCGACTTCCGCCGCCATGTGCTCGGCGAGCTGCGTTCGTACGGCCCGCAGACCGCGGTGGCGGGGCACTTCATTGCCGCGATGGGCTTCGTCGGCGCGCTGGTCGCCCTCAACCTGCTGACGGCCTGGAACGTGGGCCGGTACCTGATGGAGGGACGGCCCGATATCGGCACGTTCGTCGCGCCGCTCGCTCCTTACACGCACCTGCTCTGGAACATGGAGCTCCTCGGCGCAGCGTTCGCGGTGCTCATGATCCTCGCCCTGCTCGTCAAAGACGGCGGACGACGGCGCATCCCGCCGGCGCTGCAGCTGGTCATGTGGGGCGCCATGTGGGCGCTGCTCATCGCGGTTCCGCTGATCACGCTCGGCATGGGCGCGATCGCCGCCTCGTCGCGGTGGTTCGGCGTGCCGCCGTGGACGGCGCCGGCCTACCTGTCGTTCACGTTGTCGGAGACGGGGATCGCCCTCGCGGCCTGGGGGGGCGCACTGGTGTTCAGCTGGTACGTCAAGCGTGTACTGGTGCAGTATGCGGGCGACGTGATGGTGTACGTCACCGCGCACCAGGTGAACCGGTTCGCCGAGCTGCGCGAGAAGATCCAGGCGACCGCCGCGCGCGTGGCGACGACCCTGTACCGGCAGGGGGGCTACAAGCGGTACGTGTTCGTCGGGCACTCGCTCGGTTCGGTCGTGGCCTACGACACGCTGAACCGCCTGATCCTCGAGGAGACGCACGCGAGCCGCCCGGTGCAGAACGTCGAGGCGCTCATCACCTTCGGCTCGCCGCTGGACAAGACCGCGTTCGTCTTCCGCACGCAGGCGAAGAAGTCCGAGGTGCGCGAGGCGATGGCGGCCACCGTGCAGCCGCTGATCCAGACGTCACGTCCGGCGATCCCGTGGCTCAATCTGTGGTCGCGCCACGACATTGTGAGCGGTGAGATCAACTTCTACGCGACGCCCGGCGACAAGGTGACCGTGCGGAACGAGTCCGATCCCGACGCGGACATCCCGCTGTTTGCGCACGTGCAGTTCTGGAAGAACAGGGCGCTGGCCGCCGCGCTGGCGCGCGCGGCGAACGGCGCGCCGGCCCTCGTCTGAAACTGCCTAGCGGCCCGCGTCGCCGATCGTCGGCTCGAGCAGCTGCAGGTCCTTCTCGTTCTCCAGGCACGAGTGGTCCATGATCCGGTCGCCGACCTGGCGCTTGAACAGGCGCCGGGTGGTGAACGGCTTCACGAAGAAGTCCGGATCGTCGTAGATGACGACGTGCTCGAGCGTGTTCGGGTCCGCGAGGCGGAAGCGCTCGGTGAGCCGCAGCTTCGGGCCGTGCTCGTGGCCCGCGGTGTCCAGCCACGTCTTCTCGTTGATGCCCACCGTGTCCACGACGAGCGTGTCGCCCTCCCACGTGCCGATGGAGCTGCCCATCCACTCGGGGTACTCGCTGATGTCGTGCGGATGGCCGCGGCCGTCGGTGTAGATGATGCGGTAGGTGCGCTGCGACTCGGTGAGGATGGCCACCACGTCGGGCCGCTGCACGATCATCGCCGGGTGCGCCATCATGATCATGCGCGCCGGTCCCGGCGGCAGGCACTGCGTGTTCGGGTCCTTGGCGTGATCCACCGTCTCCCAGCGCTTCCGGCCGAGCGGCGTCAGCACCATCTCCTGGCCCGGGATCGTCGCCCGCGACAGGTCGCCGCTGGCGCCGCCGAACCACACGCCCGTGAGATCCACGCGGCCCGCCTGGCGCTGCGGCGTTGCGCCGGTGTACCACCACGCGCCGGTCGGCGCCGGCTTCGGCGGCGCGAGGCGATCGGTGGCGGGCGGCGGCTGGTTGCCGCGGCCGCCGCGTCCGCCCTGCTGCGCGGCCGCGCCGGTCACGGTGAGGACGAGAATGGCCGCGATCGCGAGAGACCGTGTCATGGCAGTCGCTCCTCTGGTGCCTACGGCTCCGCGGCGCCGCTGAATCCGAATACGCGGCGGCCGTCCGCGAGGATCACCGTCCGGCCGTTGACGACGTGGGCGCCGGCCTTGCGGGCGCCGAACCCTTCCACGGTGACCGTCTCGCCGAGCTTCAGGGAGTCGCGGCCCCAGCCCTGGCGCCGCAGCTGGTTGGGCGTGCCGCCCTCGACGGCGAAGTTGATCACGCTGCCGTCGGCCTGCGTCACGTCGATGTAGAAGTAGATGTGCGGGTTCTGGAATTCCACCTTCGTGATCGTGCCCGTCAGCTTCACGGGCTTGTTGGAGTCGAACTGCGCCGCGAACGAATGATGCGCGGCGGCCGGCACAGCAGCACAGCTCAGGACGCAGGCCAGCGCGCGGGCCAGCACGGCGCCGATCGCGGTTCGGGTCATGGTTCCTCCGCTGCCGGCTACGATGCCGGCTCGATCCGGAGCAGCGCTCCGGGCTTTTCGTCGGTGAGGACGTAGAGCAGGCCGTCGGGTCCCTGCCGGACGTCGCGGATGCGCTGCCGCAGCTCGACGAGCAGCATCTCGCGGCGCAGCTCCTCCATCTTCTCGTTGAAGAGGATCCGCTCGACGTGGCCGGTGCCCGGCACTTCGCCCATGCGCAGCGCGCCGACGAACACGTCGCCCTTCCACTTCGGCAGCCGGTCGCCCGTGTAGAACGTCATGCCCGATACGGCAATCGACGGCATCCAGTAGACGATCGGCGGCGCGAAGCCGTCGTGGCTGATTGTCTGTGACTGCCACGGACCGGTGTAATTGCGGCCGAGGCTGACGACCGGCCAGCCGTAGTTGAGACCCGGCTGCAGCACGTTGATCTCGTCGCCGCCGTTGGGGCCGTTCTCGTTGAGCCAGATCTCGCCCGTGCCGGGATGCAGGGCGAGGCCGAGCGAGTTGCGGTGCCCGAGCGTGTAGATCTCCGGCCGGTGGCCCGCCTTGCCGACGAACGGATTGTCGGGCGGCACCCGGCCCTCGTCGGTCAGCCGCAGCACCTTGCCGGCCTGGCTGTTCACGTCCTGCGCGCCGTTGCCGCCGGTCGTCAGGTACAGCGTGGTGTCGCGGCCGAAGGCGAGCCGCGTGGCGGTGCCCGTGCCGACGTCGGCGACGAAGATGTCCTTCACGTCCGCGAGGCGGGTGCCGTCCCAGCGGCCGCGCGCGACGGCGACCGTCCGCTGCTTCTCGTTGAGCGGCTTCGTGTACGACAGGTAGACGTAGCGATTGGCGGCGAACTGCGGATGCAGCGCCAGGTCCATGTAGCCGTGGATCGCGCCGGGCAGCCCCGACACGCCGGCAAAGTAGGAGACCGGCGCGCCCTCCACCGGCTTCGGATCGAGCGTGCCGTTGCGGACGATCCGCAGCCGGCCTTCACGCTCGGTGACGAGGATGCTGCCGTCCGGCAGGAAGGCCAGGCTCCACGGGTTGGCGAACCCCGTCGCCACCGCGACGACGCGGATGCGCATGTCCTCGGCGGTGTCGAACTCCATCGGCAGCCGCGGGAGCGGACGCGACGCGAGGCCGCTCGGCGCGACCGGGATGCCGTTGTTGAAGGGGACCGTCTGCTGCGTGGACGCGCGCTCGGCGCCCACGACCAGCATCACGGCAAGCGACGCCAGCAGCGCTCGACGCATTGGCTTACTCCCTTTGGCCTACTCTACGACGGTGATTTGCGACGCTTCGACCTCGAACGGCTTGAACTCGCCCGTACGCCCCTGCGGGTCCTTCGCGGTCACCGTATAGCGCACGATCCCGACCGGGGCATCGTCAGGGACGATCCACTTCGCCACCCAGAAGGTGCGCTCCGGCTGCTTCTCGTTCTGCCGGTCGCGCATCGGGACGTCGACGGTCTTGCCCGCGTAGGAGAGGTGCACGGTCAACTGCGTCATCCGATCGCGCTGCCCGGTGGCCGGGTTGATGGCGGTCATGCGGAAGCCCACCGGCTCGCCCCGCTTGTAGCGGTTGTTGAGCGTGCAGTTGAGCGGACGCCCCGGGCCGAAGAAATACGTCACGTCGCCGTAGACGATCAGCTTCTCGCCTGACTGGCCGGCGACCGGAGGGGCTCCCAGCAGCGCCACGAGCGCCACGGCGAAGCACAGGGATGTCGTTTTCATGGCGTGAAACTACCACGGTCCAGGTGGTAGGTGGTAGGTGGTAGGTGGTAGGTCGTAGGTGGAAAGAGAAAAGGCCGGCAGTCGTGAGACCGCCGGCCAGAACCTGGAACGCCGAACCCGAACGTGGAACCAGGAACTTGGAACCGGGAACTACACGGTAGGTTTGTGCACGACCTCGGCGGAGTCTCCGAGGAGGTCTGGGCCGAGCCTGCGGCCGGGGCCATGATGGGCACGTACCGCCTGGTCGTGAACGGGAAGCTGGTCTTCTACGAGTTCCTGACGCTGGTCGAGGAGAACGGCTCGCTCGCGCTGAAGCTCAAACACTTCAACGCCGACCTGACCGCGTGGGAAGAGAAGGACCGTTTCGTGACCTTCCGCCTGGCGAAGCTGACGCCGACCGAGGCCTGGTTCGGCGGCCTGACGTTCAGGCGCGTCACGAACGACCGGCTGGAGATCTTCCTCGCGCTCCGCGGTGCCGACGGCAACGTCCGCGAAGAAGTCTTTAGGATGGAGCGCAAGAAGTAGGCGAAGCGGCAGTGGCCGCGGTGAGGGCTGACCGCGGGTCTTGGGGTCGGCTTTGGCCGGCTCGAAGCGAGCTAGACAGCGGTTTCTGAAACGTCGTAGTGTCCGGCTTTAGCCGGACCAAGTTGATCGACGTCGCCGTGAGGTCCGGCTAAAGCCGGACACTACGAAGAAGTCGAAACCGTGCCAAAGCCGGCCCCCCGAACGAACCTGAACACGAACCGGGCACTGGGAACCCGGAACGGTGAACGACAGGTTCTTTACACCGTCGGCTTGTGCACGACCTCGGCGACGTCGTGCTTCTTCCCCGCCCCGCCCCGAGCCTGTCGAGGGGCGCCCAGCCCCTGGATCTGCAGCGTCGGCTGTTCCTTGAGCACTTCCTGGCGGTAGAGGCGCTCCATCTCCTGGTGATGGCGGAGCTCCTCGGGCGTCATCTGCGACTGCTTCCGCGCCGCCAGCTTCTCCTCGCGGGCGTTCTTGGCGATGCCCATCTCGTCGAGGTCGGTCTGCTTGCCCTTGGCCACGGCCTCGGCGTTCAGCACCAGTGAGTGGTCGTTGCTCGAAAGCGGCACGGACTTGTTGCCGGCGAAGATCTCGTGGCGGCCGTGCTCGTCATACCACTTGGTGAGCGTGGCCGTCATGTGCATCTTCTCGATGATGTTCCGCCAGCCGATGCCCGTGTTGTAGGCGCAGAAGGAAATCTCGCCCTGCTGCGTCGCATACGGGATGATGCACATCTCCGTGCGCCGGAAGTCGTAGTTGAACAGGTCCTGGAACCACATGCCGGCGATGAACAGGAAGTTCCAGCGGTCGGACCGGCGCTGCTCGATGTCGGCCAGCGTGCGATCGCCGCTCACCTTGCCGTAGTTCTTGCCGGTGGCGCCGAAGGTCTTGTCGAACTTCTTCATCAGGTCGGCGATGCGGAAGTGCGTCGGCGCCTTGAACGGGTCGTAGTTGCGCATCAGCGCCAGCGCCATGCCGACGATCGACAGCGTCTTGCCGCGCGCGGCGTCGTTGACCTTCGCGACGTCCCTGGCCAGCTGCTCGGCCTTGAGGAACGCCGTCACCGGCACTGCTTCCTTGGTTTCCTTGTCGATCATCACCGCCATGCCGATGCCGCAGTTCGGGTGGCACCCGCAGGTGAGCTGGCCCCACTCGCGATCCGGCCCGTGGACGACGTCGGCCCAGTCGGTGAAGGTGGACATGAAGGAGATCGGGAACCAGTCGCGGATCGGCTCGCCGATGCCCACCTGGTTCTTCACGTCGTGCGCCAGGTGCGACAGCGTGTAGCGCTGCGCGGCGCGGCGCTCCGGCGTGACCTCCTCGTCGCGGCCCGTGAACGACACCGGCTGGAACGAGAGGAAGTTGATCCGCTTCGGGTTGTCGAGCGCGAACTCGATCACGCGGCCGACCTGCTCGTTGTTGACGCCGTTGACGATCGTGATGACCGGCACGATGTCCACGCCCGCGTTGTAGAGGTTCTCGATGGCGCGGAGCTTGACGTCGAACAGGTTGCCGACGCGGCGGTGCGAGTTGGCGGCGTTGCCGATGCCGTCGAACTGCAGGTAGGCGTAGCGGAGCCCCGCTTCAGCAGCCGCGCGCGCGAACTCCAGGCTCTTGGCGAACTCGATGCCGTTGGTCGCCGCCTGCACGCTGTTGTAGCCGACCTTGCGCGCGTAGCGCACCGCGTCCAGGAAGTACGGCGACATCGTCGGCTCGCCGCCCGAGAACTGCACCGACATCTGCCGGCGCGGCTTGATCGTGATCGCGTTGTCGAGCACCTGCTTGATGTCTTCCCACGTCAGCTCGTGGACGAAGCCGACCTGGTTCGCGTCCATGAAGCAGGGGTCGCACATCATGTTGCAGCGGTTCGTGAGGTCCACCGTCAGCACCGAGCCGCGGCCGTGGATCACCGTCGAGCTGCCGTGGTTGTGCAGCGTCTCGTCGTTGTGCGCGCGGATGTCGCGGCCCGGGAACACGTCCTCGAGGTGCTTGAAGAAGGCGGGGTCGATCGCCATCGTGTCCTCGAAGTGCCCGTGGATCGGGCAGTCCTTGACCATGACGATCTTGCCGTCCTTCTCGGTGATGGTCGCCTTGATTTCGCCCACCTTCTCGTTGAGGAGGACGGAGACGTCCTTCTTCCCGTCGAGAATCTCCTGCCGCGCTTCGCGCACGCAGGTGGGGCACAGCGAGTCGGTCTGACGCGGCCAGCCGAGCGGCGGCTTGGTCTTCTGAAACGACTTCAGCAGCGGCTTGTCCGACCAGCGGGGCGTGAACGACGGGTTCTGGCTGATGCGGTTGGCGGCGTTGAAGACGTGCCAGGCGCCGTTGGCGGCCAGCGACAGTCCCTTCTCGACGTACTTGATCGGTGCATGCATGCGGGCCATTTTAGGGGTCGATCCGCGTTTTTACGCCTGATTTACAGCGGATTGGCACTGTGCGGGGGTGGGCGGGCATGTGTGGCGGGCGGGTGGCCTACCCGACCAGCAAGGTCGGATTTGAATTGATCTTTGTATGGTCGAGGCGTAGGGTAGCGCGCACTGTTCCATATCAGTTTGGCCGTCCCTGCCAGGAGGCTCGCATGAGATCACGGGTTCTTCGTCCGTTGGCGATGCTGCTCTTCGCACTGATCGCCGGACCCGCCCACGCGCAGATCGGCGCGAACGTGAGCGGCGTCATCGCGGATAACTCCGGCGCGATTCTCCCGGGCGTGACGGTCACCGTGACCAATACGGCGACCGGCCGCGCGCAGACGGTCGTCACCGGCGAGGACGGCCGGTACCGCGTCGTGGCGCTGCAGCCTGGTCCGTACGAAGTGACCGCGGAGCTCCAGGGGTTCGGCACCGTGCGCCGTCAGGTCGTGCTGCCGGTCGGCGCCGACGCGACCGTCGACGTGCAGCTCGGCGTGGCCGCGCTGGCGGAAACGGTCACCGTCGTCGGCGAGGCGCCGCTCGTCGAGGTCGCCAAGTCGCAGCCCTCCTCGGTCGTCACCGGCGAGCAGCTCGAGGCGCTGCCGGTCCTGAACCGCAACTTCCTCGTGCTCGCGCAGCTCATGCCGGGCGCCGGCCCGGTGCGCGGCGGCGCGCTCTTCGCGGTGACGAAGTTCGGCGGCATCGCCGACCAGCGCTTCGGCTACATCACGCTCGTGGACGGCGGCGATCTGCACGAGCCGATCTGGGGCCACCCGTCGATCAACCTGAGCCAGGACTCGGTGGCCGAGTTCAAGGTGTTCCGCAACCAGTTCGACGCCGAGTACGGCGGCGCGCTCACCGCCATCGTCAACGTGGTGAGCAAGGCGGGCACGAACCGGCTGCGCGGCACCGGCTACTACTTCGGGCGCGACGATGCGCTGAACGCGAAGAATGCGTACGCGGCGCAGAAGCCGCCCTACGAGCAGGTGCGGGCCGGCGTGTCCTTCGGCGGGCCGATTGCGGCGAACCGGACGCACTTCTTCGGCTCCTACGAGCAGCAGAAGACCGACAGCGCGGCGATCACGGCGCTGCCCGCGTCGAACCCGTTTGCCGCGCTGGAGAACGGCGCCTACGCGAACTTCACCAAGGACAAGAACGCGCTCGTGCGGTTCGATCACCGCATCAACAGCGCGCACAACGTCTACGTACGCTACGCGATCGGCGACTGGATCAAGGACGAAGGGCTGCGCCCGACGCGTGTCGTGGACGGGGTGACGCTGGGATCGCTGACCGAGATCCAGAAAGGACTGTCGCAAAGCGTCATCGCCGACGAGAAGTGGATCCTGTCGGACCGCAAGCTGAACTCGCTGCGCGTGCACGTGCTCGACAACCAGCTGCGCGGCGAGCCGCACTCGTTCGACACGCGCATCCAGCGCCCGTCGTTCACGTGGGGGCAGTTCCACCGCGACCCGCAGCACTTTCCGCAGCGCAAGTTCGCGGTGCTCGACACGTTCTTCCTCTCGACCGGCAACCACGACCTCAAGTTCGGCGGGGAAGTGCGCCACAGCAACACCGGGTTCGAGGCGCACCACTTCGAGCACGGCAACTTCATCTTCAACACCGACGCCCCCTTCAACCCGAACAATCCGGCGACGTATCCGTTCTCCTTCGAGATCCGCACGGTCGGGTTCTTCGATCTCCAGTCGACGCTCTTTGCCGGGTTCGTGCAGGACACCTGGCGCATCGGCGACCGCCTGAACCTCAATCTCGGCTACCGCTACGACTTCGAGACGAGCATCCGTGACAACGAGAACCACTTCTCGATGTTCAGCAACCCGCGGTTCCGCGGCATCGATCGCATCATCGACGGCAACCGCGGCAGCGAGTGGGACAACTCGCAGCCGCGCCTCGGCGCGACGTGGAACGTGCGCGGCGACGGCACGCTCGTGGCGCGCGCGGGCTGGGGCTACTACGTCACGCTGAACCAGCCGTGGTACGCGGTCGTCTCGCAGCAGCAGTACCTCGGGACGGCGGTGCTGATCACCGATCCGCAGCGCCTGCGGTTGTTCCCGAACGTCACTGCCGTCCTGGGCGGACGGAGCGTCGAGGATGCCGCCGCCGCGGGGGGCACCGCGGCGCCGCAGATCATCGGCAACAACTACGGACGCCCCCGTCAGGCGACCACGACCGCCGGCGTGAGCTGGCAGCTGACCGGCACCACGTCGCTCGATGCGGACGTCGTGGCCGGGCGCGGCTCGCGCCAGCTCGTCACCGTCGACCGCAACCTGCCGGCGTCCGGCCCGATCAGTGCGGCCAACCCGCGCCCGGTCTCGACGCTGGCGCGCGTGGCCGCGTACGAGATGCTGATCAGCTCGTCCTATGACGCGCTCGAGATGCAGGTGCGGCAGCGGGTGCGCGGCGGCAACAGCCTGCAGGTGTCCTACACGCTGTCGCGCTCGCTCGTGGACCGCCACGACGGGACGCGGCGCGCCGACTTTTTCAACCAGACCGGTTACAACCCCGACGACACGCGGCATAATCTGACGACCTCGCTGTCGACGGAGCTGCCCGGCGGCTTCCAGGTCAGCGGCATCGTCCGCTTCGTCAGCGGCTTCCCGCTGGCGGCGCACGGCGGGCTCGACCTGGACGGCGACGGCCAGTCCAACGACCGGCCGCAGGGGCTGCCGGTGACGGTGGGGCGCGGCGACGTGGACGAGCAGCTGCGGATCATCAACGCGTTCCGCGCCGAGCGCGGCCTGCCCGCGTTCGACAAGGACCGGTTGACGCTGAACTCGTTCAAGACGATCGACCTCAGGGCGACCAAGGCCGTCGCGTTCGGCAACGCGCGTCGGCTCGAGGTCTTCCTCGAGGCGTTCAACGTCGCGAACTTCGTCAACCGGATTGGCGCCAACGGCAACGTCCGGCTCGCGTCCTTCGGCATCCCGACCGGGGCCACCGACGCGCGGCAGGTGCAGTGGGGCGCGCGGTATTCGTTCTGACCCTTCAACGCAACGAGGTAACGCCATGAAGATCATGTGGGGTGGAGCACTCGCGGCGGCCGCGGTCCTGGCATCGGGTGTCCCGGCGCTCGCGCATCATTCCTTCGCCGCGCAGTACGACGCGACCAAGCCGGTGGAAATGAAGGGCGTCGTCACGCAGGTGGACTGGACCAACCCGCACGCGCGCTTTTACATCGACGTGAAGGACGAACGCGGACAGGTGAAGAGCTGGAACTTCGAGCTCGCCAGCCCGAACGTGCTCGTGCGCAACGGCTGGAAGCGGAACACGCTGAAGATCGGGGACCCGGTGGCGGTGACCGGCTACCTGGGCCGCTTGAGCCCGCCGCAGGGACCCATCATGGCGATTGCGTCCAGCGTCACCGGCTCGGACGGCAAGCCGCTCTTCGCATCGACACAGCAGGATCTCGGGCGCTAGGAAGGGAGATGGCCATGAATCGCATCATCACGCTGTCGATTGCCGCCGCGGTTCTGTCGGCATCTTCCGTCTTCGCGCAGCAGGCGCAGGCGCCCGCTGGCGGCGTTCGTCGCCTGGGCGGGAACATCCGCGCCGAGGGGGGGAGCGGTCCGGTGCCGCGAACCGCCGACGGCAAGCCGAGCCTGGAAGGGGTGTGGCAGGGCGGCCTGCCGGTGGGCGACATCGCGCAGGGGATGCGGGGCGAGAAGATCCCCTACCTCCCTGAGACGCAACAGATCATGGCCGCCGCCCTGGCGAAGGACGACCCGCAGGCGCAGTGCCTGCCCGTGCCGCCGCCCCGCGCCACCCCGTACCCCTGGCGCGTCGTCTTCACCCCGACGCACGGGTTCTTCCTCTACGAGATGTACGACTACCGGCAGATCTTCATGGACGGCCGGAAGCATCCGCCGCTCGACGAGCTCGACCCGACGTGGAAGGGGCACTCCATCGGGTGGTGGGAAGGGGACACGCTCGTCATCGACACCGTGGGCTACAACGGCAAGATCTGGCTGGACAACCGCGGGCACGTGGTGAGCGACAAGCTGCACACGGTCGAGCGCTACACGCGGAAGGATCTGGGGAACATGGACATCCAGATCACGATCGACGATCCGGGACGCTACGCGCGTCCGTTCACCGTGCACGGCGTGGCGCGGCTGATGCCGAGGACCGACGAGCTGCTGGAATACATCTGCGCCGAAAACAACCAGGATCTGCCGTACCTGGTCGGGCCCAGGCAGTAGGGGCGCGGCATGCCGCGCCCGTAAACCGGTCACATTCGCAAAGTAGATACAATCCCTGAGATCATTGTATTTCCCTTATGGTCTCAGGGGTTGTACAACTTTGCGACCATGGTTTTCCCTTCACAACAGGGCCTGTTCCATCCGCATGACGAGCGCGACGCCTGCGGCGTCGGCTTCGTCGTGCACATGAAGGGAAAACGGTCCAACGACATCGTGCGCAAGGCGCTGCAGGTGCTCATCAACCTGGAGCACCGCGGCGCGTGCGGCTGCGAGGCCAACACCGGCGACGGCGCCGGCATCCTGATCCAGACGCCGGACGCGTTCTTTCGCAAGGTCGTCCCCTTCGATCTGCCGCCGGCCGGTGCCTACGGCGCCGGGCTGATCTTCCTGCCGCGCGACGCGCGCGACCGCGAGGTCGCGCGGGAGCACGTCGGGCGCATCGTCGCCGAGGAAGGGCAGCAGCTGCTCGGCTGGCGCGACGTGCCGACCGACAACTCGCTGCTCGGCGACAGCGCCAAGGCCACCCAGCCCGTCTTCCAGCACGTGTTCATCGGCGCCGGCTTCGAGGTGTCCACGCCCGAGGCACGGGCGCGCTTCGAGCGGAAGCTGTACGTGATCCGCAAGCGCATCGAGCATGAAGGCGACCGGCTCGACATGAGCGCGCTCTCACGCCGCTTCTGCTACATCGTCAGCCTGTCGTCGAACACGCTGATCTACAAGGGCATGCTCCAGGCGCGGCAGCTCGAGCCGATGTTCCCGGATCTCTCGCATCCGGACCTCGAGTCGTGCCTGGCGCTCGTGCACCAGCGGTTCAGCACCAACACGTTCCCGTCGTGGCCGCTGGCGCATCCCTACCGCTACATCGCGCACAACGGCGAGATCAACACGCTGCGCGGCAACATCAACTGGATGCGCGCGCGCGAGGGGCTGCTGCAGAGCGACCTCTTCGGCGACGACCTGAAGAACCTGCTGCCGGTGATCCGCGAAGGCGGGAGCGACACGGCGACGTTCGACAACGTCCTGGAGTTCCTCGTCATGGGCGGCCGCTCGCTGCCGCACGCGATCCTGATGATGATCCCCGAGCCGTGGAGCGGCCACGAGTTCATGGACGCGGACCGCAAGGCGTTCTACCAGTACCACGCCTCGCTCATGGAGCCGTGGGACGGCCCGGCGTCCATCGCGTTCACCGACGGCACCGTGATCGGCGCCGTGCTCGACCGCAACGGCCTGCGTCCGTCGCGCTACTACGTCACCAAGGACGACCTCGTCATCATGGCGTCCGAGGTCGGCGTGCTCGACGTCGCGCCCGAGAACGTGCTCGTGAAGGAGCGGCTGCACCCGGGCCGCATCTTCCTCGTGGACACGGCGAAGGGCCGCATCGTGGACGACGAGGAGATCAAGCGGGAGCTGGCGTCGCAGCATCCGTACCGCCAGTGGCTGGACGAGCAGATCGTCGATATCGACGAGCTGCCCGACGCGCGCGCCGAGCAGCCCGATCACGAGACCGTGCTGAAGCGGCAGCAGGCGTTCGGCTACACGCAGGAAGACCTGCGCGTGCTGCTGCAGCCGATGGCGATCAACGGCGAGGAGCCGGTCGGCTCGATGGGGACGGACACGTCGCTCGCCGTGCTGTCCGACCGCCCGCGCGTGCTGTTCGACTACTTCAAGCAGCTCTTCGCGCAGGTGACGAACCCGCCGCTCGACGCGATTCGCGAGGAGCTGGTCACCGACATGGGGTCGACGATCGGGCCGGAGCGCAACCTGCTGCAGCCCGGGCCGGAATCGTGCCGGCAGATCGGCATCAAGTACCCGATCATTCACAACGCGCACGTCGCCAAGCTGCGGCACCTGCCGCCGGCCTCGTCGTTCCGCTCGACCACGCTGTCGCTGCTCTTCGATCCGGCCACGGGCGGCGCCGGGCTCGAGCAGGCGATGACGGAGCTGTGCCGCCGCGCCAGCGACGCGGTGGCCGCCGGCTACGACATCCTCATCCTGTCGGACCGCGGCGTGGGGCCGAAGGCGGCGCCGGTTCCGAGCCTGCTGGCGACGGCGGGCGTGCACCACCACCTGGTGCGCGAGGGGAGCCGCACGCGCTGCGCGCTCGTCGTCGAGTGCGGCGACGCGCGCGAAGTGCACCACGTGTCGCTGCTCCTCGGCTACGGCGCGGGCGTCGTCAACCCGTATCTGGCGTTCGAGACGATCGACGACATGATCCGGCAGGGGATGCTCACGGGCATCGATCGCGGCGAGGCGATCGCGCACTACATCAAGGCGCTCAACAAGGGCATCCTCAAGGTCATGTCGAAGATGGGGATCTCGACGCTGCAGAGCTACTGCGGCGCGCAGATCTTCGAGGCCATCGGCCTGAGCCAGGAGTTCATCGACCGCTACTTCACGCACACCACCTCGCGCGTGAGCGGCGTCGGCCTCGACGTCATCGCCGAGGAAGTGCGGCGGCGTCACCTGAATGCCTTCGGCCCGCGGCCGGCGGGCGTCCACGAGCTCGATCGCGGCGGCGAGTACCAGTGGCGCCGTGACGGCGAGTACCACCTGTTCAACCCCGAGACGGTGTTCAAGCTGCAGCACGCCACGCGCAGCGGGCAGTACTCGATCTTCAAGGAGTACACGCGCGCGGTGGACGAGCAGAACGCACGCCGCGCCACGTTGCGCGGCCTGTTCCGCCTGAAGCCCGTCGGTCCCGCGGTGCCGATCGACGAGGTCGAGCCGGTCGAGGCCATCCTCGAGCGCTTCGCCACGGGCGCGATGTCCTACGGCTCGATCAGCGCCGAGGCGCACGAGACGCTCGCGATTGCCATGAACCGCCTCGGCGGCAAGTCGAACACGGGCGAAGGCGGCGAGGATCCCGAGCGCTTTCTCCCCCTGGCCAGCGGCGACTCCAGGCGCAGCGCGATCAAGCAGGTCGCCTCGGGCCGGTTCGGCGTCACCAGCGAATACCTCGTCAACGCCGACGAGCTGCAGATCAAGATGGCGCAGGGCGCCAAGCCGGGCGAGGGCGGCCAGCTGCCGGGCCACAAGGTGTATCCGTGGATTGCGAAGACGCGGCACTCGACGCCGGGCGTCGGGCTGATCTCGCCGCCGCCGCACCACGACATCTATTCGATCGAGGACCTGGCGCAGCTCATTTACGACCTGAAGAACAGCAACCCGCGCGCGCGCATCTCGGTCAAGCTGGTCGCCGAGGGCGGCGTCGGGACCGTCGCCGCGGGCGTGGCCAAGGCGCACTCCGACGTGGTGCTGATCTCCGGCCACGACGGCGGCACCGGCGCGTCGCCGCTCACGAGCCTCAAGCACGCGGGGCTGCCGTGGGAGCTGGGGCTGGCGGAGACGCAGCAGGTGCTCGTCCTCAACAAGCTGCGCGACCGCATCATCGTGCAGACCGACGGCCAGATGAAGACGGGCCGCGACGTCGTCATTGCCACGCTGCTCGGCGCCGAGGAGTTCGGCTTCGCGACCGCGCCGCTGGTCGTGGTCGGCTGCATCATGATGCGCGTCTGCCACCTGAACACGTGCCCGGTGGGCATCGCGACGCAGGACCCGACGCTGCGCGAGAAGTTCAACGGCAAGCCCGAGTTCGTCGAGAACTTCTTCCGCTTCATCGCGCAGGAAGTGCGCGAGCTGATGGCCGAGCTCGGTTTCCGGACGATGGACGAGATGGTCGGTCGGGCCGACTGCCTGGACATCGCGGGCGCGGTGGACCACTGGAAGGCGAAGGGGCTGGACCTGCGGCCGCTGCTGCACGTGCCGGCGCTGCCGGCCTCGGTGGCGCGGCGCAAGGTGCGCGAGCAGGACCACGGCATCGAGCTGGCGCTCGACAACGAGCTCGTGCAGCGCTGCCTGCCCGCGCTCGAGACGAAGCAGCCGATCGAGTTCTCCTCCTTCATCCGGAACTCGGACCGCACGGTCGGGACGATCCTCGGCTACGAGGTGACGCGGCGCTACGGGAGCGCCGGGCTGCCGGACAACACGATCCGCATCAACTTCAGCGGGTCGGCCGGCCAGAGCTTCGGCGCCTTCATCCCGCGCGGCATCACGATGACGCTCGTCGGCGACGCCAACGACGGCTTCGGCAAGGGGCTCTCGGGCGGGCGGCTCATCGCCTATCCGCACCTGCGCTCCACGTTCCGCACGGAGGAGAACATCCTCATCGGCAACGTCGCCTTCTACGGCGCCACGGGCGGCGAGGCCTACGTCAGCGGCGTGGCGGGCGAGCGGTTCTGCGTCCGCAACAGCGGCGCGACGGTGGTCGTCGAAGGCGTGGGCGACCACGGCTGCGAGTACATGACCGGCGGCCGCGTCGTCGTGCTCGGGCGCACGGGGCGTAACTTTGCCGCCGGCATGAGCGGCGGCATCGCCTACGTGCTGGACGTGGACGGCCAGTTCGAGCGGCGCTGCAACCACGAGATGGTCGACCTCGAGGCGCTCGTCGACGCCGACGATGTGGACTTCGTGCAGGTGGCGCTGATGAAGCACGTGACGCTCACCGGCAGCCGCTACGGCGCGACGCTGCTCGACGACTGGGCCGCGCTGCAGCGCCGGGTGGTGAAGGTCATGCCGCGCGAATACAGGAAGGCGCTCGCCAGGCAGGCGGCAGAGGCGCAGGATCCCGTGCTGGTCACCGTCCGTGGGTAAGCCGACCGGTTTCATCGAAATCCACCGCAAGAAGCACCCCACGCGTCCCGTCGAGGAGCGCGTGCGCGACTGGCGCGAGGTCTATCTGCCGTACCCGGTGGAGGCGCTGCGCGATCAGGGCGCGCGCTGCATGGACTGCGGCATCCCGTTCTGTCATCAGGGCTGCCCGCTGGGCAACCTGATCCCCGACTGGAACGACCTCGTCTACCGCGACCGCTGGCGCGCGGCCATCGACCGGCTGCACGCGACCAACAACTTCCCGGAGTTCACCGGCCGTCTCTGTCCCGCGCCATGCGAGGGCTCGTGCGTGCTCGGCATCAACGACGACCCGGTGACGATCAAGGCGGTCGAGGTCTCGATCATCGACCATGCGTGGAACGAAGGCTGGGTGGTGCCGCAGCCGCCGGCGACGCGCACCTGGAAGAAGGTCGCCATCGTCGGCTCAGGGCCGGCGGGGCTGGCGGCTGCCGACCAGCTCAATCGCGCCGGCCACTCGGTGACCGTGTTCGAGAAGGCCGACCGCATCGGCGGGCTGCTGCGCTACGGCATCCCCGAGTTCAAGATGGAGAAGCGCGTGCTCGAGCGTCGCCTGAAGGTGATGGAGGCGGAGGGCGTCATCTTCCGGATGTCGGTGAACGTCGGCGTGGACGTGCCCGCCGCGCGCCTGCGGGCCGATTTCGACGCCGTGGTGCTGGCGGGCGGCGCCGAGTGGGCGCGCGAGCTGAAGGTGCCCGGACGCGAGCTGAAGGGCGTTCACCTGGCGATGGAGTACCTCACGCTGCAGAACCGCCGGAACGAGGGCGACGTCGTCCCCGACGATCGGTTCATCAGCGCGAAGGGCAGGCACGTGGTGATCATCGGCGGCGGCGACACGGGTGCCGACTGCCTGGGCACGGCGAACCGCCAGGGCGCGCTGAGCGTCACGCAGCTGGAGCTTCTGCCGAAGCCGCCCGACGAGCGGTCTGCCGACAACCCGTGGCCGCAGTGGCCGAACATCTTCCGCGTCTCGCCCGCGCACGAGGAAGGCTGCGACCGGCTCTATTCGATCTCGACACAGGAGTTCGTGGGCAACGAGCACGGCCACGTCCGCGCGCTGCGGACCGTGCAGGTCGAGATGGTCCGGAGAGACCCCTCGACTGCGCTCGGGGCAGGTGGCGTCCAGTTCGTGCCCGTGCCCGGCTCGGAGAAGGACCTGCCGGCCGACCTCGTGCTGCTGGCGATGGGGTTCCTGGGGCCCGAGCGCAGCCCGCTGCTCGAGGACCTCGGCGTCACGCTCACCGACCGCGGCAACGTCGCGCGCGACGCGCGCTGGATGACCAACGTCCCCGGCGTATTCACCGCCGGCGACATGCAGCGCGGCCAGTCGCTCATCGTCTGGGCGATCGCCGAAGGGCGCAGCGCCGCGCGCGCGGTCGATCAGTACCTCATGGGCGAATCCGTGCTTCCCGCCCCGCTCGCGTAGGGGCGAGGCATGCCTCGCCCCTACAATGACTGAGTGCCCGTTCGTGACGTCCTGATTGTCGGGGCCGGTCCGTCCGGCCTCGCCACCGCCATCGCCGCCAGGCAGCAGGGGCTCGATTACCAGCTCGTCGAGAAAGGCGTCCTCGTCAACTCGATCTTCAACTTCCCGGCGCACATGGTGTTCTTCACCACGCCGGAACTGCTGGAGATCGGCGGCCTGCCGCTCACCACGCCGTACGACAAGCCGACGCGGCTCGAGGCGCTCCGTTACTACCGGCGCGTCGTGGACACCTACGGCCTGCAGGTCTCCTTTCACGAGCGCGTGCTCGCCATCGAGCGGGAAGGGGAGATCTTCGTCGTCAGGACCGACAAACGCGTGCGCGAGGCGCGGTCGGTGGTGCTCGCGATCGGCTACTACGACCTGCCGAACTACCTGGGCATTCCCGGCGAGCACCTGCCGCACGTGTCGCACTACTACACCGATGCGCACCCGTACTACCGGCAGCGCGTGGTCATCGTCGGCGGGAAGAACTCAGCGGCGGAGGCGGCGCTGGAGCTCTTCCGCGGCGGGGCGCACGTGACGCTCGTTCACCGCCGGGCGACGCTCGGCGACTCCATCAAGTACTGGGTGAGGCCCGACATCGAGAACCGCATCAAGGAAGGCTCGATCGCCGCCCGCTTCGAGACCTGCGTCGTTGAAATCAAGCCCGGCGTTGTCGTGGTCGAGTCGGCTTCGGGACGGGACGAGATCGCGGCGGACGCCGTGTTCCTGCTGACCGGCTATCACCCCGACGTGGATCTCATGCGCGGCGCGGGCATCGAGATCGACGGCGAGACGCTGGAGCCGGCGCTGGACAAGGAGACGTTCGAGACGAACGTCCCGAACCTGTTCATCGCGGGAGGCGCAATCGCCGGGAAGAAGACCGGCAACATCTTCATCGAGAACGGGCGCTTCCACGGCGAGAAGATCATCGCCGTACTCGCGGAGCGGTTGCGGTCGTAGTGTCCGGCTTTCGTCTTCGTACGTAGTGTCCGGCTTCAGCCGGACCACACTCAGTAGTGTCCGGCTTCCGTCTTCGTCCGTAGTGTCCGGCTTCAGCCGGACCACACTCAGTAGTGTCCGGCTTCCGTCTTAGTACGTAGTGTCCGGCTTCAGCCGGACCACACTCAGTAGTGCCCGGCTTTCGTCTTCGTACGTAGTGTCCGGCTTCAGCCGGACCACACTCAGTAGCGTCCGGCTTTCGTCTTCGTACGTAGTGTCCGGCTTCAGCCGGACCACACTCAGTGAACTGATCGGCCCTTCCACGTCCCCTTCGGGGACATCGT
>VFYY01000038.1 GCA_016871375.1 Acidimicrobiia bacterium
CGCCCCGGGCGGCGGGAGCCGCGGGCGGCCGCGCGAGGGGGATGAACTGCGCGGCGAAGATGCGCGGCGCCACGATCTCGCCCGCGCTGCTCCGGCGGCGCAGCTCGAGAATGGCAGGGTCGTCGATCGCCGAGAGCACGGTCGTGAACCCGCTCTCGAGGAACTCCTGCATGCGCGCCGCGGCGTCCTGCTTCAGCCACTGCTGGCCCTCGCCACGGATGACGTGTCGGTGCGCGTCGATGAAGCCGGGCATGACGGTCATGCCCTTTGCATCGATGACCTGTGCCCCGCCGGCGGGCTGGTTGCCGGCGGCGACGGACACGATCTTCCCGTCGCGGACGACGACCGAGCCGCGTTCGAGGACCCGGCCCGTGCCGTCGATCACGCGCGCGTTGGTGATGACGACGGTCTGGGCGAATGCCGGCGCCGCCGACAGCAGCACGAGAGCGACGAGAAGCTTCTTCATGCGCGGGATTCTACCTCCGCAGTGGTGGGGACGCTTGCGATGGCGCCCGTGCGCGTGCAGCTCAAAGCGGCGGCGGCGTTGGCGAAGCGAAGGACGGCCTCCGGCGCGTCGCCGCGGAGCAGCGCGGCGATGAACGCGCCGCGGAAGACGTCGCCGGCGCCGGTCGTGTCCGTGACGGGGACCCGGATGCCGAGCACGTGGTGCAGGCGGTCGCCTTCGAGCAGCATCGCGCCGTGTGAACCGAGCGTGACGCACAGCAACCCGGCATGCGTCCGGCGCAGTGCACGCAGTCCGCGCTCGAAGTCGCGCTCCCCGGTGAGCGGCTCGAGCACGTGCTCGCCGAGGATGGGAATCGTCACCGCGGCCATGAGCTCCGCCGTCCGTTCCGTGACGCGCTCGATGTCGCTGGTGACCGGAATCCCCGCCTCACGCGCATAGCCCACCGCTCGAATCGACGCGTCCTCGTCCACGTCGTCCACGTGCAGCAGGCGTGCGGACGTGATGACGTCGCGCGGGATCTCGTCGGGGCGAAGGGCCAGCGCGGGGCTGCGGTCCCACAGCACGATGCGCTCGCCCTGCCGCTCGTCGAGCAGGATCACCGCGTAGGGATTCACCGCGTCGCGCGTGACCGCGTGGCTCACGTCCACCCCGCGGGCGGCGAGCTCGCCGCGCATGCGGCGGCCGTTCTCGTCGTTCCCCACCGCGCCCACGTACGTCGTCTTCAGCCCCATGGCCGCGCAGGTGGCCAGCGCGGTCGCGACCTGGCCGCCGCAGGAAATCAGGTGACTGCGAATCTGCAGTTTGGAGGCGGAGCTGTCGGGCCGCGGGTACTCGGGCAGCCGGTAGACGTAGTCGACGGAGTTTGCGCCTACGCCAACGACATCGAACATGGCGGCCATTATCGTTTCAATTCGTAGAGGGCAACGGCTGATGCGCTGGCGACGTTGACCGAGTCCACGCCCGGGGCCATCGGAATGCGCGCGCGCAGATCGCACGCGTCGAGCGCGGCATCCGTGAGCCCCTCGCCTTCATGTCCCAGCAGGAGCGCCACAGGGCGGTGCGCCACGCGCGCGACGCATTCGCGCAGCGGACGCGCGGCGGCTGCCGGCGTCAGCGCCAGCAGCACGAATCCGCGGCGCTTCAGATCCTGGAGCGCAGCGGGCCACGGCTCCATGCGCGCGAAGGGGACGCGGAGCGCCGCGCCCATCGACGTGCGGATGGCCTTCCGGTACAGCGGGTCCGTCGAGACGTCATCGAGCAGCACGGCCGCGGCGCCGAACGCGGCCGCGTTCCTGAACACGACGCCAACGTTGTCCGCGTTGGCGACGCGTTCCAGCACGACCACGTTTACGGGCGCCCCATGGGGCGCCCCTACCACCTCGGTCCAGTGAGCGGCCGCGGGCCTGACGCCAATCGCCAGACATCCGCGATGAATGTTCACGCCGGTCACGCCGTTCACCACATCCTGCGGGACGACGTAGACGCGGACGTCCGGGCGGGCCGCAAGGACGTCGGCGAGCGCCGCGTGGGCGGCCTCGGTGACCATCACGGATCGCGTCGCGAGCGGGCTCTCCGTCAGCAGCCGCCTGACGACCAGGCGCCCCTCGGCCACGAATATTCCGCCGCGAATGGCCAGATCTGCATCCGGAAGGCTGCGGTATTCGTCCAAACGGGCATCGTGCGCAATGCCAATGCGGATCACAGTCATCTCAGGTCTGGGACCAAACGCGGGATTTCAGGGATGAACGGGGCTCGACGTCTTGACGCGGTGCGCGCAACCCCGGATAGTGCAGAAATGGAGCCAGTTCCGGGCCCGTTCCGCATCAGCCCCAAGGTGATTGTCGGCGCCACGGCCGCCGTCAGCATCTTCTCCACGCTGCAGGCCTACAACTACGTCTCGCTCTTCACCGACCGCGAACCGTCGTTCCCGATGCTCCTGCTGCTCAACACGACCTTCTGGATCTGCTGGGCGCTGCTCGTCCCGGGCATCGTCTGGATGGGACGACGGTTCCCGCTGCAGCGCGACTCGTGGGTCCGTCACACGGGCGTCCATATCGTCGGCGTCGCGCTGTTCGTCTTCCTGCACGCGGCGCTCACGGTCTCGGCGCGCGGTCCCATCCTGACATGGATGGGGCGCGACTGGTCCTGGTGGCCGGCGTTCCAGCAGCTGTTCTTCCTCAACTTCGACTGGGAAATGATGGTGTATTGGGGCGTCCTCGGCGTGAGCATGGCGCTCGACTTCCACCGCTCCGCCCAGGCGCAGGCGCTCAACTCCGCACAGCTCGAGACGCGGCTGGCCGAGGCCAGCCTGCAGTCGCTGCAGCGGCAGCTCCACCCCCACTTCCTGTTCAACACGCTCCACACGATCTCGGCGCTCGTCCACAAGGACCCTGACGCGGCCGACGCGATGCTCGCGCAGCTCAGCGACCTGCTGCGCCTCACCCTCGACCGCATCGGCACACAGGAGGTGCCGCTCAAGGAGGAGCTGGACTTCCTCGAGAAATACATCGACATCGAGCGGACGCGGTTCGGCGACCGCCTGCAGGTGTCGATGCACGTCGAGCCGGAGACGCTCGACGCCGCGGTGCCGAACCTGCTGCTGCAGCCGCTCGTCGAGAACGCGATCCGCCACGGCATCGCCAAGCAGGTGGACGGCGGCCGCGTGGAGATCAGCGCCCGCCGCGACGGCGACACCCTGTGCCTCTCGGTGCGCGACACCGGGCCGGGGCTCTCCGCCGCCAAGCGCAGCGGGCTGACGACCGGCGTCGGCCTCTCGAACACGCGCTCCCGCCTCGAGCAGCTCTTCGGCCAGCGCCACCGCTTCGAGTTCCACGAGCCGGCCGACGGCGGGCTGGCCGTGCAGATCGCGATTCCGTACAGCGTGGACGATCCCGAGTCCCATCCCGATGCCGACATGGAGAGCGTGGCGTGACCAAGATCCGGACCCTGGTCGTGGACGACGAGCCGCTGGCGCGTGAGCGGGTGCTGTCCCTGCTGCAGCAGGAAAACGACGTCGAGATCGTGGGTGAGTGCGCCGACGGCGCGCAGGCCGTGTCGGCGATCCAGGAGCGCGCGCCGGATCTCGTGTTCCTCGACGTGCAGATGCCCGGCTGCGACGGCTTCGAGGTCATCCGCAACATCGGCGCCGACCGGATGCCGCCCGTGATCTTCGTCACCGCCTACGACGAGTACGCGCTGCAGGCGTTCGAGGTCCACGCGCTCGACTACCTGCTCAAGCCGTTCGGCAAGGACCGCTTCCAGCAGACGCTGCGGCACGCGCGCGAGGCGCTGGAGCGCCGCCGCGCCGGCGACCTCGGCCGCCGCCTGCTCGCGCTCGTCCACGACATCAAGCCCGAGCCCCAGCGCGTCGAGCGCCTGGTCGTGAAGTCGGGCGGGCGCGTCTTCTTCCTCCGCACCGACGAGATCGACTGGATCGAGGCCGCCGGCAACTACGTGCGCCTGCACCTCGGCACCGGGTCGCATCTCTTCCGCGAGACCATGAACCGCATGGAAGCGCGGCTCGACACGCGCCGCTTCGCCCGCATCCACCGCTCCCGCATCGTCAACACGGAGCGGATCAAGGAGCTGCAGCCCTGGTTCAACGGGGATTACGTCGTGATTCTCCGCGACGGGACGCGGCTCACGCTGAGCCGGGGCTACAGGGAGAAGCTGCAGCAGCGGCTCGGCAAGGGCTTCTAGACGGGCGCGGCATGCCGCGCCCCTACCGGATCTTCAATTCCTGGGCGAGGACCACACACGGCGGTGCCGATCAACGTGGTCCGGCTAAAGCCGGACACTACGACGTGTCAGAAACCGCTCTAGACGGGCGCGGCATGCCGCGCCCCTACCGGATCTTCAATTCCTGGGCGAGCGCCGTGGCCTGATAGACCTCCGCCAGCGCGGTGCGGATGAACTGCGGGTGGACGCCGACCGTCCGGTTCTTCTCCGCATCGAACCAGTAGCTGCCCGAGATCGAGTGGATGTTGCCGTCGAAGGCGAGGCCGACGATCTCGCCGGCGGCGTTCACGATCGGGCTGCCTGAGTTGCCGCCGACGATGTCGTTGGTGGTGACGAAGTTGGCGCGCGTGGAGAGGTCGAGGCGCGATTTGGCGTCGAGCCAGCGCTTCGGCAGCGCGAACGGCGGCGCGCCGGTCGTGCGCTCGTAGAGCCGGTCGAGGCGCGTGTACGGCTCCACCTTCGTCCCGTTCTCCACCCAGCCCGACACCGCGCCGTAGGACAGGCGCAGCGTGAAGGTCGCGTCGGGATAGAGGTTGGTGCCGAAGACCTTGAAGCGTGCCTGCGCGATGGCCTGCTGGGCGACGCGCTCGGGGCCGTCGATCTCGTTCTCGACGATCGTCCGCAGCCGCCGCGACTCCGGATCGACCAGCTTCGCCAGCGCAATCATCGGGTCCCTGCTCGCGTCCACCGCCGCCTTGCCGCCCTCGAACAGCTCGAGGCGCACGGCGGGGTCGGCCAGCTCCGAGCCTTCGATCAGCTCCTTCGCCCGCTCGTCCGGGCTCTTCGTGCCGAGCACGGACTTGATGATCGCGTGATCCGGGCCGAGGTACTCGCGCATCCGCTCGAAGGCGAACGAGAGCTTGACCTGCTCGAACTCGGGATACACGGGTTGCTTCGCCTCGAGCGCCGCCTTCAGCTGCGGCATCGCCCCTTCCGTGTACTCGCGCAGGCGCTGTTCGTTGGGCTTCTGGCGCTCCTCGGCCGCGCGCACGAGCTGCCGCGCGTAGAAGAACAGGTCGGAGTTGAAGCCGGCGCCGCCCTCGGTCCAGACCCACGGGATGTGGATCTCGCGGCTGCGCTGCTCGGCCCTGGTGATGGCGTCCCAGGCGTCGCGCGCCGAGGCGAGCGAGCTGTCCTTGGCCACGGCGGCGCGCAGCTTCTGCTCCTCGGCATCCTTCTGCGCCATCATGCGGTCGTCGAGCAGCGCCAGCTGCTGCATGCGCCGCACCTTGATGCTGTTCTCGATGCTGCCGAGATAGTCCATCGCGGTGCGCGCGGCTTCCTCGTCCGTCTTCGAGTACTGAATCATCCGGCCGCGCAGCTCGGCGTAGCGGATCAGCCAGAAGGGCAGCAGCAGGTCGCGCTGCATCTTCAGCTGCGAGACCGTCTTCAGCCGCTCGGTCGTCCCCGGATGGCCGGCCACGAAGGTGGGCTCACCGTCGGCGGCGCCGTTCCAGTTGAAGTTCAGATGCGTCGGCGTGGAGGCGGGCTTGCCGTTCTCGTACACGCGCAGCAGCGACATGTCGAGACACCAGCGCGGGAACTGGAAGTTGTCGGGGTCGCCGCCGAACGCCGCGATGGCGTGCTCGGGCGCGAACGCCAGCCGGACGTCCTCGTAGCGCTTGTACTTGTAAATCCAGTACTGCCCGCCCTGGTACAGCGTGACGGCCTCGCACGCGCGCGGATCGCCGCTCTTCTTCGAGGCCTCCTCACACTCTGTTTCCAGTCGTGTGAGCGTTTGATTTCGTATCTGCGCGACCTGCGCGGGCTGGACCGAGCCAATCGCGGCGGTGACGGTCGGCGTGACGTTCTGCGTCTCCATCAGCACCGACGCCTGCGCGCCCTGGCACCTGATCTCGCGGTCGCGCGTCGCCGCCATGAACCCGGCCGCGACGAGGTCGTTCTCCGGCGTCGAGTTGTCGGCCAGGCACGTGGCCACGCAGTGATGGTTCGTCAGCACGAGCCCTTCGGCCGAGACGAACGACGCGCTGCAGCCGGTCTCGAGCCGCACGATCGATCGTTGAATCGTGTTCAGCCACTGGTCCGTGACGCGGACGCCGTATCTCTTCTGGACCACGTCGCGGGGGAAATTGTCGAAGGTCCACATCCCCTCGTCCGCGACGAGCAGGGTGCCGGTTCCGACGAGCATGAGGGCGAGCAGGAAGCGCTTCATAGAGCCGACAGTAGCGCGTTTCAACTTACTTTTCTACTTCTTCCACTTTCCCCGTTTCTACTGTGCCGGGCCTGCCTGTACTCGAGTGGTGTGCAGGACAGATGCGCCTGGACAACGCGGTAGAGGTCCTTCTTGCTGCGGTAGCCGACCTCCAGGGCGATCGCTTCCATCTTCAGGTCCGACTCGCTGAGCAGGCGCAGGGCCGCGCGCAGCCGCAGCTCGGACTGGTACTCCAGCAGCGTCTTGCCCGTGAGCTGCTTGAAGGTGCGGCGCAGGAACGCGCTCGGGCACGCCAGCTGATCGGCGATGTTGACCGCGGCGATCGGCAGGCGGAAATGCTGCTTGAGATACTCCTCGGCCTCGCGCGCGCAGGAGAACGGATGCCCCTCGCGGAATGCCTCCGCATACCGCTTCGACCAGCGCCGGAACGCCTCCGCGGGAGACGTGGCGAGGTCGCGCGGCCACCCTTCGACCGCGATGGCCGGCCGGAAGCCGCAGTGCTCCGCGTCGGGCTGGTCGTCGGGATGCTGCCGATGGAAGGTGGTGTGCGCGGCGTGGCCGAACTGCACCGCGACCTCGAGCAGCAGGCCGCGCTGCACGAGCCGCTCGACGGGCGTGACCGGTTCGGCGAGCGCTTCGACGAACGTGGACGCCATCCCCGGGAGGTAGTTGGGTCCGATGTGGAGCGACTGGCTCAGGAGACCCTGACACGCGCGGACGGTTTCGGAGAGCCACTGCGACCGCAGATCCTCCCGCTGTGCAACGGGTGACGTCTTTGTCGCTCGCCGGTTCCTGATCTGCTCGGTCTGCATGATTGCGGGAAAAAATCCTACCCGAATTGAATTGATCAGCTGCCCTAGGCCCTCGACAATCGATCTCGTCATCGACAGGGACGTCGATCACGCGGTGAGGCAACCGAGTGGGGGATCTCACCGCAAACGCGTCGGCGACGTCTGTAGGAGATCTTCCGACGCGCGACGATTCGAGGCAGATATGCGCAACCGACACGGACGCGAATCGATGAGAGTCGGCGCCCTCGTCCTCCTGCTCACGGTGGTGGGAGTTGCCGGAGGCGCGTGGACCGGTGAGGCCGCGGCTCAGGAGCGGCTGGTGCTGTCGAGAACGCCGGTGGCGGTCACCGTCGACGGCGGTGTGCCCGGCGGCCGGGACATGCTGATGGCCATTGGCGCGCTGCAGTTCCTCGGACTCGTGTTCTTCGAAGCGATGGCCTACGTGCGCCGCCGCACCCGGGTGCGGCCGGCCGCGCCGCTGGCGTGGCGGACGCCCCTGACCGTGCCGGTGCACGCGCCTGCGGATCACAGCAGGCAGGCGGCCTGACCCACCAGCAGAACTGTCGGGCTGCGTTCCATTGTAGGACGCGGCCCGACAGGACCCCTCCGCGTCGCCTTCGAGGTGGTGGCCTACCGCAAGCGGCGCCGCGCGCGGCGCGACGCTACACCGATGCCGCCTTTGCCCGCTCCCAGCCCTTGTACGTCCCCAGCACCCGAATCCACTTCGCAAACTCCCCGAGCTGCGTGAGCGCGCGCGCGCACGCGAGGTCGTCGCGGCGCGCGTCGATGTCGACGTAGAACAGGTACTCCCAGGGGCGGCCGCGGATCGGCCGGCTCTCGAGCTTGCTGAGATTGATGTCGCGGAGCGCGAACACGCTCAGCGCCTTGAACAGCGACCCCGGCGTGCTCGGCAGCGCGAAGACGATCGTCGTCTTGTCCGCATCGGTCGGCAGCGCGCCGCCAATGACGAAGAAGCGCGTGATGTTGTACTCGTAGTCCTGCACGGCTTCCTGGATCACCTCGAGCCCGAACACCTCCGCCGCGCGGCGTGACGCCAGCGCCGCCGCGCCGGCCAGCTTCTGCTCGGCCACGAGCTTCGCGCCGCCGGCCGTGTCGTACACCGCTTCCACGGTGACACCCAGGTCCTTCAGATAGCGCTCGCACTGCGCCAGCGCCTGCGGATGCGAGTAGACGATCGTCACGTCCTTCAGCTGCGTGCCCGGCAGCGCCTGCAGGCAGTGCACGACGTCGAGCTGCACTTCGCCCGTGATCGGAATCTCGTGATCCACGAGGAGGTCGTAGTTGCGGTGGATGGTGCCGCCGATCGAGTTCTCCATCGGCACGATGCCGTGCGTGACCTTCTTGCCCGCCACGGCGTCGAAGACCTCGTCGAACGTCTTGCACGGCAGCGTGTCGGCGTGCGGCGAGTAGACCAGCGCCGCCGCCTCGCTGTAGGCGCCCGGTTCCCCCTGATACGCGATCCTCACGGCTCCTCCCGTGGGGAATTATCCAGGATTTGCGCCGCCTGCGCGCGCACCCACGCGCCGGCCAGCATCGCGGGCCCCGTCACGACGACCAGCGCGACGCGCATCCACACCGGCGTGAACGCCGCGTATTCGCCCGCCGTGAACCCCCACACGAGCGCCGTCGTCTGGACCGCGGCCGCCAGCGCGCCGTGCTTGAGCCGTTCGCTCTCCGCAATCTTCGCGGTCAGGTAGCCGCCGAGGATGGCGGCCAGCGTCTGGTACCCGAGCTTCGCGGCAAGCATCGACGGCCGGTTGGCGACGGCGAAGTAGCCGGCCATGTCCCGGACGGGTGCGTCGGCCACTGCGTTCACCAGCGTGAACTCGAGCGACTGGACGACGAGCGAGATGACGGCGACGCCGGCGATGACGGCCAGCGCGCTGCGCAGGGGGTTGGTCATGCGGGATCAACCGGCAAGGAGCACGAATCCCGTCACCGCCGACACGACGACCGCGAGGAGCGTGGCGGCGAGGCACACGACCGCGATGGCGATGTGGTCGATGCGCTCCGGCTTGAGCGGGTCGAGGACGCGCGCCGCCAGCCAGCCGCCGCCGAAGCCGCCGGCGTGCGCGTAGTTGTCCACGCCGGGCATGATGAAGCCGAAGACGCCGAGCATCAGCGCGTACGACAGGGCCTCGCTGCCGACCATGCGGCTGCCGCCGCGGCGCCCGTAATGGACGAGGGCGCCGAGGAGGCCGAAGATCGACGCCGACGCGCCGACCGTGAACTGCCCGCCGCGCAGGAAGAGGATGTTCGGGACGAACGCGCCCGCGAAGGAGCTGAGCGCGAACCCGGCGACGCCGGCGGTGGTGTAGATGATCACCATGCGGCCCGGGCCGTAGAGATCCGCCGTGGCCGGCGCCAGCTGGCGCACCCACATCATGTTGAACAGGATGTGCAGCGCGCCGCCGTGCAGCCACCCCGCGCTCAGGACCGTCCACCAGCGGTCGAGCGCGAACACGGGAATGGAACCGCTGGCGCCGAAGAGGAAGAGGGCCCGCTGGCTGGGGGACAGGAGCGAGAAGAGGCCGCCCATGCCGATCTGGCCCTGCGAGGCCACCAGCGACAGGACGTAGAGCACCGCGCACGCGCCGATGACGAACGGCACGAAGCCCATGTCGCCGCCGAGCGCCCGCAGCGCGGGCGCGAAGCCCCAGAGGCCCGGGTTCCGCCGCCCGCAGTTGTAGCACTGGTCGTCGTTGACGCCGACGAGCACGCCGCAGGACGTGCAGATCACGGACCCGCTGGTCTGACGCCGGAACATCGGTCGATGGTACCATTCACGCTCAGTGGAGAAGCGGGTAATCGTCGGCATGTCGGGCGCGACCGGGACGATCTACGGTGTCCGGCTGCTCGAGCGGCTGCGCGAGGCCGGCGTCGAGACGCACCTCGTGATCAGCCGCTGGGGCGTGCGCACGCTCCTGCACGAGACGCCGTACTCGCGCGAGCAGGTCGAGGCGCTGGCGACCGCGTCGTACGCGCCGGGCGACATGGGCGCCGCGATCTCGAGCGGGTCGTTCCAGACGAGCGGCATGATCGTCGCGCCCTGCAGCGCGAAGACGCTGGCCGCGATCGCCCACGGCTACGGCGACAACCTGATCCACCGCGCCGCGGACGTGATCCTCAAGGAGCGCCGCCGGCTGGTGCTCGCCGTCCGCGAGGCGCCGCTGAGCGACATCCATCTCGAGAACATGCTGAAGCTCTCGCGCATGGGCGTCGTCATCATGCCGCCCATGCCGGCGTTCTATCACCACCCGCTCTCGCTGGACGACATGGTGGACCACACGGTCGCGCGCCTGCTCGATCATGTCGGCATCGACATGCCCGGGGCGCAGCGATGGTCGGGTGAGATGTCGGTCGGCGGCCGGCGCGACGAGGACTAGTCCATTTGCGATTTGTGATTTGCGATTTGCGATTTGTGATTTGAAATCACAAATCACAAATCACAAATCCAAAGCGTCCAGATCTTTCCGCGCCTTGTCGAGCGCCCGTTCGGCGTCCTCGACTTCCTGGGCCGCGTCTTCGGCCTCCGAGGCGACGCGTCTGGCTTCCTGGCGCGTCTCCTCGGCGTCGGCCACCAGCTTTTCCCAGCGCTTCTCGAGCTCGGCCTTCGCCTTCTCGGCTTCCTTCGCGCGCGCGGCCGCCTTCTTCAGTGCCGCCTCGGCGCGCTCGGCGGCTGCCTTGGCGGTGCGCAGCGTGCGCTCGGCCTCCTGTACGGCGGCCTTCGCCGCCGCCACCCGCACCTTGCGCTCTTCCTCGCGCTGCTTCTCCAGCTCCTCGGGCGTGAGCTTCGCTTTCTTCTTCGACTCGCGCTGCTGGAAGGTCAGCACGCGCGTCGGCTGCGTGCCGCGCAGCCCGCGCCCGGCGTGCGGGATGAGCGCCGCCACCGCCTCGAACCCCGGCGGATCCACGTCGTCGGTGAGCCGCCCGGCAGGCGGAGCATCGGGGTGGGTGCCGTAGGTCGCCAGCGCCTCGAGCGTCGTCATCACGCGGCGCATCATGTCGGGGCCGGGGTTGTGTCCGCCGCTCTTGAGGACGGTGCCCCCGAGCTTCGTCAGCTCGTTCAGGGCGTTGCGCCGGGCGTCGAGCGGCTCGCGCAGGTCGCCTTTCTTGCCGGCCAGCTGCGCCGCCTGCGCGTTGCGGAACTTCTCGCCGGCCGCGAGCAGGCGCTCGAACGGCTTGCGGTGCTTCCAGTACAACTGGTTCACCGTCCAGGCCGGCACCGAGGGCTTCGGGAGCCCCTTGATCCGATCGGCGTCCTCGCCGCGGCCCGCTTTCTTGAGCTGCGCCGCCAGGGCGTTGCGCGCCGCCGTGAACTCGTCGAGGGGGAGCTGAAACAGTCCGTCTACGTCTGAAACCGGCGCCGGCATGCCGTGACCTAGTCTGTCATACGCCGTTCGTATCCTTCAGGTCTACGGGCGACGCATGCGTCGCCCCTACGGCACCGGTTGTGGCGTTGTCGGGGCGAGGCATTGCCTCGCCCGAACTCCGGAGGCTTATGGCGGGACAGCTGGCGTTGGACGAGAGATGGACGATGACGGCACGGCCGCCGCGGCGGGAGGCGGCCCAGCCGGCTCAGCCTCTCTGCGCGGGGTGCCGCGCGCGCGAGGCGCGCTACGGGTTTCGCGACGAGAACGAGGACCCGACGCTGGAGCGGCCGCGGACACTGTGCTTCGAGTGTTTCCGCGTGGAGATCGGCCGGCGTCAGGCGGTGGCCGCACGGCTGGCTCGCGGCATCATGGCGGGTGCCAGCGCCACGCAGGCGAACCTGCCGCTGGAGCAGACGCTGGAGTCGCTCAGCCGTCGCCGCCGCCGCGCCCAGATCGCGGCTCGGCACGCGCTCGGCGCGTAGATAGACATCCTGTGGGGCGGGCCTTGTTAGGCCAGCCTCAGGCCCGCCTAGAGCGGTTTCTGAAACGTCGTAGTGTCCGGCTTCAGCCGGACCACGTTGATCGGCACCGCCGTGTGTGGTCCGGCTAAAGCCTGGCTAAAGCCGGACACTACGAAGAAGTCGAAACCGCGCTAGCGTCCGCGAAACGTCTCCGCGCTGCCGGCCGCGCTGAAGTTCAGGTCGCGATCCGCGGCCCGGCCGGTCACCGTGTAGGTCCCGCGCATCTGCAGGAAGTCGAGCCCGCTGGCGTTCAGCGGGCCTGATGCGCGGTTGGTCACCGCCGACGTCGCGTCGAAACGCACCTCGAGGTTCACGCCGCTGCTGCGCGCCCGGATGCGAATCGTCTTCGGCTGCCCGGCCGCGTCGTCTTCTTCGGTGATGGTGACGTTGGTGGCGTAGGCGAGCGGGCCGTCCGGACCCAGCACGCCGAGGAAGCCGGGGATGCGATCGCGGTCCGCCGCGTTCTCCGGCGGGAACACGCGACCGTAGAGCAGCGCGAGATCGTCCGCCTGCACCTGCCCCCACTGCCACGACACGCCCTGCCAGAAGCCCCAGTTGTGATCGTGATAGCCCGTGCCGTTGGCGAGCGAGACGCGCTCGCCGTCCACGGTCAGCTCTCCGTTGAGCGCGCCTGACATCACGGGCACCACATAGCCGGACCGCCACCCGCGGGCTCCCGTGAGCTCGAGCGGCGGGACCAGCCGGCCCGGCGACGCATCGATCGTGAGATCGCCGCGCACGCGCCCCCCGCGCTCGCCCGGCAGGTCGAGATGGATGCGGTAACGCAGCCCCTCGAGGCGCACGCTGCTGGCGCCAATGGTCAGGTCCGGCGCGCGCAGTACGGCCTCTTCGGTGATCGCGGCGCCCTCGCCGAAGTTTTCGATCTGTCCGTTGCGTTCGAGCTGGAGCCGCACGCCGGCGCCGCGTCGTCCACCTGCCCCGAGCGAAGTCGAGGGGTCGGGCAGGGTGGGGCCCACGATGAACGTGAGGTAGAAGCGGGCGTTGGCCGCGCGTCCGTTGAAGTACAGCCACTCGGCCCACGAGGCGGACCATTCGGTCTGCGGCGGAATCTGGTGGAAGCGGTCGATCTGCCGCAGCACCTTGTCGGGCGAGTCCTGCGTCCACGCCACGTCTTCCGGCGCGTCGCGCCATGCGCTGATTGCCGAGGTTTCCTCGTCGCCGAGCGCGCGCTCGAGGCTGGGGATGCCCGCCCGCGCGGAGACGCGGCTGCCGCGTCCGCCGCGCATCAGATAGAGCGACGCACCATGGGACGGCGACGCCACCGCCACGCGCGAGCGCAGTGCGTCGGACTGCAGCGTCCCCGCCAGCAGCAGGCGCGCCGGCACCTGCGGAGAGAGCCGGGCGATGACGTCGCCGCCGCCGACGAGCGCCGGATCGCGCGACTGCTGGAGCACGATCTCGGCGACGCCGAGCAGGATCGCCATCACGCCGACGCCGACGCCGAACCCGGCCGCCAGCACCGCGCTGCGGACCGGATGCGCCGTCAACGATCTCAGCGCCAGCCGGCCGATCACCGCCGTGTCTCGCGTTCAATGCGCCCGTCCTTCATGGTCAGCACGCGCGTGGCACGCTCGGCCAGCGCGTGGTCGTGCGTGACGATGACGAGGGCGGTGCCGTCGGCGTTGACGCGGTCGAGAAGCGCGGCAATCTGCTGTCCCGTGGCCTCGTCCAGCTCGCCGGTCGGCTCGTCGGCCAGCAGCAGCCGGGGGCGGTTGGCGAGCGCGCGCGCGATGGCGACGCGCTGCATCTCGCCGCCCGAGAGCTGCGACGGCCGGTGATCCGCGCGCGGGCCGAGGCCGACGTAGTCGAGCAGCTCGCGGCTGCGGCGGCGCCGCGTCTCGCGCTCCACGCCGGCCTCCGACTGCGGCAGCTCGACGTTCTCGGCCGCCGTCAACATGGGCAGCAGGAAGAAGCGCTGGAAGACGAAGCCGATGTGATTGAGCCGGAGCAGGCTGCGCTCGCGGTCGCTCAGCGCCGCGATGTCCTGGCCGTCGAAGAGCAGCGTCCCGGAGGTCGGCGCGTCCACGCAGCCGAGCATGTGCAGCAGCGTGGACTTGCCACACCCCGACGGTCCGCGGATCGCGGTGTGCTCGCCCTGCGCGATCGTCAGCGTCAGGTCGTGCACGGCGGTTACCGGTCCGGCCGGCATCGGGAACACGCGGCTGACGTTGGTGGCCTGGACGATCACGAGATCACTTCGTCGCGCAGCGTGGCGGCAATCGGCAGCCGCGCCACGATCCGCATCGGGTAGAGCGCCGCGGCCACGGCGGTGACGACGAGCAGCGTCGCGTGGACGGCGAGCGCCTCGGGCTGGAAGACGAAGAAGTGCAGCGGCTCGGGAATTCCCGGCATGCGCTTGAGGATGCGGTCCAGCCCTTCGGCCAGCGCGAAGCCGAGCGGCAGCGACAGCGCGCCGCCAATGCCGACGATGAGGACGGACTCGGAGAAGACGTCGGCGACCACGCGCGCGCGCGAGAAGCCGAGCGCGCGCAGGGCGGCGATCTCGCCGAGCCGCTGGTTGACCGACACCGTCAGCAGCACCGTGATCAGCAGCAGCGCAAACGAGACCGTGACCGTCGTCAGCACCGTCGAGATCTGGCGGAAGTAGGTGAAGCCGCCCTGCTCGATGCGGCCGATCATCTGCTCGTTGGTGAATGCGCGCAGGTCGGGCCGCGCGGCCGCGATGTCCGCTGCCGCCGCCGCCGGATCGCCGGCCGCCGTGACGAGGATCATGTCCGCCATCCCCGCCTCCCGTTCGCCGCACGCCGTGGCGAGCCCGTCGTCGGTCGTCGCCGCCGTGACGTCGTCTGGTCCGTCGAAGGGGAACGCGGCGATGCCGCTGACACGGAACGTGACGGGCGGCAGGGCGTCGCGCTCGGCCGAGCACGACGCGCGGATCGTGATCGAGCTGCCGACGGCGACGCCGGCTTCGCGCGCGCCGTCCTCGTCGAGGACGAGCTCGCGCGGACCCTGCGGGTTGCCGCCGCGCAGCAGCGTCCACGGCTGCACGGCGCCCCGGCCCACGCCCTGGAGGAAGCCGCGGACCCGTCGTCGGCCCGCACGGTCGATCGAGAGGTCCTCGATGCGGAACGCGACGGCCTCGCGCACCGACGGCAGCGCCTTGATCGTCGCCACCACGGCCACGGCGTCGTCGATGACAGGGCCTGTTCCCGGCAAGGCTTCGGTGGCCGTGACGCGGACGTCGAAGTCCTGGCGCTCGAGGAGATCGCGCATCGACCGCACCAGCCCCTGCGAGAGCAGCAGCATGTCGAAGAGCAGGGCGCCGACCGCCGCGACGCCGAGAATGCCGAGCGTGGCGCGCGCGGGCTGGCGCACGAGGCTCCGCCAGGCGAAGGCGAGCGCCCTCATCGGCGGGCGAGCCTCAGCGCGCCCCGCCGGAGCAGCGCCCAGGACGCGGCCACCGTCGCCACCGCGCCGAGCGGCACCGCGATGGCCACGCACGTCGCGGCGACCTCGGGCGTGATGCGGACGAAGATGAGCGCCGTGTTGTAGCGCCACTGGAAGAACTCGTTGATCAGCCGCTCGGACCCCAGCGCCAGCACGAGGCCGAAGAGGGCGCCGACGCCGGCGATCAGCACGCCTTCGAAGAAGATCTGGCCGAGGATGCGGTGGACGGGGAGGCCGATCAGCCGCAGCACGCCCACCGTCTCGCGGCGTTCGTCCACGAGCATGATCGTCAGCGCGAGCAGGAAGACCGTCGCGGCGACGATCGTGACGATGGCGATCGCGAGGTGGAAGCGCTCGAGCACGACGAACGGATTGCCGTCGAACGAGGGGTTGGACGTCGATCGCGCGGAGACACCGGGCATGCGCGACGCCAGGTCGCGGGCGAACGCGTCCGCGTCACGCGGGTCGGTGAGCGCGATGTTGATCGAGTCCACGTGCTCGGTGCCGGCGGGCGTGTCGGGACCGCGCGTGAGCGACAGCAGGTCCGGCAGGTGCATGCGGACCTCGCGCGGGACCTGTCCGAGCTGCATCGGATCGGGCGTCGGCTCGTAGATGCCCGCGATGCGGAACGGCCGCGCGTTGGCGCCTGCGGCGCTGGTGGCCAGGTCCACGACGTCGCCGACGCCGAGGCCTTCCGCTTCCGCGAGTTGTCGCGACACGAGGATGTCGGGCGGCTGTTGACCCTGGGCGGCCACGACGACGGCCGCCCAGAAAACTCCCAACGCCCAACTCCCAACGACCAACCTACATTGCCGCCATCTTCTCAATGCGCTTCCATTCCGCGTCACTGACGGGCATAACGGACAGCCGAGACATCCGCACGAGCGGGAACGACGCGAAGGCCTTGTCCGCCTTGATGGCCGCCAGCGTCACCGGCTGCGGCAGCTTCGTGTCAGGGGCGATGTCCACGGCGTACCACCTGCCGGTTGCGTCACCCGGCTCCGGGTACGCGTCGCTCACGGCCTTCGCCACCGCGACGACCGCCTTCTCCGTGCCCGTGTGGTAGTAGAAGACGCGGTCGCCCTTGCGGATCGATCGCAGGTGTTTCTGTGCAAGCGGGTTGCGGACGCCCGCCCACACCGTCTTCCGGTCCCGTTCGAGCTGGTCGTAGCCGTAGTGATCGGGTTCTTCCTTCACCAGCCACTGCGCCATCTCTCGATTATATTGAGGACCATCATGAAGCTCGTTGTGGCGCTCGCGGTGATCCTGGCGGCCGGCGCAGCGGCGGCGCAGGGTATCCAGACCGGCGAGATCAAGGGCGTGGTCACCGACACGACAGGCGCGCTCGTGCCCGAGGTCACCGTCACGCTCGTCTCGCCCGCGCTTCAAGGCGTCCGCTCGACGTCCACCGACGGACAGGGCGCCTACGTGTTCCGCGGCCTCGCGCCCGGCACCCACGAGGTCTCGTTCATGCGCGCCGGCTTCGCCAACGCGGTGCGCACGATCGATCTCCCGCTCGGCTCGGTGGTCGCCATCGACGTGGCGCTCGCGCCCGGCCAGGTGACCGAGGAGGTCGTCGTGTCCGGCCCCGTCGAGAGCGCCGTGCAGCAGACGCAGGTCAGCGTCAACATCACCAAGGACATGGTGGACCTGCTGCCGATCGGGCGGACCCCGTTCGGCATCGCCTCCATCATGCCGGGCCTCACGACGAACACGCCGAACGGCGGCCAGGTCACCATCTCCGGCGCCTTCGCCTACGACACCGTCTTCCTGGTGGACGGCGCCGACATCAACGACCACCTGTTCGGCTCGCCCGACACCTTGTTCATCGAGGACGCGATCGAGGAGACGCAGGTGCTCACCGGCGGCATCTCGGCCGAGTACGGGCGGTTCTCCGGCGGCGTCATCAACGTCGTGACCCGGCGCGGCGGCAACACGTTCTCCGGATCGTTCCGCGAGACGCTGACCAACCGCGCCTGGGACGCGCGCTCGCCGTTCGAGAAGCGGAACAACACGCCGCACGAGGACAAGGTCAACACGCTGCACGAGGGGACGTTCGGCGGGCCGATCGTGCGCGACCGCCTGTGGTTCTTTGCCGCGGCGCGGCGCCGTACGCTGGCCGAGGACGAGACGTTCCCGCAGACCGGGATCCCGTACGTGTTCGAGAGCGAGAACCACCGCGTCCAGTTCCGCGCCACGGCGACGCTGCGCGGCGACCACACCGTGTCGGCGCAGTACCTGACCAGCCCGACCAGGCAGGTCACGCCCGCCTTCGGCTTCACCATCGACCCGGCCGCGATCATGCGCCCCGAGTACCCGAACCAGCAGGTCGTGACCACCTATCGCGGCACGCTCGGGTCGAAGGCGTTCGCCGAGGCGCAGTACTCGCGCAAGCGGTCGGCGTTTCGCAACGCGGGCGGCACGAGCACCGACATCGTCGACTCGCCGATCATCAACGCCAGCCCGCTCGGCGCGTACAACGCGCCCTACTTCGACGCCACCGACCCGGAGGACCGGGACAACAATCAGGTGGCCGGCTCGATCTCGTACTTCTTCTCGCGGCGCGGCCTGCACGACGTGAAGGCCGGCGGTGAGTACTTCACGAGCACGAACCGCGGCGGCAACTCGCAGACCGCCACCGGCTACGTCTTCGACGCCGACTACCTCACGGACGCGTCGGGCGCACCGGTGCGCGACGCGAGCGGCCGCCTGATTCCGACGTTCGTGCCCGGCGAGACCTTCATCGAGAACTGGCTGCCCGTGCGCGGCGCCACGATCGACATCAAGACGACGTCGCTGTACGTGCGGGACCGGTGGGCGGTCAACAACCACTGGAGCGTGGACGCCGGCACGCGGTTCGAGCTCGTGCGCAGCAACGCGACCGGCGGGGTCACGAGCGTGGACACGCAGACGATCGTGCCGCGGCTCGGCGTGGCGTTCGATCCGCGCGGCACCGGCAGCCTGGTGTTCCAGTCCACCTACGGCCACTACGCGGGCAAGTACAACGAGGCGCAGTTCTCGCGCAACACCAACGTCGGCAACCCGGACGCGCTGTTCGGCATCTACGTCGGCCCGCCCGGTGCCGGCCGTACCTTCGCGCCCGGCTTCAACCCGGCGAACTACGTCATCGTGGACGGGCAGTTTCCGACCGCCAACGTGTTCTTCGAGGACGGGCTGTCGTCGCCGGTGGCCAGGGAGTTCACGCTGCAGGCGGGCAGCCGCCTCGGGCGGCGCGGCTACGTGAAGTTCGTCTACGCCAACCGCCGCGTCACGAACTTCGTCGAGGACTTCATCACGCTCGACACCGGGTCCACGACGATCTCGCGGGCCGGCATCAGCGACACGTTCTCCAACATCCTCTACCGCAACAGCGACGAGCCGAAGCGTGAATACCAGGGTCTCCAGCTGTTCGGGCGCTACAACCTGACGAGCCGGTGGACGTGGAACGCCGCGTGGACCGTGCAGCTCGAGAACGACGGCAACTTCGAGGGCGAGTTCGCCAACCAGCCGGCGGTCTCCTCGGTGGTCGGCGACTACCCGGAGGCCTTCAACGAGCGGCGGTCGTATCCGATCGGGCGGCTCGACGACTTCCAGCGCCACGCGCTGCGCGTGTGGAGCATCTACCGCTTCGACTTCGGGCGGCTGGGCGGGCTCGACGTCGCCGGGTTCCTGGATGCCAACTCGGCGTTCAGCTACAGCCTGCGGGCGGGCGGCGTGCCGCTGTCGGCGATTCAGCGCAGCCGGCTGACCGGCTACGCGAGCACGCCGACGAGCCAGACGGTGTACTTCGCCGAGCGCGGATCCGAGCGGTTCAAGGGCTACGGCGTCTTCGACATGGCAGTCACGTACAGCGTGCCGGTACTCTCGCGCCTGCGTCCGTGGATCAAGCTCGAGGTCTACAACCTCCTGAACAACGACAAGCTGGTGACCTGGAACACCACGGTGACGCCGGATCCCGCGAGCCCGCTCGACGAGCTGGGACTGCGGACCGGCTACATCAAAGGACCGCGGTTCGGGCAGGCGCAGAGCAACGGAAACTATCCCGCGCCGCGCGCGTTCCAGATGGCGTTCGGCATCCGCTTCTGACGCTGCCGCCGCCGCTGCCGCCGCTTCGCGACCGCATCCGGCCGGGTGTGCGCGTGCTCTTCGTCGGGATCAATCCTGGCGTGCGGTCCGCGCTCACCGGCCATCACTTCGCCGGCTTCTCCAACCGCTTCTGGAAGCTGCTGTTCGACGCGAAGGTCGTCCCCGAGCCGATCACGTATGAGGATGACGACCGCCTGCCGGAGTGGGGCTACGGGATCACCAACATCGTGCCGCGACCGACCGCGGGCATCGACACGCTCGAGCCGGCCGAGTTCGTGGCCGGACGCGTGACGCTGCGCGCCAAGATCCGCCGCTACAAGCCGGCGGTCGTGGCGCTGGTCGGCGTGACCGTCTACCGCGCGATGTTTCCGGAGCGAAAGGGCCCGGTGACCCTGGGCCTGCAGGAGGAGCGGATCGGCGATGCCGTCGTGTTCGTGCTGCCGAATCCGAGCGGCCGCAACGCCAACTTCACCTACGCCGGGATGCTCGCGGCGTTCGCCGCGCTGCGCCGCTACGGAACCTCGCGGGGCACGACGCGGAAGTAGAGCCATTGCCGTCCGTTCCCGGAGGGGAACACGACGTCGACCCCGTCGCTCAGGGGCGTCCCCGTCCGCGGCACCGCCACGCCGAAGCCCGAGTACTCCACCGTGTAGCCGCCCAGATCGAGCGCGGTGGATGCGACAGCCGACGTCCCTTCGGCGTCGAGCGTGTACAGCATCCCGGCGGAGCCGAGCAGGTAGAGCCGGCCCGACGCGTCTTCGAAGATCCGGCTGAACCAGCCTGCCTCCTGCGGCAGCGTGTGATCGGAGAGAAGAGCGCCTGACGGCGCGACGATGCGGTGGCGTCGTTCGGTCGCGCCGCCGGTGCCGGCGCCCGATCGCCAGTAGAGGATGTGCATCCGGTCGCGCAGGTCGATGTAGGCGTCCATCTGCGCGTTCAGCACCGGCGCCGGATGTTCGGCGGTGGGCCGTTCCTCAGCCGACGACAGCGCCTCGATCGGCGCCGACAGCAGGCTCCGCGTCCGCCAGTAGCGGAACGCGTTGAAGGCGTAGTCGAAGGCGCCGGCCGGCTTCGGGTGTCCGAGCGCCTCCCATCGCACGTCCCGCGTCGAGACGAGCGACAACTGCATCCCGGGATCGGGAAAGACGTAGGTGTACGCGTGGCGATAGTCGAGCGTGCTCGACTGCGTGAACCAGCGTCCGCGTGCCGGCAGGTAGCACGCCCAGTCGAACGTGCCGCCGCGCGTCTCGCCGCCCGAGCTGGTGAGCACGCACAGGTTGCCGTCGCCGTCGATGCCCGCGGATGCGTACGGCCAGTGGCCCTGCGCCACCTGCGGGATGCCGGTGATCGTCATCGTGACGGGTCCGTCGGACACCCGGATCGTCCACAGCGTGCCGACGCCGCCCGGCCAGCCGACGACGTAGAGCGTGCCCGAGGGCGAGGCGAGCAGGTTGACGGGATCCTTGCCGGCGCCGCCGATGGCGATCACCGTCCAGGAGCCGTCGGCCTCGCGGCGCGCGAGGCGCCACTGGCGCAGGAACGGACCTTCACTCTCCACGGTGTAGGCGGTGAAGACGCCGGCCGGCGTCCTGACGATGCGGGTCTGATGACCGCCCCACGCGTTGCCGCCGTCGCCCGTGGCCGTGTCGTGCCAGACCATCTCGACGGCGGTCTCCTGGGCGGCGCCCGTCGCCAGTGCGAGCGCGGCCAGCGCCAGTGCCGCGAGTGTCCTCGGGATGATCACGGGCTTACGATCATAATCGGCCTGAGACACAGAACTGTGATTTCCGCTTACAAAGCGCGCTCAGCCGTAGCGGAGGGCCACAGTCGAGCCAGATCTACCACAGCGCCGCGCGGCAGGCGCAGCTCATCGACGAGCTGCTCGACGTCTCGCGCTCGTCGGTCGGATCTACGGCGACGCCGCGCGCCTGCGGCAGATTGCGTGGAACCTGCTGACCAACGCGATCGAGTTCACGCCCCAGCACGGCACCGTGCAGATGCACGCGCACCGCGTCGACTCGGCGCTCGACATCCTGCGTCATGAGCGCGTGGACGTGCTGCTGGCCGACATCGCCATGCCAGGCGAGGACGGCTACACGCTGATCCGCCGGCTGCGCGCGATGCATCCGCTGCCGATGGCGGCGATTCCGGCCGCGGCGCTGACGGCGTTCGCACGCAGTGAGGACCGGATGCTGGCGCTGCAGGCCGGCTTCCAGCTCCATCTCATCAAGCCCATCGACACCCCGTCGCTCATCGCCGCGGTCCAGTAGCGATGTCGCGCCCGGCCGCGATCGGCGCTACAATCTCCCTCGTCATGCGTAGACTGCTGCTCTCATTCATCGTCCTCGCGCTGGCCGTGCCGCTCGCGGCGCAGCGTGGTGGTGGCGGAGGCGGAAACCTTGGCGCGCTTGGTCAGGCGGTGAGGCGTCCCCCCGCGCCGACCGGGCCGGCGCCGCGGCTGCCGAACGGGCACATCGATCTGTCCGGCGTCTGGGTCGGCGGCGGCGCGGTCAACGACATGGAGCGCGACGGGGGCCTCCAGCCCGGCACGATGGACGCGCTGCTGCAGCCGTGGGCGAAGACGCTGCGCGACTCGCGCAACGAGGTGGACGAGCCGTACCTCCAGTGCCTGCCGTCGGGCATCGTCCGCGGCACGCCGTATCCGTGGCGGATCATCCAGAACTACACGCACAAGCCCGAGACGCACATCTTCAGGGTCGAGGAAGGCAGCATCCACTCCTACCGCCAGATCTTCATGGACGGCCGGGCGCATCCGCCGGACCCGGATCCGAGCTGGTACGGGCATTCGATCGGCCGCTGGGAGGGCGACACGCTCGTCGTGGACACGGTGGGCTACAACGGCAAGTTCTGGTTCGATCGGCGCGGGCACCCGCACACCGAGCAGCTCCACGTCGTCGAGCGCTACACGCGCGTGGACATGGGGCGCCTGCAGATCCAGGTGACGATCGACGACCCGGGCGCTTACGTGAAGCCGTTCACGCTGACGTTCAACGCGCGGCTCGCGCCGGGCGACGAGATCATGGAGAACATCTGCCAGGAGAACAACCAGTTCGGCATCGCCGGCGGGCATGACGTGCCCTCGGCGAAGCAGCAGCCGGCTGAACCCGCCAGGTAGCGGGGGCTACTGCGGCACGCGGGACACTGATTCGTTCTGCAGCAGCTTCTCGATTCGCTGCAGGTCCTCGTTGTTCTCGGTGCACTCGTACTCGCGGATGCGCTCGCCGGCGCGCAGGTGCGGGATCTGCTGCTGCCGCCACGGCTTCGTGAACACCACCGGGTCCTCGATCGTCACGTCGTAGACGATGCTCTCCGGCGTGTCGCGCGTGTAGCGCTCGCTCACGTACAGGATCACCACGAGGTCCTTCGTCTGCACGATCTCCGCGTCATCCAGCGTCACGTACTCGAACGGGAGGCCGAGCCGCACCGACGCAACGGCATGCGACGCTTCGTGCGCGCTGACGACGATCTCCTTGGCTGTGGCGACATCCACGGTACAGAAATGCAGGCGGTACAGGAGACGTCGCGGAACTCAGGCGGTCTTCGTCCGAATAACCAGATCCACCTCGCAATTGAGGACCTGGAGCAACGCCAGTACTTGATCGACTGATTTGCGGTAGTTCGTCTGGTCGAGCAGGCGATACAGCTGCGCCGCAGACGTCCCGAGCCGTCGCACGATCTCGCGCTTGGAGAGCGGGCTCTCAGCGACTCGTTTTTGCGCTTCAAGCGTCAACCGATAGAGCAGCAGATCTCGGAGGTAGGATGGGTCCTGGTTGTATTCCAGGATCTGCTCGATGTGGACCGTCCCGGTCCGGCCGGAGTGCAGACCGTAGGTGAACGCTTCGCGGCCGGCCTCGACGTCCACGGACAACGCGGTGATGGGGTCCTGAATCGTCGGTGTCGGATCGGCCTTGGAAAACGGGAAGACCAGCTTCTTCGATGAGGTACGGACCTCGAAGGTCTTCCTGCGATTGTTATGCGTGACGGAACGAATCTTCACAGCAGCCCCTCCGCTTCGAGCTCCGAGATCAGCGCCAGAATCCGGCTCGTGACGGCGCCTTTCATCGGCTTCTGGTTTTCCACGTCCCACTTCACGATCAACTTCCCGTCGCGGTAGACGTGCACGTGCCGCGGCCGATGGTCACCCTTCCATGTTGATGAACACGTATCCGCCGCGCCGGTACTTGCCCATCGATGAAATGTTGCCATGAGAGGTAACGGTTTGAGCGGACCGGTCGACCCCATCAGGAGGTCTGACACAGTTTCAGAAGTCGCCCCTCCGGCCCGCTTCTAAACCGTTGAATGCAAACACCATTGCGCGAACCATGTGAATGTCAGCGGCGTGTGCGATAATCCGATCTCGACCGCTCGCAAGTTGTTGATTCTAAAGACGGAGAGATGTCCGAGTGGTTGAAGGAGCACGCTTGGAAAGCGTGTGTAGGGGAAACTCTACCGTGGGTTCGAATCCCACTCTCTCCGCCATCCTCGCCGTTGGCGAGGATGGGCGAAGAGAGTGGTCTTCGGTGGTCATCCACCGACTCGCTCACGCTCGTCGCTAGGAAGACCGAATCCCACTCTCTCCGCCATCCCCAGTCCGTCGGTTTTTATGACGATTTCCGCGGACACAGAAGACGCAATTTCTCCTGACCAATCCGCGCGTGTTGCCGCCATTTCCGGCCTCCATCGGTCAGTCGGTCCGAGGGAAGCCGGTTGGGCGACGTTTCGGTGCGACATTCGCGCGACATTCTGCTGACATCGAAGTTTCGGAGAACCTCTCGCAAGTGCCGAACACCGGCGAAGCTATCCTTCGAACCTTCCTCGAGGACTCCAGTCGTCGACCGGCGGACACGCTGAAGTACCACGAGCTGCAAGGCTTTCTGTTCGCCGTTCATGGCTTTGATTGTTGCATCGTCGGCTGTCTCGGAGCTGCCATCCGGAAACTGGAAATCGAATTCAACGCCCAATGCTTGGCGTTTGAGATTCAATCGAGTACCAGGACTAATAAACGACCGGAACAGCTCTCCCCAGTTTTCAACGGGCACGGTCCCTTTGATGTGGAGTCGCCGAATGCGCCGGGCCGTCTTGCCCGGCTCTGGGGGCGTGATGTCTGGCCGTTCGCGTACATGAGTTGACCCGCCAGTTGTTGCCCCAGTCTCGTACGTGACCTCACCAGTCGGCGCAATGACCTTTTCGAACGGGGAGATGATCCACAGGCCCTCCTCGCTAGCGTCTATGTCGACATCGTCGTTGCAGTAGCGCGATTGAAGGTTGGTGACGGTTGCGCCGCGGCCGATGCCAATGACTCCATCTTTGCAAGCTTGGGCAAGGCTCAGGAAAGCCGGCCCCCTCGACTGCGGCGCTGAAGCCGGCTCTTACGACGCCAGGAGACGACGCGTTCACCGCCTTTTTCTACCAGCCGCACAGCGTGTCGTTCGACGGCAACACGCCGCGCGAGCGCGGTCTCGGCGGCCCGGAAAGCGCGATTGTGTATCTCGCCGAAGCGCTGGTAGGGCGCGGTCATCGCTGCGTGGTGTTCAACAACTGCGCGCAGCCCACGTACGTCAACGGCGTCGAGTACGTCCGCTGGGAGGAGCTTCCGCCGCGAGCCGTGATGGATCGGCCGGACGTCGCGGTTGGCGTCCGCTACTGGCAGCTTCTCGGACGCGCGCGGATCGCCCCGCTGCAGATCTTCTGGACCGGAGACGCCTACGACCAGCCGTTGCTGCCATTACGCGGAAACCTTCTGCATCGCCGCGGCTGAGGCCCAGGCGGCCGGATGCGCCATCGTCACGTCGCGCCTTGGCGCGCTGCCGGAGACGGTCGGCGACGCGGGGATCTGTATCGACGGCGGCCCGCGGTCGGCGGCGTACCAGCAGGCCTTCGTCGACGCGTGCGTCGCGCTGCTGATCGACGATGAGCGGTGGGGGAGGGTGAGCGGGCAGGCGTTCGCCCATCAATCACGCGAAGGTCGCCATCGTGTCTGACTGTCGGGCAGGACGCTGCGCCCTCCCGCACCTCCGCGCAGTCCGGTTTGGGGGCATTGCCCTGATGTAAGATCGCGGCGTCTCGGAATGTCACGACTATCACTCCGCTGGAAGATCTTCGGATTGTCCAGTGTCTTGCTCGTCACGCTCGTGGCGGCCACGCTACTCTACGTGCGGGCACGCGCGGGGGCCTACACCCTCGACCGCATCCAGCAGGAACTGACGGCCACCCGTGAGGCCGTCGAGCGCGCCGACGGGGACCGCACGGACGGACTGCGCGAAACTGCACAGTTGCTCGCGTCGTTTCCCGAGCTGAAGGCGCTGCTCGAAACCGGCGACCAGGCCACCGTCCGCGATTTCCTCCTCACCTACCTCCTCCAGAATCAGCGGTCCGAGTTGCTCGTGGCGCTGGACCCTTCGGGGACCGTGATCGCCCGCACCGATATCGACGCCCAGGTGGCGCTGCCTGAGGCACGTGTGCGCTGGATCCTCCCGGCGCTCGAAACAGGCTCGGCGGAGAACCAGCTTGTCGCAGGCGGCACCATCTACAGCGGCGTTTCGGTACCGGCGGAGGCGAGCGGAACGATCTTCGGGTTCGTGGTCGTGGGCGTTCCGATCGACGACGCCTATGCGGCGTCGCTGCAGCGGGGGAATGCGGAGGTGGTGCTCGTCAGAGATGGTGTCGTGGGAGCCACGCTGCCGCGCGACCGCGTGACGCGGGAGGTGATCGACGCGTGGCGCGCCGAGCCTTCCGCCGCCAGGCTCCGGGACGTGCGCGTCGGCGCTGAGCGGTTCGTCGGGACGAGCACATCGATTGGAGGTCGCGCGCCGGGTGTGCTGGCGATCGTGCTGATGTCGCGCGACCGGGCGATGGCTCCGTACCGCGAGATCGAGATTGGTCTCGTCGGCCTCGGTTTCCTCGTCGTTGCACTTGGGATGGCCGGCAGCGCCATGCTCGCGAAGACCATCACGACGCCGGTGGCGAAGCTGGTCGAAGGGACGAGAGCCGTAGCCGCGGGTGATCTCGACTATCGTCTCGACGTGACGAGCCGCGACGAGATCGGCGCGCTGGCCGAGTCGTTCAACACGATGGTCGATGGCCGTCGTCGGCTCGAGGACCAGGTGCGGCAGTCGCAGAAGATGGAAGCGGTTGGGCGCTTGGCCGGGGGCGTGGCGCACGATTTCAACAACCTGCTGATGGTGATCGCCGGTCGCGCGGAAGTGCTGCTCGGCCGGCTTGGTGCCGATGATCCGCTGCGCCGCGACCTCCAGCTCATCTCCGACGCGTCGAAGCGCGGAACATCGCTGACCCGCCAGCTGCTGGCCTTCAGCCGGCGCCAGATCCTCCGGCCGACGGCGGTGGACTTGAATGCGCTCGTGACGCGCATGGCCGACATGCTCCGCCGGCTGATTGGCGAGGACGTGGTCCTGCAGCTGGCGCTGTCGCCGGAGCTGCGCCGAGTGACCGCAGACCCGGGACAGATCGAGCAGGTCATCATGAACCTCGCGATCAACGCGCGGGACGCGATGCCCAGTGGAGGAGTGCTGACGATCGAGACGCGCGGCCTCGTCTTCGCCGAGCTGCACATGACAGGCCTGATGACGGTTCCGCCTGGACGGTACATCGCGGTCTCGGTGGCCGACACCGGTCACGGCATCGCCGAGAGCGTACGTCCGTTCCTGTTCGACCCGTTCTTTACGACCAAGGATGCCAGCAAGGGGACCGGGCTCGGGCTCTCCACGGTGTACGGGATCGTGCGGCAGAGCAATGGATATATCGACGTCCAGAGCGAGCCGCAGCACGGTGCGACCTTCACCGTGCTGCTGCCTGAGGCGGAGCAGGGCCTTGAGGCGGCAGCGCCGCATGGTGCCGTCGTGCGCACCAGCGTTGGTTCAGAGACGGTGCTGCTCGTCGAGGACGAAAAGGATGTCCGGGATCTGATCGAGGAAACGCTCCGGTCGGCGGGCTACCGGGTGCTGGCCGCGGGCAACGGCCAGGAGGCGACCGGCATTGCGCGCACGTACCCTGGACCGATCCATGTACTGCTCAGTGACGTCCTGATGCCAGGGATGCGCGGGCCGACGCTCGCGCGTCAGCTTCAGGCGACGCGGCCCAACCTCCGGGTGCTGCTCATGTCGGGCTACACCGACCCGGTAACCGATCTCGCCGAGGGCGACGCCACCCTGTTACAGAAGCCGTTTTCCGCCAGCGAGCTTCTGCAACGCATCCGCGAGGTCCTCGGGCCGCTCAGCAGTGGGACCCACCCACCGGTGAACCAGAACCCGAGCACCGATTACCTCGGCTTGCCGTCGCGCGTCGGATCGTAGGCGAGGCTCGCGTACTGCTGCCCGAACTTGTTGCGGTGCGGCACCTCGACGAAGCGCGATTCGTCCAGCCGCAGGTCGCCTGCCATGAGCGGAG
>VFYY01000039.1 GCA_016871375.1 Acidimicrobiia bacterium
TACGGTCGCAAGGCTGAAACTCAAAGGAATTGACGGGGGCCCGCACAAGCGGTGGAGCATGTGGTTCAATTCGACGCAACGCGAAGAACCTTACCCAGGCTTGAACTGCAGATGACATCCTACGAAAGTAGGCTTCCGCAAGGACATCTGTAGAGGTGCTGCATGGCTGTCGTCAGCTCGTGTCGTGAGATGTTGGGTTAAGTCCCGCAACGAGCGCAACCCTTGTCTTCTGTTGCCATCGGGTCATGCCGGGCACTCTGAAGAGACTGCCGGTGACAAACCGGAGGAAGGTGGGGATGACGTCAAGTCAGCATGGCCTTTATGTCTGGGGCCACACACGTGCTACAATGGCCGGTACAAACCGTCGCGAGCCCGCGAGGGGGAGCTAATCGGAGAAAGCCGGTCTCAGTTCGGATTGTAGGCTGCAACTCGCCTGCATGAAGTTGGAATCGCTAGTAATCGCGGATCAGCACGCCGCGGTGAATACGTTCCCGGGCCTTGTACACACCGCCCGTCACATCACGAAAGCTGGCTGTACTAGAAGTCGTCGAGCTAACCCGCAAGGGAGGCAGACGCCTAAGGTATGGTCAGTGATTGGGGTGAAGTCGTAACAAGGTAGCTGTAGGAGAACCTGTGGCTGGATCACCTCCTTTCTAGAGCTGCTTCTTCGGAAGCAAATCTCAGATCGATCTGGCACACGACGGCTGGCAAACGCACGCCTATCTAGTTTTGAGAGAATCGGGCCTCATGGCAAAACGCCTCGACGGCGTTTCGCGACCGGTTCTTTGACAGTTTGTGGAGCGGGCTTGGAGTGAGACATACGAGGGCCTGTAGCTCAGCTGGTTAGAGCACACGCTTGATAAGCGTGGGGTCAGTAGTTCAAATCTACTCAGGCCCACCATAACCCGAAGGAGCGCTGATTGGTGAATGCGTAGTGCGGGGTGAGTTCGGTAGCGGAATCCTTCCTCATCGACCCCACCAACGCACGGATCACAGAGCAGGTCACAATTAGAGATTCGGGGAATTAGCTCAGCTGGGAGAGCGCCTGGTTTGCAACCAGGAGGTCACCGGTTCGAGCCCGGTATTCTCCACCAGTATCCGGCAAGACCGCTGACGCGGTTTCGCGAGCGGATCTTTGACAACTGAATATCCTGCAAACGGTAGTTCTTTTCGAACACACGCAGTGTGAGAAGAGATCGAACTGACGCTCGATGGTTCGCCATCGTGCGTGAGTTCGAAGACACTTGTGGTCAAGCTACTAAGGGCGTACGGTGAATGCCTTGGCGCTAGAAGTCGATGAAGGACGCGGTAAGCTGCGATAAGCCCCGGTGAGCTGCAAACAAGCTTTGACCCGGGGATTTCCGAATGGGGAAACCCCTTCCGGCTAATACCGGGAGATCACGTGCTGAATCCATAGGCGCGTGAGGGCAACGGAGGGAAGTGAACCATCTCAGTACCTCCAGGAAGAGAAAACAAGTCAGTGATTCCGCTAGTAGCGGCGAGCGAACGCGGAGGAGCCCAAACCGTCGTGCATGCACGGCGGGGTTGTAGGGCCCGTCACACGGAGTTACAAATCAGCAGGGTAGTTGAAAGGCCTGGAATGGCCTGCCAGAGAGGGTGACAGCCCCGTAAGCGACATCTTGCTGACTCCGACGGGTACCCTGAGTACCGCGGGACACGTGAAATCCCGTGGGAATCTACGAGGACCATCTCGTAAGGCTAAACACTCTCTAGCGACCGATAGTGAACCAGTACCGTGAGGGAAAGGTGAAAAGCACCCCTGTGAGGGGAGTGAAAGAGTTCCTGAAACCGTATGCCTACAAGCAGTGGGAGGGCTATGCCGATCTTCGGATCGGAATGCCTGACCGCGTGCCTTTTGCATAATGAGCCGGCTAGTTATTCTCAGTGGCGAGGTTAAGCGAAAGCGAGCCGCAGCGAAAGCGAGTCCGAAACGGGCGTGCAGTCGCTGGGAATAGACGCGAAGCGAGGTGATCTACCCTTGGCCAGGATGAAGTACGGGTAACACCGTATGGAGGTCCGAACCAGTGTTGGTTGAAAACAGCTTGGATGAGCTGAGGGTAGGGGTGAAAGGCTAATCAAACTTCGTGATTGCCCGTTCTCCTCGAAATGCCTTTAGGGGCAGCCTCGGGTGGTCGGCGCTGGTGGTAGAGAACTGAATGGACTAAGGGGCTTACCAGCTTACTGAATCCAATCAAACTGCGAATGCCAGCGACACGTAGCCCGGGAGTGAGACGGTGGGGGCTAAGCTTCATCGTCGAAAGGAAAACAGTCCAGACTACCGGCTAAGGTCCCTAACTCTATGCTAAGTGGTAAAGGATCTGAAGATGCTCAGACAACCAGGAGGTTGGCTTAGAAGCAGCCATCCTTTAAAGAAAGCGTAATAGCTCACTGGTCAAGCGTCTTTGGGCCGACAATACAACGGGGCTCAAGCATAGGACCGAAGCCGTAGAATGCAACGTCCCGCGGGATGTTGTTTTGGTAGAGGAGCGTTCTCTCAGCCGTGAAGCCAGATCGAAAGAACTGGTGGAGTGGAGAGAAGTGACCCTGCCGGCATAAGTAGCGAGAAGGGAAGTGAGAATCTTCCCCGCCGTAAGCCTAAGGTTTCCTGAGGTAGGTTCGTCCGCTCAGGGTTAGTCGGGAGCTAACGCGAGGCCGAAAGGCGTAGCGGATGCACATCCGGTTAATATTCCGGAACTACCTATTCCACGTTATCACGATGGGGGGACGCAGGAGGCTAGCCAGGCCCGCGATTGGTCGTGCGGGTTGAGGGTCGTAGGGAGATCTGCCAGGTAAATCCGGCAGGTCGCTAATCCTGAGGGCCCGGAGCGAGAGCCGCAAGGCTCATAAAGCTGGCGACGCCACGCTGCCGAGAAAAGCCTCTAAGGAGTGGAGTGGGTACCCGTACCGCAAACCGACACAGGTAGGCGAGGAGAACATCCTCAGGCGCAAGTGTGATCCCTCGTTTAGGAACTCGGCAAACTGGCCCCGTAACTTCGGAAGAAGGGGTGCTCCGTTATCGTCAGGTGACTTGCTCACCGAAGCGAGAGGGAGTTGCAGTAAAGAGGCTCAGGCGACTGTTTACTAAAAACACAGGGCTCTGCAAAGTCGAATACGACGTATAGGGTCTGACGCCTGCCCGGTGCCGGAAGGTTAAAGGGAGAGGTTAGCCGCAAGGCGACGCTTCGAACTGAAGCCCCGGTAAACGGCGGCCGTAACTATAACGGTCCTAAGGTAGCGAAATTCCTTGTCGGGTAAGTTCCGACCTGCACGAATGGCGTAACGATCTGAGCGCTGTCTCAACGAGGAGCACTGCGAATTTGTGGTACCGGTGAAGACGCCGGTTGCCCGTCACAAGACGAAAAGACCCCGTGCACCTTTACTACATCCTAGTAGTGAATGCTGGCGCAATATGCGCAGGATAGGTGGGAGGCTGTGAACCCGGGATTTCGGTCTCGGGGGAGCCAACGGTGAGATACCACCCTTATTGCTCCGGCGTTCTAACCTCGGTCTGTCATCCAGGCCAGGGACACTGCTAGGTGGGTAGTTTGACTGGGGCGGTCGCCTCCTAAACTGTAACGGAGGCGCTCGAAGGTTCGCTCAGGCTGTTTGGAAATCAGCCTTAGAGTGCAAAGGCATAAGCGAGCTTGACTGCGAGACTTACAAGTCGAGCAGGTGGGAAACCAGGACTTAGTGATCCGGTGGTTCCGCATGGAAGGGCCATCGCTCAACGGATAAAAGGTACGCCGGGGATAACAGGCTGATCTGAGCCAAGAGTTCACATCGACGCTCAGGTTTGGCACCTCGATGTCGGCTCATCGCATCCTGGAGCTGTAGCAGGTTCCAAGGGTCCGGCTGTTCGCCGGTTAAAGCGGTACGTGAGCTGGGTTTAGAACGTCGCGAGACAGTTCGGTCTCTATCTGTGATGGGCGCAGGAGATTTGAGTGGGGCTGACCTTAGTACGAGAGGACCGGGTTGGACGGACCTCTAGTGTATCGGTTGTCGCGCCAGCGGCAGCGCCGAGTAGCTACGTCCGGAAGGGAGAAACGCTGAAGGCATCTAAGCGTGAAACCCTCCACAAGATGAGATCTCCCGAGCCGTAAGGCTCCTGAAGGCTCCTGGTAGACGACCAGGTTGATAGGCCAGGTGTGGAAGCGCAGCGATGCGTTAAGCTAACTGGTACTAATGAGCCGTGCGGCTTGACCATAACTTTCTACCGCAACGCCCTGAACGGCGTTGCTTGGTACTCTTCTCACGAGAAAACGGTGTGAGAGAGAGGAACTACCGTTTGCAGGGTATTCAGTTGTCGGCGGGTTCTTTGAGATAGTTCGGGACGATCGTTAAGGCGATGAGGCGTGGCTGAGAGCTGCGTTCCGCCTTAACGGACCCCGAACACCGAGTTTCCCGGTGGTCATAGGGGCAGGGTTCCACCCGTTCCCATTCCGAACACGGTAGTTAAGCCTGCCACCGCCGATGGTACTGCATGCGCAGGTGTGTGGGAGAGTAGGTCACTGCCGGGATTGTTCATCGACAGAAGCCCGCTGATTCGTCAGCGGGCTTTTTCTTTTTCCAGCTGCTCGAGCGCCAGCGCGCGACCCTCGCGCGCCTCCGCGGACGCCGGATTCAACCGCAGCACCTCGTCGTACCGGCGCAGCGATTCCTCGCCGCGTCCATTCAGCCGCAGCACGTCGGCCAGCACGAGCAGCGCCTCGACGTAGGTCGGGCTGTAGCGGACCGCCGCCGTCAGGTGGTCGATGGATTCGCGGCTCCGCCCTTCCGACGCGCGAATCACGCCCAGGCTGTAATGCGCCTTGGCCGTCGATTCGTCGAGGCCGTCCTTCGGCGCCAGACTGACCGTCTCCTCGAACCGCTTCACTGCGGCCGGCACGTCGCCGCTCAGATACAGGGCCGTCCCCAGCTTGTGCCGCAGCGATCGCCCGAGCGCGGTCGTCCCGGGCGTGCGCTCCACGCCCTGCGCGAACAACTGCGCCGCCGTCTTGAAGTCGCGCGCCTCGAGCGCGCGCACGCCGCGCAGCTCGTACGACAGTCCGCCCTCGAGCGCGAGGTCGAGCTCCTGCCGCATCGGGTCCGGCACGAGAATCTCGGTGTTGCGCCACTGCTTCAGGTGCGCTTCGGCACGCGCCGTGTCGCCGAGTCCGCGATAGGCCATTGCCAGCGGCGAGTGGACGCTTGCCGCGGACGGGTCCAGCGCGAGCGCCTGTTCCAGCGTCGCTGCCGCGCGGGAGAACTCCCTGCGGGCAAGTGCGGTCTGTCCGAGGCCGACGAGCGCCGCCACCGTGTGGGGGGCCGCGGCCTGTGCGCGCGCGAACAGCGCGTCGGCCTGCTCCGCCTCGCCCTGCTCGAGATGCGCACGGCCAAGCCAGACGAGCGCCGCCACGTGATCCGGCATCAGCTCGAGCACCCGGCGCAGCGACGTCATGGAGGACGCAGTATCACCGCGGCTCCTGTAGAGAAACGACAAGTAGTACGGCCATCGCGGCTCCGTCGGCATCAGCGCCTGCGCGTTCAGGTAGCCGGGCTCCGCCGCGTCGTAGTACTCGGCCGCGTGCAGCAGCACCGCCATGCGCCCGTACGCCATGCCGCGATCGTGATCCGTGGCGCCCGGCCGGGCGAGAGTCGCCGTCAGCTCGCCATGACGTTCGCGCACCTGCTCCTGGACGGACGGGTCGATCCGCGACAGGTCCGGAATCGATACCTCGCGAAGCGCTGGACGAGCCACCGCGGCAGGCGTCGTGCCGTTGGACGACCCGCACGCCGGCGCGACGACGAGCAGCGCGATCCCCGCGGCGCGCCAGTTCACCGTCCCTCGCCTTCCCTCAGCGTCATCCACCGGTCGACGGCGACGTTCGTCCACTCGTCGGTGTCTCCATTCGTCCATTGAACGCGGACCATCACGGGGCCCGCGTCGCCGCCCAGGCCGACGATCACGCGCGGGTCGTTGGCGGAGGCGTAGCTGCCGTCGGCACGCGCCCGGCGCCAGAGCACGGGACCGCTCGCGCGCACGACGGCGACACGCGCGCCCAGCCCGTGACGGCCCTCGAGGCGCAGCCCGAGCCAGCGGTTGCGATTGCCCGCGTTGTTGATCAACACGCGGGCTGGTCCGCTCGCCGTCCCCACGACGACGTCGATGTCGCCGTCGTTGTCGAGATCGCCGAAGGCCGCGCCGCGGCTGACGTCGGCCAGCTCGAGGCCGCTCCCCGCGCGCGCGGTGACGTCCTCGAAGCGTCCGTTGCCGAGATTCCGGTAGAGCGTGTTTCGCATCTTCAAGGGGAACGGGTCCTTCGCGCGCGCCTGTGCTTCGATCGTGGAGACGCTGCCGTTGACCGCGAGCAGATCGAGCCAGGTGTCGTTGTCGTAGTCGAACCACGCGGTGCCGAAGCCGGTCTTGGCCAGGCTTGGCGGCCCGAGTCCTGAGACGGCCTTGCGATCCTCGAAGAGGCCTCCACCGAGGTTGACGTAGAGGATGTTCATCTGCGCCAGCCAGTTGGTGACGAAGAGGTCGTCGTCGCCGTCGTTGTCGAAGTCGCCTGCGTCGATGCCCATGCTGGCTTCGGCGTTGCCGGCGGCGTTCACGGCCGCGCCGGCGAGGAGCGCCGCGTCCTTGAACGTGCCGTTCCGCTGGTTGATCCAGAGCTGGTTCGCGGTGCCGTCGTTGCCGACGTAGATGTCCATCCAGCCGTCGCCGTCGAAGTCCGCCGTCGACACGCCGAGCGCCGGGCCGTCGGCCCCGCCGGTCAGCGCCGCGCGCGTGACGTCGGCGAACGTGCCGTCGCCGCGGTTGCGATAGAGCCGATCCGGCTGCGGGCGATAGCTGTTGGGCGGGCAGTAGTCGGGTTGTCCGCTGGCGGCCAGGCAATCGAGGTCGCCGTCGAGGCTGTAGAAGAGATAGTTGCCGACGTAGAGATCGAGCCACCCGTCGCGGTCGATGTCGACGAAGGACGCCGACACGCCCCACCCCCCGGCGTTCGCCGTGCCGCTCCGCGCGGTGACGTCGCTGAACCGGCCGTTGCCGTCGTTGTGCAGCAGCACGCTGCGATCGAGCCCGGTGCGATAGAGATCGACGCGTCCGTCGTTGTCGAAATCGCCCGTGGCCACGCCCATGCCGTAGGACCGCACGTCGATGCCGCTGGCGTCGGTGACGTCGGTGAACCGCAGCAGGGGCGTCCCGTCCGCCGCGGGCGCGAGATCGTTCCGGAAGAGACGGTCGCGCGGAACTCCGCGCGGCGGAAACATCGCCTGCTCGGCGGTCTTGCCCGCGCCAAGCATCTGGCCCTGGACGAGATACACGTCCAGATCTCCGTCGTTGTCGTAGTCGAACAGGCCGACACCGGGCCCCATGATCTCCGGGTAGTAGAGCTCGCCGGACATGCCGTTGAAGTGCACGAAGTCGAGCCCCGTCGCGGCGGCCCGCTCGACGAACCATTCGGTTGGCGGAGGCGGTGAAGACTCGCTGCCGCCCCGGCCACAGGCGGCGATCGAGACGACGACGATGAACGCGGCCGCGAGGCGGAACACGGCGGAATGATACGCGGAGAGTAAAGCAAAAGGGCCGGCGCGGGCCGGCCCTCCTGCTGACTGCCGACTGCCGACTAGAAATCGACCGTCGCGTTGAACCGCATGAAGCGCGGCAGCAGCACCTGCGTCGGCCGCGGCCAGTTCGCGGCGAAGTTCTGGTTGTAGTTGAGCGCCGGGTTGGCGTTGAGGAGGTTGTAGAAGTCGACCCCCACCAGCGTGCGCGTGCGCCCGAACCGCAGAATCTTCCCGATGCGCAGGTCCACCTGATCGACGCGGTCGCCGTACAGCTGGCCCGGCAGGAGCACGTTCACCGCGGTATTCGCGGTCGCGAGCCCGCCCGTCGGCAGGCGGCCGAGCGACTGCGCGATGGAGGCGTTGCTCTGCGGGACGACGGCGGAGAGCGCCTGGCCGTTGGTGGCCGAGTCGTTGCCGCCGATGCCGAGCGTGCCCGGCTTGATCTGCACGCCCGCGCTGAACTGGACGTCGATCTTCGGGATGGTGTACGAGGCGAGGCCGCGCAGCTGCGTCAGCCATCGCTCGGTGACGGCGCAATAGCCGGTCGACTGCCGGGCGGCGAGCGGCCCGATCACGAGCGTGTTGTAGAGCTCGGGCACCTGCCGTGCGACGTCGCACCAGTCCTGGACGCCGCGGCCGGTGCTCGTGCCGCCCTGGACGACGAGTCCGTTGGTCATGCGGGCGTTCACGTTGACGTCGAAGCCGTGCCAGTACGCGGTGCGCGCCTTGCCGTAGTCGGTCTCGAACGTGATGTAGTTCCTGACGGCCAGACTGCGCGGATCGTAGAACGTCAGCGGATAACCGCCGCCGCCCGGCAGGGCCGCGTGCTGCGGCGCGTTGACCGTGAACTGGTCGAAGTCGCTCGCCGAGACCGCGAGGTTGTCGGTGACGAGGAAGTTCCCGAACCAGCGGCGGTGGTAGCCGACTTCCAGGGACACGCGCGGCAGCAGCTCGTGCTGCAGCGACGCGCCGAACTGCCAGTCGTACGGCCTGATGCCCCACCCCTCGAGGACCTCGGGATTGATCGTGACCGGCGCCTGCGGGTTGCCGAACGTCGGACTGAGCCAGGGTCCGCATTCGCCGTTGGCGGCCGGGTTCATCAGGTCGCAGTCGGGCGTGTAGTCGCGGTTGGCGTCGTTCCACTGCCGGTTGGTCGTGCGCTGGAAGCGGGCCGCCTGCGCCGGGTTCAGCAGCACGTAGCGGTCCTGGTTGTTCGCGCTCTGCAGGTACTTGCCGAGATTGACCTTCAGCGAGGTCTTCCCGGTCCCGAATACGTCGTAGGCGCCGCCAAAGCGGGCGGTGATGTCGTCGTAGCCGGGGACGCCTTCGGTGCGCGGGAACGTGATCGGCTGCGCGTGAAAGCGGTCGGGGCCGTTCCAGCCGTTGCCCTCGGCCGGGAACCAGCTCCACGCGTGGTCGTACCGGATCGCGCCCTGCACCGTGAGGCGGTTCAGCGTCCACTGATCCTGCGCGTAGAACGCATAGAGGGACGTGCGGTCGGACGTTTCCCAGTTGCCGATGTCCATCGTCAGCTGGTTCGGCACGCCGTTCAGGAAGCGGTAGTTGACGCGGTTCTGGTTCCTGAACTCGGTGACGTCGGCGATGTGCAGCGCGCCCTGGTAGCCGAACTTCATGTTGTGCGAGCCGGTGACGTACGACGCCGAGCCGCGCCACACCGTCGGGCTCTGCCAGTTGTTGAAGTTGCGGTCGAGCGCGCGATAGATCAGCCCCGCCGGCGCGCCGTTGATGCTCGCCTGCTCCTGCACCTGCACGAGGTTGGTGATGGCTCCCGGCGGCTCCATCCATCCCCAGCGGCTGACGTAGGTCGACCAGCCGGCCTCGAGCAGCAGCTTGTTGGTGAGGGTCGACGTATACGTCGCCTGCGTCACGCGCTGGTAGCTGTCGGCAAACCCGAAGGCGCCGCCCTGCGTGCCCTGCGCGCCGCTGGCGGCCTCGGGCGACACGGTAGCCGTGCCGTTGGCCGTCCAGCCGTCCCCGGCCGACCGGCAGACGCCGGCGTTCTGGATCTGCGCCGAGCCGTCGCAGGCGAGCTGGTTGTCGTAGTACACGCCGATCTTGTTGCGCGGCGAGATCTGCGCGGTGAGGCGGAGCGCGGTGATCGTGCGTGACACCGCGTTGCGCGCCTTCAGCCGGTCGTCCCGCTCGTAGGTCCACTTCGTCGCGTCGCCCGCGTGCTTGTTGCCGTACATCCCGAGGATGTCGTCGTGCGAGCCGAAGTCCCGGTAGGTGCCGAAGAACCACATCCGATCGCGGAAGATGGGCCCGCCGACCGACGCGCTGTAGTCCCAGTTGTTGTACAGCTCGGGCGGCTCGCGGATGCCGAAGCCGCGCAGGCGATCGTCGATGTTCTTCCCGACCGACCATTCGCCCGCGGTGCTGCCGAAGAACGACCCGCTGAACGTGTTGCCGCCGGTCTTCGGGATGATATTCACGTTGGTGCCGCCGACCTCGGCCTCGCCGAGGCCGCCGGACAGCGTCATCGCGATCTCCTGTGAGTTCGACGTGTCCATCACGTAGCCCGACACGCCGCCGCCGTTGAACGCCGCGCCGACGTTGAGGCCGTCCACCTGCACGCGCCCTTCGTTGCCGCGGCCGCCGTGGCTGTAGAAGATGCGCATCGCGGGCATCGTGTCGATCTGGTTGGTGCCGCCGGTGACCGAGGGCACCAGGAACACCAGCGCGTTGTACCCCCGCGTCGCCGGCAGCGCTTTGATCACGTCGTCGTCCAGCACCTGCCCGCGGCGCGCGCTCTGCACGTCGACGATGGGCGTCTCGCCGGTGACGGTGATGGTTTCTTCGATGGCGCCGACGCGCAGCTCGCCGTTGATGGTCACGACGCGGACGCCGCTCAGCTCGACCGAGTCGCGCTTGACCGTGCTGAAGCCGGGCAGCGTCATCGTGACCGTATAGGTGCCGGGCGGCAGCTCGGCGATGGTGTATTGTCCGGCCGCGTCGCTCGTGGCGGTCCTGACTTTCTCGATGAGCACCGCGCTGGCGGCTTCCACGGTCACGCCGGGAAGCACAGCGCCGGATGCGTCGCGAACGGTGCCTGCGAGGGTGGTCTGGGCGTTCGCGGTGACGGGGCAGAGGATCGCCGCGGCCACTACGGCCCAGGCGACACGACTGCAACGGCGGGGACCCGGTAAGTGCATTGCCACACGCTCCTCCGGTTGGGTGGTTACCGCCCTGTGGGTGATTGCGTTATAGCGCCGTAGGGGCGACAGGTCAACGAAACTCATACGCAAAGCGGTTTCATGTCGCCGATTGATGCGTCGACCGGAATACCGACCGCGACTACTCCTCGACGATGTCCGCCGTGATCGCGATCGGGATGCAGCCGCGGACGCTGGTCGCCGCAGGGCACTTCGCTTCGTGCGTGGCGACGGCGCGCTCAGCCGCCTCTCGCGTCCCCGTGGGAATGCGGATGGAGTAGTGCACGCGCATGCGCGCGATGCGCAGCACGCGGTCGACCGCCTCCACGTCCCCTTCGACCTGCGCTGAGACTTTTTTCGGTTCCGTCGGAATCTGGCGAACCGCCAGCGCGCCCGCGAGGGTGCCGAGCAGTCAACCGCCGACGGCGGCGATCATGTGGTCGAGCGTGGCGGGAATCTCTTCGTCGGGCTCGACGCCGTAGAACTGTTTGATGGCCCCGTGCACGCCGAAGCGGATCGGCTCGGAGAACGGCTCGACGAACGCGTGGCGGATCGGACCCTTGATGCGCTCGATGCGGATGCGGCTGGTGTAGACCTGGTCGGCCATCCGGCCGACGATATCACGGCGTCGAGGTCGCGGGCGTGAACGACGGAGACGGCGCCTCGGGAATGACGAGCCAGGCAACCGCATAGGCGATCACGCCGCAGATGATCGCGCCGGGCCAGATCGACAGCACCACCCACGCGAGGCGGACGATCGTGGGGTCGATGTTCATGTAATCGGCGATGCCGCCGCACACGCCGGCGATGCGCCGGTCGGTGACCGAACGCATGAGCCGGCGGCGCTCGCCGGCCGCCGCCGCCGCGCCGCAGAACCGGCAGTACTGCGAATCCGCTTCGATTTCCCGGGTACACCGACGGCACGTCATGGCCCACCTCCGGCGGCACGAGGCCGCCTGTGAAGATAGACGAAGGTATAGCCCGCGGCGTTCACGGCCACCACGGCCGCGCCGATGGCCAACTGCGCCTCCCGGGTAAGCCCTTCCGGGTACAGGACGGGGAAGAGATACCGCGCCACGAAGTCGCCGGTGTAGGCCTCCAGGCCGGCCCTGGCGCGCAGCCACTGCTCGAGCGGCGCCAGCGGGCAGATCCGGCCGGAGAACTCGATGAAGGCGCCCCACGCGGCCGCCGGGACGTGGACCCACGCCAGCGCCCGCCACCGCACGACGAGCAGGACGCCGCCGGCGACGAAGACGACGAAGGCGAGGTGGGCGAGTACGACGAGCCCGGCAGCAATTTTTGTAGCTTCCAGCGACATTTGACGATCACAAAGGGTCAGAGACTGTGTTTGCCGCGCGCGTACGCGCACTCACTCGGACGAGAACGGACACGGGCACACGGAGGGCGGGTCCCCGGCGCTGGTGGCGACTTTGCACTACGGCCGGACGCGAACGACCATGATGACGCATTCGGATCCCCCCTCCGAACTGCGTCCGGACGACGAACGCCGCCGCGCGGCGCGCGTGCGCCCGGGCCCCCTTCGAATTCGTCTCCACCGGACGTGTGAAGGCATCCTGATCGACATCAGCGAGACCGGCGCGCTGGTGCAGGTGCCCACGTCGATGCCCGCGGAGCGGGCGGTCACGCTCAGCCTCGAGAGCCACGACACGCTGCTGCGGTTGCCTGGCCGCGTCGTGCGATCGAGCCCCCACCAGGTCGAGCTCGCCTCTGCCACGCTCGCCCGCAACGAATACAAGGTCGCGGTCCAGTTCAGCGACATCCCGCAGGACCAGGCCGACGCGCTTCGACGGCTGATCAAGGTCAAAAGCGAGTAGTGAGATCGAGGAGGTCGCGGAGCCTCCGCTCGATCTCGTTGCCGACGGCGCGCCGTACGGCCGCGCCGGTGTCGAAGCGGACCTGCGGCCGTCCCAGCGTGCCCGCGATCGCCGCCGGCAGCACGATCCGGTTTCCTGTCTGCGCGTAGCGGAACACCGCCGTACCCGCCTGTGCCGAGAGCGCCTCCGACACCACGACCTGCGCCCGCCCGTCCAGCGCTTCGGTGTCGAACCGCAGCGTCCCGCTGGCGAAGATGTCGAAGTCGGCGGAGTGCAGCGTCAGGTCGTCGCTGCGCACGCGCCCGTCGCCCATCGCGAAGTTGCCGGCGATGCGGTCGAACGGCGTCCCCGCCTCGCCCCGCGCCTGCGGAGCGCGGCCCAGAAACCTCACCACCGTTTCCACGAGATCCAGCCCGCGCACCACGCCGTCGGTCACGACCACTTCCCCGGCGCCGCGCAACGAGGAGAGGACCGTGGCCAGATCGCGGCCGCGCGCGCCCAGCCGCATGGAGGCGTCGAGCCGCCCCGTGATCGCGCCCGGCGCGCCGGCGAACACGGCAAGCCGCGCCGCATCGACGTTGCTGACGCTGGACCCGAGCCGCACCTCGAGCGCGTCGCCGATTGCCGCGTCGAACCAACCGTTGTGCCGTCCGCCGAAGGCATCGAACGTCACCGGCTCGATGCTGACGTCGCGGCCGGAGGCGCGCACGGTGGCCGCGAGCCGCGTGATGCCGACGCCCGCGACGCTTGCCGAGGGCGCCTCGACCTCCGCGAGAATCTGTGGCGCAGCCGGCGTGGACGGGGCAGCGCTGGCGGCGGGCGTGAACGCCGCGACGAGCTCCACGAGGTCCGCAGCTTCGAGATGCTCCGAGCGCGCCTTCATCGTCGCGTCCACGCGTGGCGCGAGCCGCACCGTGCCCGCCGCGTCGATTGTCGTCGTGCCCGCGACGGCGGTGAAGCTGACATCGAGCGGCGCCTCGTCGAAGCGGCGCGAGACGAGAATCTCGAGCGGCGCGGCGACATCGGCGCGCGGCAGCGAGACACGCACGGGCTCGCCGACACGCACGTCCTCGAGCCGCAGGGCCAGGCGGGGGTAGAAGGCGACGGTGGCGTCGCCGACGCGCACCGGCCGGCCCAGCCACGCCGTGGCGTCGCGCTCGATCCGCTCCCGGATGCCGCCGCCCGCGATGAACCAGCAGAGCGCCCCCACGGCCACCGCCAGCACGAGCGCCAGCGCCGCGATTGACTTTACGATCATCGTGTCGATGCCTGAGCTGCCGGACATTCTCCTCTACCTGCGCGCGCTGGAGCCGCGGATCGTGGGCCACCGCGTGACCGGGGTCCGGCTGGCGAACCCGTTCCTGCTGCGATCGATCGATCCGCCCCTCACCGCGGTCGAAGGCCGGACGATCGCCGGCCTCGCCCGGCTCGGCAAGCGGATCGTCCTGGAAGCGGAGGGCGGGCTGTTTCTGGTCTTCCACCTGATGATTGCCGGACGCTTCCGGTGGAAGCCGGCGGGCACGAAGGTCCCCGGCAAGGTCGGCCTCTTCGCGCTCGACTTCGAGCACGGGACGCTGATCCTCACCGAGGCCGGGACGAAGCGGCAGGCGTCGCTCCACGTCGTCCAGGGACGCGAGGCGCTGGCGCAGCACGATCCCGGCGGGATCGACATCGACGCCGCGAGCCTCGCCGACTTCACGGGCGCGCTGCGGCGCGACAACCACACGTTGAAGCGTGCGCTCACCGACCCGCATCTCTTCAGCGGCATCGGCAACGCGTACTCGGACGAAATTCTGCACGCAGCCCGTCTGTCGCCGTTCAAGCAGACCGGATCGCTGACCGACGAGGAGTTGCGGCGGCTCTACGACGCCACGCGCCTGACGCTCACCCGGTGGACGACCCGGCTGCAGGAGGAAGCGGCGGGCGGGTTTCCGGAGAAGGTCACCGCGTTCCGCGAGGGGATGGCCGTGCACGGCCGCTACGGCAGGCCCTGTCCGGACTGCGGCTCCCCGGTCCAGCGCATCGTCTACGCGGCGAACAGGTCGGGTCGCAAAGCGACCCGACGAGGCAGCGCAGGTCTGGTGCCGTCCGCTGACGCGGACGGCACTTTCTACTGCGCGGCGTGCCAGACGGGCGGGCGCCTGCTCGCCGACCGCTCGCTGTCGCGGCTGCTGCGCGAGGACTGGCCGCGGACGCTCGACGAGCTCGAACGCCGGCGGCGCGGTTAAGGCATGATCGTGCGCATGCGATCGGCGATCGTCGCGCTGTGCGCGCTGTGGCTGTCTGCGTCCGCCGCATGGGCGCAGGCGCCACGGGAGCTCCGCTGGGGCGGCGATGCGGAAGGCGGCGCGCCGTTCGTCGAGGCGGATCCGAACGATCCCGCGCGCGTGGTCGGCTTCGACGTCGAGGTCGCGGGCGCGATCGCGCAAGGGCTCGGGCGCGTGCCGCGCTTCATTCAGGTCGGCTTCACGAGCCTCGACCCGGCGGCCGCGCGCGGCGACTTCGACATCGGGCTGAGCGGCATCGAGGACAGCCCCGCGCGGCGGGCCCGCCTTGCGGTCACGATTCCCTACTACGAGTTCCGCGAGCTCCTGACCGTCCGCGACACGGATCGCGATCGCTTCCGCACGCTCGCCGATCTGCGCGGCCGCCGCGTCGCGACGCTCGGCGCCACGCTGGCGTACGACCTGCTCGTCGCCGCGCAGGCGGAGCACGGCGTCATTCCCGTCACCTACGAAGACGACGTGCATCCGTACAGCGATCTGGCGCTGGGCCGGGTGGATGCGGTGCTGCTCGACTACGTGCTCGCGGAGCGCGGCGTCCGGCGGAACACGGGGCTCGTGAATCAGCCGGCCGACATGGGGAAGGGGTACTACGTCGGCATCCTGTCGGCGGACCAGGCTGCGCTGCGCGACCGCATCGACGAGATCCTGCGCGAGGCGATGCGCGACGGGCGGCTCGAGGCGATCTTCCGCCGCTGGGACATGTGGAACGAGGACCAGCCGCGTCTCTACGCGCGCATCCTCTCGGGACGCGCCACGGAGCTGGTGCCCGCGGCGGGCGCGCCCGTGCCGGACACGTGGGAAGCGGCACGGCGGTACCTGCCCGCGCTGCTGCGCGCCGCCGTCATCACGCTCGTGCTCTCATGCGTGGCGATGGCCCTGGCGATCGCGATCGGCATCCTCATCGCGAGCGGGCGCATCTACGGCAGCAGGCCGTTGCAGGTGGTGCTCACGGGCTACGTGGAGGTGATCCGCGGCACGCCGCTTCTGCTGCAGCTGTTCGTCCTCTATTTCGGCCTCGCCGCGGTCGTGCAGCTGCCGGCGTTCGTGGCCGCGCTGATTGGCCTGGGGCTGAACTATGCCGCGTACGAGAGCGAGATCTACCGGAGCGCGCTGCGGGCGGTGCCGCAGGGTCAGCTCGATGCGGCGCGGACGCTGGGGCTGACGAACCGGCAGACGCTGACGCTGGTACGCGGCCCGCAGGCGCTGCGCCTCGCGCTCGCGCCGATGACCAACGACTTCGTCGCGCTGCTCAAGGACAGCTCGCTGGTGTCGGTCATCACGGTCGTGGAGCTGACGAAGCAGACGCAGATCTTCGCGGCGAACATCGGGAGCTGGGTGGTGCCCGGCGCGCTGTGCGCCGCGATCTACCTGGCCATGTCGCTGCCGCTGGCGCGGCTCGCGCGGCGGATCGAGCAGCGGTGGCATCCGGCATGAACGCGCTCGATGTCCGCGGGCTGCAGATCCGGCGCGGCGGCCGCCTGCTCGTCGAGGGTCTGTCGTTCACCGCCGCGCGCGGCGAGCTGCTGGCGATCATGGGCGCATCCGGCACGGGCAAGACGTCCGTGCTGCGCGCCATTGCCGGCCTCGATCCCGTGGCCGCCGGCGTCGTCCAGGTGGACGGCCGCGTCGGCATCGTCTTTCAGTTCCATCACCTGTTCGCGAACATGACGGCGCTCGAGAACGTGTGGCTGGCGCCCGTGCACGTGCTGAAGCAGCCGCGGGCCGACGCCGAGCGCCGCGGCCGTGAGCTGCTCGACATGCTCGGCGTGGGCGGCCGCGCCGACGCCAGGCCGCACGAGCTCTCGGGCGGCGAGTCGCAGCGTGTCGCCATCGCGCGCGCGCTGGCGATGGATCCGCCCGTGCTGCTCATGGACGAGCCGACCGCCTCGCTCGACCAGGCGCGGCGCGATGAGCTGGCGGCCACGCTGCGCGCGCTGGCGGCGCAGGGCCGGACGGTGGTCGTCGCCACCCACGACGCCGAGTTCGCGCGCGCGTACGCCACGCGGACTCTCCGCTTGGATACAATGGACGCGCGTCGATGATCCGGCCTTCCGTCCAGACGGACGCGCTCTATGTGGAGTTCGATTCCGAGCGCCACATCCGCCACCGCAACAAGCTCTACTACCGCTTCAATCACTGGCCGATCTGGATCTTCGTCTTCTTCATCGCGCCCGGGCCGCTCACCTTCGATCTCTTCGAGCGCGGCTTCGACCCCCGCCTGCTGACGTGGCTCGCGGTGGTCCTCGTGGGCACCGGCATCGCCGGCCTGCGCGGGCGCCTGCCGGGCTGCGAGCCGCAGCCGTACATCATCCGCTTCACCGAGGACCGGCCGAACCCGCTCTATCGCCGCGTCTGCTACACGACCGCCTGGGGCGAGGTCGTCGCGTTCGCCGTGCTGAACAGCGCGGGGCTCGCGTGGGCGGTGATCAGCGGCGAGTGGCGCCTCGAGCAGATGTACGAGGCCGCGTATTTTCCGATCGCCGGCACGGTCTGGGCGCTGGGCGCCTTCGGGCTCCTGCCGCGCGTGAAGCCGTCCACGGCCGGCGAAGGGCACGAGCGGCGCTATTTCTACGGGTCGGTGTGGGCGGTGACCATCGCGCAGCCGATCCTCTGGCTGCTGTGGAAGGTGCTGCCCGTGTCGCGCGCGGCGGATGCGGCCAAGCTCGTGGTGTTCGTCGGCATTCTCGCGGCGGTAGCATGGATGGCCCGTCTCGGCCTCCTCCCGCGCACGCGGCCCATCGTGCCGGGCGAGCTGGCCGTCAGCGACTAGTTGATGCCCGCCACCATCGATCTGCTCACGTCCCCGACACTGAAGCACCTCCGCGAGCGGTGGTGGAACGACGACTTCACCGAGTTCCTCGCGGAGACGCTGCGCCCGCGGCCCGGCAACCGCATCCTCGACGTCGGCTGCGGCGAGGGGAACGCCCAGGTGAGGCTCGGGCGGCTGCACGTCTCGCAGCTCCGGCTGTTCGGCGTCGACCTCGTGATCGAGCGCGTGATGGTCGCGCGCCACGAGGCGGGCGCGCACAACCAGCGCGTCGGCTACGCGTGTGCCGATGCCTGTCACCTGCCGTTCCGCGACGGCGCGTTCGACTCGACGTTCTGCGTGGCGGTGCTCCAGCACATCGGCGACGTCCAGGCGGCGGTCAGGGAGTTCGCCCGCGTGACGGCCCCCACCGGGCGCGTGCTGGCGCTGGAGCCGGACAACGAGGCGCGCTACTGGTTCTCGTCCACGCCCGGCGGCGTACGGGCGTTCGAGGTCTCCACGCGCTTCTTCGGTGCGCTCGGCGCCGCGCGGGGCGATCTGACCGACGCCAAGGTGGGGCCGCGCATTCCGTCGTTGTTCACGACCCACGGCATCGACCCCATCGCCGTGCGCATGTTTCCGGTGTCCCAGACGCAGCTCGGGCCCTACGAGGAGAGCGTCTGGCAGCGCCGCCGCGACGTCGTGCAGCAGGCCATCGACCAGGCGCCGACCAACACCGTCCGCGACCTCGGGCGCGAGTACCTGCAGGTGCTCGACGCCTACGCGGCCGAGGCGACGCAGGCCGGGCCGTCGTTCGTCGAAATCCAGAACACGATGCTCTTCGCCACCGTTGGCCAAAAGCGCGAATAGCCGGCAGCCGGCAGCAGGCCGCCGGCAGCGTGAAGGCTACGAGGGGTGGGACGAGTACGCGCCGTTCTACGACTGGGAGAACGCGCGCACGCTGGGCCGCCGCGACGTCCCGTTCTGGCGCACGCTGGCCGGACGGGTGGCCGGGCCGGTGCTGGAGCTCGGCTGCGGCACCGGACGCATCGCGCTGCCGCTCGGGCGCGCCGGCGTCGATCTCGTCGGCATCGATCGCTCCGCGCCGATGCTCGCCCGCGCGCGCCAGCGCGTCCGGCGGGCGCGCCTGGCCGGCCACGTCAGGCTGATCCGCGGCGACATCCGTCACCTGCCGTTCGAGCCGTCGCGCTTCGCGATGGTGATGGCGCCGTACGGCATCCTGCAGTCGCTGCTGCGCGAGCGCGACCTCGCCGCCACGCTGGAGGCGTCCTACCGCGTGCTCGAGCCGGGCGGCGTGTTCGGCCTGGAGCTCGTCGCCGACCTGCCGGCCTGGAAGGAGTACCGCAGGCGCGTCAGCCTGACCGGCTGGCGGCGCACGCGCGGCGGCACGCACGTGACGCTGACGGAGACCGTCCGCCAGGACCCCGCGCGGCATCTCACGATCTTCGACCAGGAGTTCACCGAGCGCCGCGGCAACCAGCGCCGCATTCAGCGCTTCGCGCTGACCTTCCGGACGCTCACCGTGCCGCAGATGGTCCGCCGGCTCGAGAAGGCCGGCTTCGCGGTGAGCGCGCTGCTCGGCGATTACCGCGGCACGGCGTGGGACCCGCGGGCCGACGTCTGGGTCATCGTCGCCCGCAAACCGGGGTAAAATTCAGTCCCGTCCGTTTTTTCTGGAGTTTTTGCCCATGTCAGGCCATTCCAAGTGGCACACCATCAAGCACAAGAAGGGGGCCGCCGACGCCAAGCGCGGCAAGGTCTTCACGCGCATCATCAAGGAGCTGACGGTCGCCGCCCGTAACGGGGGCGGGGACGTGGACAGCAACCCCCGCCTGCGCACGATCGTGGCTGAAGCCAAGGCCAACAACATGCCGCGCGAGAACATCGAGCGCGCCATCCGTCGCGGGACCGGCGAAGAGCCGGGCGTCACCTACGACGAGGTCACGTACGAGGGCTACGGCCCCGGCGGCGTCGCGCTGATGATCGAGACGCTCACCGACAACAAGAACCGCACGGTCGGCGAAATCCGCCACCTGCTCGCCAAGCACGCCGGCAACCTCGCGGCCGAGAACAGCGTCGCGTGGATGTTCACGCGCAAGGGCCAGGTCGTCGTCGAGAAGGGGAAGGCCGACGAGGAGAAGCTCCTCAACGCCGCGCTCGAGGCCGGCGCCGACGACATGAACGACGACGAGAGCGGATGGGAGATCGTCTGCGCGCCCGAGTCGTTCGAGGCGGTGCGCGACGCGGTGAAGGCGCTCGGCGTGGAGCCGGCGTCCGCCGCCATCGCCATGGTCCCGCAGAACTACGTGAAGCTCGTCGGCAAGGAAGCGCAGCAGATGCTGAAGCTGATGGAAGCCATCGAGGACCACGACGACGTGCAGCACCTGTGGGCGAACTTCGACATCGAGGAGAAGGAGATCGAGGCCTCGCTGGCGTGACCCTTCGACACGCTCAGGGTCATCCCGAGCAAGGTCGAGGGATGAGGATCTTCGGCATCGACCCCGGCTCCGAGCGCACCGGCTACGGCTGCGTGGAGACGGACGGGCGCCGCCACCGCCTCGTGGCGTGCGGCGCCATCACGGTGCCCGCCGGCGATGCCTTCCCCGAGCGGCTGGCGCGCATCCATCGCGAGCTGGCCGCGCTGCTCATCACCTGCCGTCCTGATTCGGTGGCCATCGAGAACGTGTTTCATTCCAAGAGCGCCCGCAGCGCGCTCAAGCTGGGCCACGCCCGCGGCGTGGCCATGCTCGCCGCCGTCCAAGCCGGCTGCGCCGTGGTGGAGTACACGCCCGCGGAGATCAAGCGCGCCGTCGTCGGCTACGGCCGCGCGGAGAAGCAGCAGGTGCAGCAGATGATCAAGCTGCTGCTCGGCCTCGACGCGCCGCCATCGCCGCACGACGCGGCCGACGCGCTCGCGGTGGCGATCTGTCATCTGCACTCGATGCCCCCAGTCGGCGCCGACGTAGTGTCCGGCCTCAGCCGGACCAAGACTCGCAGCTGGCGGCAATACCGGCCGCCGACCACGGGATGATTGCGTTCCTCCGCGGCCGGGTCCTCGACAAGCAGCCGAACAAGATCGTCGTTGACGTGCAGGGCGTGGGGTACGAGGTCCACGTGCCGCTGTCCACGTACTACGACGTCGGCGACGAGGGGAGCGACGTGACGCTCCGCATCCACACGCACGTCCGCGAGGATGCGCTGCAGCTCTACGGCTTCCTCACCGCGCTCGAGCAGCTCGTGTTCGAGCGGCTGATCGGCATCAGCGGGATCGGCCCCAGGCTCGCGGTCGCCGTCCTCTCGGGCAGCGACACGCGCGAGCTCGTGCACGCCGTGCAGCGCGCCGACGTGGCCCGCCTCACGCGGATTCCAGGCATCGGCAAGAAGACCGCCGAGCGGATCGTCCTCGAGCTGAAGGAGCGGTTCGCCGAGCTTGCCGTCACGGCAGGCGCCGGCGCCGCGGCGGCGCCGTCCACGGGCGATCGGCTGCGCGACGATCTCCTCTCGGCGCTCCGGAACCTGGGCTATCATCGGCCGCTGGCCGAAAACGCTGTCGATGCCACGTTGAGAGCGTCGCCATCGCCGACGTTCGAGGATGCGCTGAGGGCCGCGCTCCGGGAGCTGATGCGGTGAACGACCCTTCGACAAGCTCAGGGTCGCCCCGAGCGCAGTCGAGGGGCGACCGGCTCGTTGCCGCCGCGCGCGTCGATGACGACGCGCAGTACGAAGCAGGACTCCGCCCGCGGTTCCTCGCCGAGTACATCGGGCAGGACCGCCTGCGCGACAACCTCGCGGTCTCGATCGAGGCGGCGCGCGGACGCGCGGAGGCGCTCGACCACGTCCTCCTCTACGGTCCGCCCGGACTCGGCAAGACGACGCTCGCCTACGTCATCGGCAACGAAATGGGCGTGCCCGTGCGCGCGACCGCCGGGCCGGTGATCGAGAAGCCGGGCGACCTCGCCGCCATGCTGACCAACCTGCAGCAGCACGAAGTCCTCTTCATCGACGAGATTCACCGCATGGCGCCGGCGATCGAGGAGATCCTCTATCCCGCGATGGAGGACTACGAGCTCGACATCGTCATCGGCCAGGGGCCGAGCGCGCGGTCGGTGAAGGTGCCGCTGCAGAAGTTCACCCTCATCGGCGCGACGACCCGCGCCGGGCTGCTCACGGCGCCGCTGCGCGCGCGCTTCGGCATCGTCCATCGGCTCGACTTCTACGCCGACGGCGACATCGAGGAGATCGTGCGCCGGTCCGCGCGCATCCTCGATGTGGTGGTGGACCCGGATGCCGCGACGGAGATCGCGCGGCGGTCGCGGGGCACGCCGCGCATCGCCAACCGGCTGCTGCGCCGCGTCCGCGACTACGCGCAGGTGCGCGCCGACGGGCGGATCACGGCGGAGGTCGCGCGGGCCGCGCTCGCGCTCCTCGAGGTGGACGATCACGGGTTCGACGAGGTCGACCGCAAGCTGCTGCGGACGATCATCGAGAAGTTCAGCGGCGGGCCGGTGGGCGTCAACAGCCTGGCCGCCGCGATCAACGAAGAGAAGGACGCCATCGAGGACATCTACGAGCCGTTCCTGATCCAGGCCGGGTTCCTCGACAGGACGCCGCGTGGACGCGTCGCCACGCCGCGGGCGTACCGGTATTTCGGGCTCACGGTGCCCCGGAGGGACTCCAGCCTGTGGTGACGACTGCCATGCCGCGCCGCGCGCGCATTTCCAGCATCGCGACCTACGTGCCGCCGCGCGTGCTGACCAACGCCGACCTCGAGAAGATGGTCGAGACGACCGACGAGTGGATTCTCCAGCGCGTCGGCATCCGCGAGCGCCACATCGTCGATCCCGGCGTGGCCACGTCGGATTTGGCGAAGGAGGCGTCGCTCGAGGCCATCCAGCGCGCCGGGCTGACGCCGGCGGACATCGACTTCATCCTCGTCGCCACGACGACGCCCGACACGCTGCTTCCCAGCACCGCCTGCGTGCTGCAGGACAAGATCGGCGCCAAGCGCGCGTGGGGCTTCGACCTGATGGCCGCCTGCTCGGGCTTCACCTACGGCGTGACGACGGCGGCGCACATCGTGGCGTCCGGCGGCAGCCGCCACGCGCTCGTGGTCGGCGCCGACGTCATGTCGAGCATCATCGACTACACCGACCGGGCGACGTGCGTGCTCTTCGGCGACGGCGCGGGCGCGGTCGTGATCGAGGCGAGCGACGACGAGCAGGTCGGCATCATCGACACCGAGAACTACGTCGACGGCAGCGGCGGTCCCGCGCTGTGCATGCCCGCGGGCGGGAGCCGCATGCCGCCGACGCTCGAGACGGTGGAGAAGCGGCTCCACTACGTGAAGCAGGACGGGCAGAGCGTCTTCAAGTTCGCGGTGCGCAACTTCGAGGAGGTGTGCAAACGCATCCTCGAGCGCAACAACCTGACCGGCAGCGACATCGACCTGTTCGTGCCGCACCAGGCCAACAGCCGCATCATCCTGGCCGCGGCCGAGAAGCTCGGCTTCGCGCGCGAGAAGGTGGTCATCAACATCGAGCGGTTCGGCAACACGACGGCGGGGACCATCCCGCTGGCGCTCAACGACGCGGTCTGCGACGGGCGGTTGAAGCACGGGGATCTCGTCCTGCTCGCGTCGGTCGGCGCCGGGTTCACGGTCGGAGCGGTACTGCTCAGGTGGGGGCTCAAGTAAGTCAAAGGGCAAAGGTCAAGAGTCAAAAGGCAAGAGTCCGGGTTACGCTGGTTCCATGGCGCGTCCGCGCGTCGTCCGGCTCCGGCAGAACACTCCTGCGCAGCTGCAGCGCCTGGAGGCGCTGCGCCAGGTGTCCCAGCTCCTCGATTCCGCATTCGTGCTGCCCGGCACGAACTACCGCATCGGCCTGGATCCGATCATCGGGCTCGTGCCGGTGGTCGGCGACCTGATCTCGCCGCTCTTCACGGCCGGCATCATCTGGCAGGCCCGCGACCTCGGCGTGCCGCGGGTCGTACAGCTCCGGATGATCCTCAACGTGGCCGTCGACGCGCTGCTCGGCATGGTCCCCGTCGTCGGCGACCTGTTCGACTTCGCGTGGAAGGCGAACGACATGAACATGGCGCTGCTCGAGGCGCATGCGGAGGAGGAGCGGCCGGCGTCGGGCGGCGACTGGCTGTTCGTCGTCGCGATGATCGCGCTGCTCCTGATCGTTGCGTCGATCCCGTTCTTGGTGGCGGGCGCCCTCTTCTCCGCGATTACGAGTCTGTAAGGGGGTCGGGAGTCATTTTTCGAGGACACTTCGAAGAAGCGCCGGACGAAGCGTCCTCGAAAAATGACTCCCGACCCCATTGTTCCGCCGCGGATCTTCCTCCTGTCTCCCGCGAACTGCGGCGGCATCCGCGGCCAGATGGTCATGTCGGAGCGGGCGGACTTCCCGCTGGCGCGCCAGCTGCGCAGCCGCGACGGCGCGCCGCTCGGCGACGTGTTCAGCTTCGTCAGCGGGCTCTACTTCCGCGGCAAGCTGGCGTACGCGCGCCGCTTCGCCCGGCCGGCGGACCCGGCCGATCCGGTGACCGCCGGCGGCGTGCTCGTCATCACCCCGAGCGCGGGACTGCGGGCCGCGGACACGCGCGTGACCGTCGACTCGCTCAGGGCGTTCGCCGGCGTGGACGTGGACGCTGCCAACCGCGGCTACCGCGCGCCGCTCGAGAAGGCCGCCCGTGCCGTCCTGGCGGCCGTCGGCCCCGAGTGCGAGGTGGTGTTGCTCGGAAGCGTCGCGTCGGGGAAGTATGTGGACCTGCTGCTGCCCATCTTCGGCGGACGCCTGATGTTCCCGATCCACTTCGTCGGCCGCGGCGACATGAGCCGGGGCGGGCTCATGCTGCGATGTGTCACCGCCGGACTGGAGCTGGAGTACGTGCCGATCGAAGGCGCCGTCCGGCACGGCCAGCGCCCAGCGAAGCTCGAGCCGCTGCGGTGAAGATCCCGACCGACGTCGACAACGCCTCGCTGCCGGTGGACGGACGGGAGGTGCGGCTGACGAACCTGCGCAAGCCGTTCTGGCCTGCCCCGAGCGGCGTCGAAGGGCCCGAGCGCGGCATCACGAAGGGCGACCTGATTCAGTACTACGCCGACGTCGCGCCCGTGCTGCTGCCGCACATCCGCGACCGCGCGATGGTGATGAAGCGCTACCCGCACGGCTGGGACGGCCCGTTCTTCTTCATGAAGCGGGCTCCGACGCCGCGCCCCGACTGGATCCGCACGCACGCCATCGAGCACGAGTCCGGCAACATCATCGATTTTCCCGTCATCGACGACCTGCCGTCGCTGCTCTGGGTGATCAACCTCGGGTGCATCGACCTGAACCAGTGGTACGCGAAGACCGACGACATCAACCGGCCCGACTACGTGCACTTCGACCTGGATCCCGGCGACGGCGCGACGTTCCCGCAGGTCCTCGAATCCGCGCGCATCGTCCGCCACGCGCTCGAGTCGCTCGGCATGAAGCCGCTGGGCAAGACCAGCGGCTCGAAAGGGTTCCACGTCTACGTGCCGATCGTGCGCGGTCCGCTGCAGAAGGACGTGTGGACGTTTGCCAAGGCGCTGGCGGTGGAGCTGGCGGCGCGCAATCCGGCGCTCATGACGTCCGCGTACAAGCGCGAGAAGCGGCCGCCCGGGCGCGTGCTCGTCGATTACAACCAGAACCGGTGGGGCAGTACGCTCGCCAGCGTCTACTCGGTGCGGCCGACGCGGCTGGCCACCGTCTCGACGCCGGTGACGTGGGATGAAGTGGCGTCCGGGATCGCCATGGAGGACTTCCGGCTGGACAACGTGCGGGAGCGCTTCGCGAAGACCGGCGACCTCTGGACGCCGCTCGTCTCGCCGAAGGGACGGACGGACCTGTCGACGTTCCTCACTCCCCCACCAGCTCGCCGTTCGCCGTCAGCGGCTCGATCCGGTCGCGGCACGCCTTGACCGATATCGGCGTCGGGACCGCTCGGCCATGAGCTATGTTGAAGGGCTGATGGACGTCGCGGATTTCGACTTCGAGCTGCCCGAGCAGCTGATTGCGCAGAATCCGTCCCCGATCCGCGGGGGGTCACGGCTGCTCGTGCTGCGGCGCGACGCCGCCGAGCTCGTCCATACCGAGTTCGCGAACCTTCCGGATTACCTGCGCGCCGGCGACCTGCTCGTACTCAACAACACGAAGGTGTTTCCGGCGCGCCTGCTCGGCAACCGCGTCCCGAGCGGCGGCGCCGTCGAGTGCCTGCTGCTGACGAGCCCTGAGCCCGGCGCGTCGGCCATCTGCGACGCGCTGGTGCATCCCGGGCAGAAGCTCCCGCCCGGCGCGCGCGTGGTGTTCGAGCGCGACGGCGTGCAGCTGCACGGCGACGTGCTGGCGCAGCACTTCCACGGCCGCCGGACCATTCGCCTGTGGTCGCCGGACAACCGCGACGTGGGCGGCCTCATCGACCGCATCGGACACGTCCCGCTGCCGCCGTACATCAGGCGCGACGACTCGCCGCTCGATCGCGACCGCTACCAGACCGTGTTCGCGCGCCAGCGCGGATCGGTGGCCGCGCCGACCGCCGGCCTGCACTTCACGGACCGGATGCTCGAGGCGCTGCAGCACCGCGGGATCGAGCGGACCGAGGTGACGCTGCACGTCGGCTACGGCACGTTCAAGCCCGTGCGCAGCGAGCGCGTCGAGGATCACGTCGTCGATCCCGAGCCGTTCTCGGTGTCGGCGGACGCGGCCGCGGCGCTCACGCGCGCGAAGCGCGAGGGGCGCCGCATCATCGCGGTGGGGACGACCACCGCGCGCGCGCTGGAGTCGCTGGCCGTCGGCAAGGACGGCCGCGTCGGCGAGCTGAAGGGCGTCGCGCGCATCTTCATCCACCCCGGCCACCAGTTCCGCCTCGTGAGCGGGCTGATGACCAACTTCCACCTGCCGCGCTCGTCGCTGCTGATGCTCGTGGCCGCGCTCGCTGGACGCGAAAAAGTGCTGGCTGCCTACCGCGAAGCGATCGAGCGGCGCTACAAGTTCTACAGCTACGGCGACGCGATGCTCATCGTGTAAGGCAAGGGAGGTGTGCACCGGGACCGCCTGAGTCGTTGGACTACGTCGGGCACAACAACCAGAGCTCGCCGGTCGTCAGGCGCTATGAGTGCGAGATCCAGGGCACGCAGGGCAACATGTTCATCGGCGTGGACAACGTCACGCTGCATCGGCTGACGTGAGCTGAGCCCGGACGGAACACGCGGCCGCTGCGCATCGTATCGACCGCTGTGCGACACGGGTCGCGTCATCTCCCGCGCGAACTGACCCTGCCCTCTTCTGGCGTGACGTGCTACCGTCACAGCCATGCCGTTTCCCTACGAAGAGTTCGATCTCTCCGGGGTGCGTACGTACCCGCTGGCCTCGCGCGCGAGCAAGGCGAACGCGGCGGATTTCGCGACGCCGGTCGACCGCGGCGCGAGCTTCAAGCAGTGGTTCGACTCGCTGCCGGCGATCCTCGGCGCCGAGGATCTGAGACGGGCGGCGAAGGCGATCGTTGAGGCAAAGCGGCGCGACGGTGGCGTCATCTGGGGCGTCGGCGCGCACGTGATCAAGACGGGCGTGTCGCCCGTGCTGATCGATCTGATGCGGCGCGGCTACGTGTCGGCGCTGGCGATGAACGGCGCCGGGATCATCCACGACTTCGAGATCGCGCTCTGTGGCGCAACGTCCGAAGACGTCGACGAGTCGCTCGGGCCCGGCCGGTTCGGCATGGCGGAAGAGACCGGCACGCTGCTGAACGAGGCGATTCGCACCGGCGCCGGGCGCGGCGAGGGGCTGGGACAGTCGGTCGCGGCGTTCCTCACATCGAAGAACCCGCCGCACGCGGACACGAGCCTCGCCGTCGCCGCCCACCGGCACGGCATCCCACTCACCGTCCACGTGGCCATCGGCACCGACATCATTCACATGCACCCCGCCGCGTCGGGCGCCGCGATCGGCGACGCGAGCCTGCGCGACTTCCGCTACTTCACGTCAGCGGTGGCGCGGCTGCGCGGCGGCGTCTACCTGAATTGCGGATCGGCGGTGGTACTACCGGAGGTGTTCCTGAAGGCGGTGGCGCTCGCGCGCAACCAGGGCGCGGCGCTCGACGGGCTCACCACGGTGAACATCGATTTCCTGCGGATGTACCGGCCGCAGACCAACGTCGTCACCCGGCCGGTGGCGGGGACCAGCGGGACCGGCATCTCGCTCGTGGGACATCACGAGGTGCTGATCCCGCTGCTCGCCGCGGCGATCATAGAGGGCGAGTAGGGCGGGTAGGGCGAGTAGGGCGGGTAGGCGGGTAGGGC